>JAZKTD010000438.1:0-2542 GCA_036625705.1 Salinivenus sp.
CGGGGATCGTTGCAGCAGTCCTACATTGTTCTCTCCGTCCATCTTCGCCGCGGGGACTCGCCTCCGGCGTGCAGATTCCGGAATGGGCGGCGCGTGCAGCGGGGCCTTTCGTCCTAGTGGGCCTCACGCCCCGGTCTTCTCCGTTCGGTGCCGCAGGGCCAGCAGGCTTCCGACACCCAGGTTGATGGCGGCCCCGATGGCGGTATACCACGGCCACCCGATCGTGCGGAGCTCGGCGTCCTCCACGTAGGCGTCCGAGGGCCCGAGCACGAAGGTCCACCCCTCCGCGGGGCTGTGCCACACCCCGAAGATGATGACCACCATCGCGCCGATGGACACGACGAACGCCACCAGCGCGTCGAGCTGGCGCGTCCGCTCGTGCCAGAGGCCCAGCAGGAAGGCCCCGAGCAGGCCGCCGTACGTGAAGGAGGCGATCGAGAGCCCGAGCTCGACGACCGGATTGGTGCTGTCCTGGAAGAGGCTCGCGAAGCCGATGAAGACGACGCCCCAGAAGAGCGTGAGGGCGCGGGAGACGAACACGCCGCGGTCGCCCTCCAGCGCCCGGCCGGTGATCCGCGTGTAGAGGTCGTTCACCGAGGAGGACGCCAGCGCGTTGAGCGAGGAGGAGAGGGAGCTCATGGCCGCGGCCACGATGCCGGCCAGGATGAGGCCGGACAGCCCCGTCGGCAGGCCCTCGATGATGTACTTCGGAAAGACCTCGTCGGTGCGCCGGAGGCCGAGGGCCTCCATCGTAGCCCCGTCGTAGTGCGCCCAGAGCAGAAGGCCCACCGCGAGGAAGAGCGCAAACTGCACCATCACGATCACGGCGCTCCCCACGATCGCCTTCTGGCTGTCCCACTCGTCGCGGCAGGCCAGCAGGCGCTGGACGATGAGCTGGTCGGTGCCGTGCGACGCCATCGAAAAGACGGCCCCGGCCAGGACGGCGGTGCCCAGTGTGTAGGGCATCGTGAACCAGCGTCCGATCGAGTGGTCGAGCCCGAGATCGAGGAGATTTGTCTTGCCGGCCTCGACCGCCGTGCCCCACCACCCGGCCGGCACGTCGCCCAACAGGAAGCCGATGGCCGCCAGGGCCCCGCCCACGTAGAGCAGCATCTGGACGACGTCCATCCACACGACGGCCTTGATGCCGCCGACCAGGGTGTAGACGGCCGTCACGGCCCCGATCACGAAGATAATCTCGAAGTAGCTCACCTCCATCCCCGCCATGTCGGCGATCACCCGCAGGGGAATGGCCGTGGCGAAGAGGCGCACCCCGTCGGCCAGGAGCCGCGTGACGAGGAAGGTGACCGACGCCGTCCCCTGCATGGTGCTCCCGTAGCGGTCGCCCAGGAAGGCGTAGGCCGTCTCGAGCTGGCCGGCGTAGTAGCGCGGGAGGAAGTAGACGGCCACGATGGTACGGCCCACCAGGTAGCCGAGCGTGATCTGCAGGAAGGTCAGCGTCCCACCGTACGCCACCGCCGGTACGCCCACCACCGTGAGCGTGCTCGTCTCCGTGGCCACCACCGAGAAGCAGACGGCCCACCACGGCAGGTCGCGGCCGCCCAGGAAGTAGTCGTCCGTCGTCTCCTGGGCCCCGCCCGACCAGATCCCGAACGCCGCCACCGCAAGCAGATACACGACGAGGACGACGACGTCGATCGTGGTGAGCATGCTCGGGGCGGTCGGCGCGTGGAGGAGAATCGGACGACGGACGCGGGCCCGTCCGCCTCGGTCGGTGGGGAGCGAGAGCGCGGGAGCACGGGAGTGCGGGGGCATCGGGGCCGTCCATTGCCCAGCGGTCCCCCTCCCATGCGCCCTTTCGCCCGCGCCCCCATGCCCTCCGGCCCGGTCACTCGAGCTCGCGGACCCAGACGTTGCGGAAGCGGACCGGGTTGCTGTGGTCCTGCAGGCGGAGGGGCAGCTGCGCGGCGTGGGACTCGTACGGCGGCCGCTCGTAGTGGCCCGTGGGCCCGGTCAGCTCGACGTGGTCCTGCACGAGGACACCGTTGTGGTAGACGGTGAGGACGGCCGGCTTCACGACGGTGCCGTCGTCGTCGAAGTGCGGGCGCCGGAAGATGATGTCGTACACCTGCCACTCGCCGGGGGGCCGCATCGCGTTCGCGAGGGGCGGGTACTGGCCGTAGATCGCGGCGGCCTGGCCGTCGGCGTAGGTCGGGTTTTCGTAGGAGTCGAGGACCTGCACCTCGTAGGTGCCCATGAGGAAGACGCCGCTGTTGCCGCGGCCCTGCCCGTCGCCCTCAATGGAGGGCGGGCTCATCCATTCGATGTGGAGCTGCACGTCGCCGAACCCCTCCGTGGTCTGGATCGCGCCGGTGCCCGGCTCCACCTGGAAATAGCCGTCCCGCACGACCCATTCGGGCGAGGACCCGTCCGGGTGCTCCCACCCGCCGAGGTCATCGCCGTCGAAGAGCGCCGTGGCGTCGTCCGGGGCCGGTTGCGGCTCGGCGGGAGCCGGGCCGGGGTCCACGACGGGCGGCCGGGTACGGGTCGTGTCGTGGACGTCCCAGTAGACCGGGTCGCG
>JAZKTD010000439.1:0-2535 GCA_036625705.1 Salinivenus sp.
TCGTCGGGGCCGAGCCGGGGGCCGCCCAGACGCCCGACCCCTGCCGTTCGGAGCACACCGCCCGCCAGGCCTCGGGACTGTGCGAGGGCGCGTCGTTCGACTTCACCGCCTTCGGCCCGTACCGCGATGCGGTGCCCACGCCCCGCGAAGTGCTGGGCTACCCGATTGGGACGACCCACACGACCTACGGGCGCATGGAGGACTACGTGGCGGCCCTTACCGAGGCGGCCCCCGACCGGACGCGCCACATCGTCTACGGGCAGAGCGTCGAGGGGCAGGACCTCCACCTCCTCGCCATCGGCTCGGCCGAGACGATCGGTCGTCTCGACTCGGTGCGCAGCGGGCTTCAGCGCCTCGCCGACCCCGCAGAGACGTCGCAGAGGGAGGCGAACGAGCTGGCTGCCGACCTGCCGGTGGCCGTCTGGATCAACTCGGCCAACGACGGCAATGAGACGGCGGCCTTCGAGTCGGTGATGCAGGTGGCCTACCAGCTGACGGCCGGACAGAGCGAGCGCGCCCGGCGGATCCGCGAGAACACGCTTGTGCTGCTCAACATGGCCCATAACCCCGAAAGCCACGAGCGCTTCGTGGCGTGGTACAACGCGTTCGGGATGGGCGACGCCGCCCCCAAGGCCTACGAGCACGACGCGCCGTGGGGGATGAACACGAACAACAACCACTTCCAGATCGACCTCAACCGCGACGGCGTCGGCCTCACGCAGACGGAAAGCCGCGCGGTGAGCACCGAGATGCAGCGCTGGCGGCCGCAGGTGTTCGTGGACCTCCACGGCCAGACGACCCAGTACTTCTTCCCGCCGAACGCGGCCCCAATCAACCCGCTCTTCCCCGACCAGCTCACGACGTGGATCGACACGGTGGGGCAGTCCAACGCCCGGGCCTTCGACCGGTACGGCTGGAGCTACTACACGCGTGACGTCTTTGACCTGCACTATCCGGGGTACTGGGACTCGTACCCGAGCCTGCACGGCGCCACCGGCATGACCTACGAGACCGACGGCGGGGGCGGCAAGGGGCTCCGCTGGCGGCGCGGGGACGGCACGATCCTCACCTTCGAGGACGGCATCGCCCACCACTTCGTGGCGGTGCTGTCGACGATCGACGCGGCGGCCCGCAACCGGGAAGCGCGACTGCGGGACTACCACCAGTTCTTCGCCGACGCGATGGAGACGGCCGAGGCCGAGACGCCGCGCGGCGTGGTGTTGGAGGCCGGCGACGACCCCCGCCGGGCGGCCCGCCTGGCCACGACCCTGCTCCGGCACGGCGTCGAGGTCGAGCGCATCACGCAGTCCGGCGCCGTACAGGGCTACGACGTCAGGGCCGACGCGACGGTAGAGCGCCCCGTGTCCGCGGGCTCGTTTTTCGTGCCGTTTGCGCAGCCGGACGCGACGGTCGCCCGCATGCTGCTGCTCCCCGACATTTCGCTGCCGGAGGGCTTCCGGCAGCAGGAGCTGGCTCGCCTTGCCCGCAACCTCCGCGTGGCGCCCGGTGAGCGAGAGCCCCACGCCTTCTACGACGTGACGGCCTGGAACCTGGCTATTGCCGGCGGGGTGCCCGCGCTCTGGACCGACACCGGCGATCCGCTGCCGAGCACACCCCTCTCGCTGCCGGACTCCGCCCGCGCGGCCCCCGGCGGCTGGGCGCACGACGTGGCCGTGCCCACCGTCGAGGGCGGCACCGACGGCCGCGCGCAGAGCGCTTACGTCTGGACCCCCGAGTCGGTCGGCTCGACGCGCCTGGTGGCCCGCCTGATGGACGAAGGCTTCGCCGTCGCCGTCGTCGACCGCCCGATGGTCGTCGGCGAGCGGTCCTTCCCCCGCGGCAGCTACATTGCCCGCGTGGGCCGCAACCCCGAGGCGCTCCACGCCCGCATCGACGTCCTCGCACAGAGGGCCGACGTGCCGGTCCACGCCGCCAATACGGCCTTCGCGCAGCGGGGCCCCACCGGCACCGGCTCGGAGACGACGCGCACCCTCACGCCTCCCGACATCGCCGTGCTCGCCGGCGACGGCGTGTCGACGACCTCCTACGGCGCCTTCTGGTACGTCTTCCAGCAGCGGCTCGGGCAGCCGTTTACGGCCCTCCGCACGCGAACCCTCTCGGCCGACGACCTGGAGGGGGAGGACGTGCTCGTGATGCCGAATGGGGACTACGGCGCGCTCTCGAACGCACAGCTAGAAGCAGTTCGCCGCTGGGTCGAGCGTGGGGGCACGGTGGTCGGGTACGCCGGGGGCGCCGAGATCCTCGGCCGCGAGGCGATGGGCGTATCCTACGCCGACACGACCGCCTCGGACCGGTCGCTGGCGGCCATGCGGTCCGCGATCGACGCGGCGCTGAACACCGACCCCACCCTGCCGCCCACGCCGAGCCCGTCCGCGTCGATCCCCGAGCAGCCCGTCCCGGGGGCCTTTCTGCGGGCCCGGGCCGACACGACGCACTGGCTGACGTACGGGATGGACGCCGAACTCGCGCTCCTCAGCGACCACACGCCGCTGACCGTGTCGGTGAACGGGGCCA
>JAZKTD010000440.1:0-2533 GCA_036625705.1 Salinivenus sp.
AAGACGAGCGTCGAGTCGCTCGTCCAGGCCGCGTCGCGGTCGCGGTAGGCGTGCTCGGTGAGGCGCGTGGTGCGGGGCTCGTCCGTCTCGTTCTGCATGAGGAAGAGCTCGCCCCGCAGCGTGAGGGCCACCTGCTCCCCATCCGGGGAGACGGCGTAGTCGCGCAGGCCGTCGGTCATTTCCTTCTTCTCGGTGGGGTCGAAGCGGTAATCCGCCGGCATCGTCACGTCGAGCGTGCGGGGGTCGCCCCCATTTTCAAGCACGTAGACGTCGGTCTGCCGCTCGAAGGCCACGACGTTGCCGTCGGCGCTCGCGCTGAGGGCCCGCACGCCGTCGTCCTCGAACGTCGTAACGGCCTCGGCCGCGCCGTCGGCTGCGCCCTGGTCGGTGATCGACTGCCGGTGCACATTGTAGGTGCCGCTCTGCTCGCTGATGTAGAGCAGCGTCCGCGGCCCGGTCCACACCGGATGGTGGTCGTTGCCCTCGTAGGTCGTGATCTGCGTGTAGGTGTCGTTCTCGGTGTCGTACACCCACACGTTGCGGTCGGCCGGGCCCTCGTAGCCCTTCTTGCTGGTGCGGTTGTAGCCCTTCTCGAAGGCCACGAAGCGCCCGCCCGGCGACATGCGGGGCGCGGCGCCCACGGCGTCGAGCAAGCGGTCGGGGGTGCCGCCGTCGGCCGAGACCTGGTAGATCTCATCGGTCCACTCGGCCTGGGCGTAGGTGCGCCGGGTCGTAAACAGCAGGTCGCCGTCCGGCGTCCAGCCGCCGATGGCGTCGTCGGTCGAGTGGTAGGTGAGCCGCTCGGGCGTACGGCCCTCGGCGTCGGTCACGTACAGGTCGTCGTTGCCGTAGCGGTCGCTGGTGAAGGCGATCTGCTCCCCCTCGGGTCCCCAGCGGGGCTGGCCCTCGTAGGCCTCGTGGATGGTGAGCCGCTCGGCCCGCCCCCCGTCCGCGGCCACGGTCCACAGGTCGCCCTGGTACGAGAAGGCGATCTGCCCCCCCTCCGGATGGACGGCTGGGTGGCGCAGGAACGGGTCGGGATCCTGCGCCGTGACCGGCACGGCGAGGACAGCACACAGAAGGGCGGCGAGGGCGAAGCGAAGACGCATCGGGACAGGGGGATCGTGGCGAGTTCGAGAAGCGCGGTCCGTTGTACATGCAGGTCCGAGGCGGGTTCGGGACCGCGGTGCGCCTCCACAGAGGCGAGGTGCGGTTGCTGGCGCGCTCGTGTGTCTTGTGTCTAGCACCCCCAGATTGCGGGCTGCTCGGCCCGAGGGGAGCGGGCTCATACGAACGCCGCGGGCACCTGCTGTTCTCAGGTGCACGCTCCGTTCGGGGGTGGAGGTCCGGACGAGCATGGCCCGGCTCCTGTCGGGATGGATGTGTGGACGTACTTTGCCTCCATACCTCTCCACGTCCTCCCATCCAAACACGAATCCTGCTACAGGATTCGGGATTACTGCCCCAGGACGTGGATCGAGTCCCCCAGCACGTCCTCGACGTAGAGCATCTGGAGGAGGACGATGACCACGATCGCGAGGGGCGCCGCCAGCAGCACGCCGGTGGCCCCGGCGAGGACGCCCATCGCGATCTGGGCGGTGATCAAAATGACCGGCGGCATCGAGACGGCCCGCTGCTGCACGAGGGGCGTCACGACGTAGCTCTCGAGCGTCTGCACGATGCCGAAGACGATGACGACGTAGAACACCTTCGTCAGGCTCACCATCAGCGCCACCAGCACGGCGGGGATGAAGGAGAGGATGGGCCCGACGTAGGGAACGAATGAGAGCAGGGCCGCCAGCAGGCCGAGGGCCAGGGGCGTCGGGATGCCCGCGATCCAGAGGCCGAGGGTCGTGAGCACGCCGACGACGCTCATCATCGTGAAGCGCCCCACCAGCCACCATCGCAGGGCGTGGGCGAGGGCGTCGATCACCTCCCGGGCGCGGGCCCGGTGCCGCTCCGGCGTCAGGTGGACGATGCCGCTGACGTACGACCCCGGCGCGGCGGCCCCGTAGATGCCGATGAACAGAATGACGAACACGTTCGCCACCACGCCCAGCGTCCGGGAGAAGGCGCTCGTGACCCCCCCCATCACCTCCTTCGGCGAGGGCATCAGGTCCCGGATCGCATTCGGGTCCGCGAGCAGGCGCTGGGCCCACTTCTGGTCGGCCAGCCGGTCCCGGAAGGCCTCCGCGGCCGCGGGCAGCTGGACGATCAGGTCGTTGATCTGGCCCGTGAGCGGAGGCCCTACGACTCTGGAGAAGAAAAACGGCACGAGGGCGACGAGCAGAACCACCACGGCCAGGGCTCCCGGGCGCGCCAGCGGCGTGCGGCGGCTCAAGATGTCGGCCCCACCACCGAGTCCCACCGCCATCAGCACACCGGCGAAGACGATGAGGAGGACCCGCGAGAGCACCACAAACAGGTACATCGTGAGGAGGGACACCGCCACGATGCCGACCGCGATGAGCACGCGGTTCGCGAAGGGGCGCCGGGGAGACATGGACGAATTCGGAGCAGCGCTGAAGAACGA
>JAZKTD010000049.1:0-16068 GCA_036625705.1 Salinivenus sp.
CACCACCACCATCAACGACGCGGAGTGCGCCCGCGTGTCGTTCCCGGACTTCTGGTCGGAACTCTCACAGGTGGCCCAGCCCGCGGCGGACGAGTGACCGTCCCCGGGGCGCCAGGGCCCCATCCGGGTAGGCGCGGCGTCACTTCTCTTCTTCCTCGGCCGACGCCAGCGACTTGCCGAACGTCTTCAGCGTGAAGACCGGGCACCGGGCGCGGCGCACCACCTTCTCCGCGACGCTCCCGATAAGGAAGCGCTCCAGGCCCGTGCGGCCGTGGGTGGACATGACGATGAGGTCCGCCTCCTGCTCGTCGGCAAACTCCACGATGTCGCGCGCGGCGTTGCCGGCCATAACGTGCACGTTGACCGGGCCGGGGTGCAGGTCGAGTTCGCCGGCCAGGGTTTCGAGGGCCTCCCGGGCGCGATCCTGCACGTCGGGCAGGGCGGGGGTGAGCGGATCGAGGCCGTAGGCGCTGGGATAAGCGGCCTCCTCCACGACGTGCAGGAGGTCGAGCGGGGTGTCGTAGGCGTCGGCCAGCGCCGTCGCGTGGTTGACGACCGTGTCCGACTGGTCCGACAGGTCCACCGGCGCGAGCACCCGCGAGATGGTGGGCACGTGGTCCTCCGCCTCGGTGGCCAGAACCGTGAAGACGGGACAGGGCGCCCCCCGCACCACCTCCTCCGACACGCTGCCGCTGAGGAGGCGATCCATGCCCCGCCGGCCGTGCGTGCCCATCACCACGAGATCGACGTCCTGGTCCTGGGCGTAGCTGATGATCGCCTCGGAGGGGGAGGGGCTGTCGGTCTGCGAGTAGACGACCGGCACGGTGCCGCGCTCCTGGGTGGCGGTCTGGACCTCCACGTGCTGCACCGCCGTGTCGTCAGTATCGCCCCCCTCGGCGGGCTGGACGGGGAGGAAGTTCATGGGATTCGAGTCGTCCCCGTCCTCGGGCGAGACCACGTTGAAGACGTGGATCGTGGCGTGGTACCGGAGGGCCAGATGGGCGGCATGGGCAAACGCCCCCTCCGCCACGTCCGAGAAGTCGGTGGGAAACAGAATGGAGTTGATGTTCAGTGTCATGGAGCGGGGAGGCTAATGGGGGCAATGGTGAACGACCGCGCCGGGGGAGCGCCGGTGTGAAGGGCCGCGCCGGGAGGGCGAGTCCCCTGCGTTGGAGGCGACAGAGGAAACCGCGCCCTATAGAATAACAGGTGAGGGGGAGAAGACAAAGAACCGTCCCCGTGTAGGAGGACGTCCCACAGCCCACGCAAAAAAGTTTCTACAGTCTGAATGGCGAGAGGGATGGACGCAGAGGCCCCGTTCCCTTACCTTGCTGCCATCTGACACCCCTTCACCATATGGCTCCGCCATCCATGTCTTCACCGTCTCCGCGCCCCGACGTGTCCTCTTCGACGCTTCCTGCTCCCCAACCCACGTATCCGGTGGCCGGCCGTCCCGTGACCGCCGATGCGCCCGAGTTTCGATGGACGGCGGTGCCGGACGCGGCGGGCTACCGGCTCCAGCTCGCGGCCTCGCCGGACTTCGACGAGTGCTACTACGACGAGCGAGTCGACGGGCCGACGACGGTCCCGCTCGCGGATGTCCTGCCGGCCGAGGCCGACACGGTGGTCTGGCGCGTGCGGGCCGAGACGAGCGAGGAGGCGCCCTGGTGCGTCCCCGCGTCCTTTACGGTCACGCCCCCGGACGACCGCGAGGAGGACACGCAGTTTCTCGTCGACGCGCCCCCGGTCCCGATTCGTCCCATTCAGGGCGACGCCGTCGACGCAGAGGCGGCCACGTTTACCTGGGAGGGCGTGCCGGAGGCCAGCGGCTACCGCGTCCAGGTGGGCCCGTCGCCGGACGTCGGCGATCCGATCGTCGACCTCACGCTCGACCAGACGACCACCCTCACACTCTTCGGAGAACTGCCCCGGGAGCGAGATGAACTGTACTGGCGGGTCTGCGCCCTCTTTCCCAACAACACGGCCGGCCCCTGGAGCGAGACCTCCGGCTTCGGCACGGATCCGGACGTGGAGCCCGATGTGCCGGTCGGGACCGAGCATGAGGCCCCCGAGGAAGAGACCGACGCCCCCGACGAGCCGTCCCCGTCCGTGGAGCGATCGGCGGTGGCGGCCGGTCCGGCCCGGGAGGCCCGCACGAGCAGCACCGCGGCCATGCTCGCGATCGGCCTTCTGGTCGTGAGTTTTATCCTCACAATTGTGCTCGTCCTGATGTCGATCTGACGCGCCCGTCCCTTTCGCCCGTTTGCCTGCACACCCCCTCTCTTCCCGCACCATGATTCAACGACGAACGGTCGGTATCGTCGGCACCGGAAACGTTGGCACGGCCGCCGCCTACGCCCTCTACAACCAGGGATTGGCCAGCGAGATTCTCCTGCTCGACCAGGACGCCCGTCGGGCGGAGGGCGAGGCCATGGACCTGATGCACGGTCAAATTCTGGTGGGACGCGTCACGTGCCGGGCCGTCGACTACCCGGCCATGGGCGACGCGCAGGTCATCGTCCTCTCGGCCGGGAGCAGCCAGACGTCCGCCGACGAGTCCCGGCTTGACCTGCTGGAACGAAATGCCCACATCTTCCGCGAGATCATCCACGAGCTCGACGAGCACGCACCCGGGGCCATTCTGGTGGTGGCCACCAATCCGGTCGACGTCCTCACGTCCCTCTCGCAGGAGATGAGCGACCGACCGAACGAGCGCATCGTCGGTACGGGGACGCTGCTCGACACCGCCCGCTTCCGGGCCCTGCTCGGCCGGCACTACGGCGTCGATCCGCGATCGGTGCACGCCTACATTCTCGGCGAGCACGGGGACACGGAGGTGCCGATCTGGAGCAACGCCACGATCGGGGGGCAGAACATCCAGGGCCGCACGGTGCTGGGGCAGGAGTGGGACGCGGACGAGATGGCGGCCCTCTTCGAGCAGGCGCGGAACGCGGCCTACGAGATCATCGACCGGAAGGGGCACACCGATACGGCCATCGGCGTGGTCATCACGCGCATCGTCCGCGCCATCCTCGAGGACCAGCAGAACGTGCTGCCGGTCAGTGTGCGGCAGCAGGGGGCGTACGGCATCTCCGACGTGTGTCTCAGCACGCCCTGTGTCGTCGGCATCGAGGGGGTGACGCGACACGTCGTCCCGGATCTCTCCGAAGACGAGGGGGAGGCCCTCCGTGCGTCCGCCCAGGCACTGCGGGACAGCCAGCGCAGCCTCGAGTTGGATCTCTGATACCGAATCCTACAGCAGGGTCGGGTTTGGAGGTGAGGAAGTGTGGAGGTATAGAGGTGAAATACGTCCAGACCGCCCCCCTCCATTCCCATGTCCTCCACGCAGGGTCGAGAAGGCTGGCGTTCGACCGTCTCAAGAGCCTGGGCGACGTGCGTCAGGAGGTCGGCAGGTCGGGCTTCGTGACCCCCGTTTCGTCTGCCTCGTCGTCCGAGCCCGTGTCGGCCTCGACGGACGGGGCCCCGTTTCCGGACGGATCGGCGCCCGCGGCCTCGCCGTCGCCGCCCGCCTCCTCCTCGTGGTCCCAGTTGTCGATGGCCTCGAGCACACGGTCCACGATCTCGTCTTCGGGGACGGTGTCGACCACCTCGCCGTGCTTGAAGAAGTGCGCCCGGCCGCGCCCCAGCGAGATGCCGAGGTCGGCGCCGCTGGCCTCGCCCGGTCCGTTGACGGCACAGCCCATAAGGGCCACGTTCAGGTCTTTGTCGAAGCTGCGCTCCGCGACGGCCGTCTCGACCTCCTCGACGATGGAGAAGAGGTCGCCCACGAGCCGGCCGCAGGTGGGGCAGGCGATGATGTTGACCCCGGGGCGGCCGATGCCGAGGGACTTGAGGATGCGGTGCCCCACCTTCACCTCCTCGACCGGGTCGGCGGCGAGGGAGACGCGGATCGTGTCGCCGATGCCGTCGGCCAGCAGGGCCCCGATGCCGATGGAGCTCTTGACCGTGCCGGTGTCGAGGGTCCCGCTCTCCGTCACGCCCAGATGGAGGGGGTACTCCGTCTCCTCGGCGACCCGCCGGTAGGCCTGAATCATCATGTACGGGTCGGAGTGCTTCACCGAGATGACGATGTCCTCGAAGTCATTCTTATGACAGACCTCCACGTGGCGCATGGCGCTTTCGAAGAGGGCCTCCGGCTTCGGGTAGCCGTGCTTCTCGAGGATGTCCTCCTCGAGCGAGCCGGAGTTGACGCCGATCCGGATGGGGAGGCCCGCGTCCTTCGCCGCCTGCAGGACCTCGCGCTCCCACTCCGGCTTGCCGATGTTGCCGGGGTTGATCCGCACCTTGTCGACCCCCGCCTCGATGGCCTTGAGGGCGTACTGGTAGTTGAAGTGGATGTCGGCCACGATCGGGACGGAGGCCCCCTGCACGATGTCGGCCAGGGCGTCGGCGTCCTCGGGGCGGGGCACGGCGACGCGCACAATGTCGGCCCCCGCCTCCGCGAGGCGGCCAATCTCGTCGAGCGTGGTCTCCACCTCGTGCGTCTTGGTGGTCGTCATCGACTGGACCGAGACGGGGGCGTCGCCCCCAATCTGCACGTCCCCCACCTGAACGGGGCGGGTCTCGCGGCGTGGGCGTTCCATAGAGTCAATCGGAATTGATGCGGAAGAGGAAGCTCAGAGGTCCTACCAGTGAGGGGGGCGTAGGCTCCCCCCGAAGCCCGTCGGGCGCCGACCCTCGTCACGAGGGCCTGCGGGTTCTGCGCATTGTTATTTCGGCGCGTGGTGCGTGTTGCGTCCTTTGCGCCCCACAGGACGCCGCGCTCCGACATCCGCGATGCGTCCGCGCCTACGACTCGCTGGCGTCGTAGAGAATCTGCTTCTCATCGTCGCTGAGGGCGTCGTAGCCCTGCTCGCTGATCTTGTCGAGGATCCGGTCGACCTCCTTCGAGTGGTTGTTCGACGGGCGGGCCGGGGCCCCGTCCGAGGAGGAGGCGGGCTGCTGGGGCGACGTGTTCGGGTCGGCGCCGTCGCTCTCAATCCGGAACAGCCCCTTGAGTCGGTCCAGGAGACCGGGGGACGAGGACGAGCGGCGCGACCGGGACGTCTTTTGCCCGAACAGCGGCGCGAGCCAGGCCGGCACCCCGATCTCGTCGCGCACTACCTTGGCGTAGAGGAAGCCGGACAGGGCCCCGCCCCAGTGGGCCGCGACGGCCGTGCCGCTGGTCGAGAGCATCAGCAGGGCGTCGATAATGAGGAACCCGACCACCACGTACAGCAGCCGCACGACCCCGAAGAAGAGCAGCCCGATCTGCTTGTAGGGATAGAGGATGGCCACCGTCATGAGCACGCCCAGCACCGAGGCGGAGGCCCCGACCACCGGCACGACGCCCGTGCCCGTGATGGTGGGGAAGAGGGGCTGCAGCAGCAGGCACATGATGCCCCCACCGATGCCCGTCGTCAGGTACACCGTCCAGAACTGCTGGGACCCGTGCATCCGCTCAAACTCCCTGCCGATCCAGTAGAGCCACAGCATGTTGAACCCGACGTGGAGCAGCCCCCCGAGCCCGCCGCTCGTGTGCATGAAGTTGTAGGTGACGAGCTGCCAGGGCTCGAACAGAACGTCCGGAAAGACTGGATGAAGCGCGAGGTGCTCCATCACAAACCGGAAGCCGCTCGGCCACAGGTGCAGGAACTGGGCGACGACGTACACCACCACGTTGATGGTGATGATGGTGCGCAGCGCCTTTGGCTGGCGGTAGTACCAGGTCTGAAACTGATTCACGGCCGGTGGTGTGGCTGTTGAACCCCCAATTGGAAGGGCGAAGGGCCCGCGCGGGGTCTGTCACGTCGGGCCAAAACGTAGTATAGATGTCCTACCGAGAACACCGAGGAAGGTTTGCCCGCTCCCCTGCGCGGCCACGCCGGGCGGAGCGGGGCCGGTCGCGCCTCACCAGCGCATGGAGCGGTCCGGCTGCACCGGCAGCTTGCCCCGCCAGTACTGAATCAACAGAAAGCCGAAGGCCATGCCGCCGAGGTGGGCGAAGTTGGCCACGCCCGCCGAGGTGCCGGTGACCGCCGAGTAGAGCTCCAGGGCTCCAAACCCGAGAACGAGCCACTTCGCCCGGATCGGGAACAGAAACCAGAGGTAAATGGGCTGATTCGGAAACATCATTCCGAAGGCGAGCAAAATGCCGTAGACGCCGCCCGAGGCCCCCACCGTGGGCACCGCCGCCTGCACGAGGCCCTGCGTCGTGCCGATCGTTTGCCCGGCCGGGACGAAGAGGAGGTGGGTGAGGGCCGCCCCCAGCACGCAGGCAAAGTAAAAGACGCCGAATCGCTGAGAGCCCCACCGGTTTTCGACCTGAACCCCAAACATCCAGAGTGCAAACATATTGAAGAACAAATGTCCGAAGCTCCCGTGCAGAAAGCTGTAGCTCACCATCTGCCACGGCCAAAAGCCCGGCGTGCTGCCCAGCTGGCTCGACACGATGAGCGCGCCCTGCTCGGGCGCCCCGGGCGGATACAGGGCCAGGTGGTTGAGGACGTTCGCCAGGAGGGAGGACGAGGCCAATGTGTTGCCCGCCACATACTGCGCGAGAAAAAAGAGCCCGTTGAGGATCAGGAGGTTTTTGATGACGGGCGGCATCACCGAAAACCGGGTGGGCGGGCGATAGGAGGTCTGGCGTCGGGGCATATGTCGGGCGTCAGGGAGAGAAGGCAGAAGGGGGGCTGGACCTAAAAGGACAAGCCGTCATTCCAACGGGCCGCGGCGGGCATGCGTTCGGGGCGAGACGGCGGGTGGAGGCTGCCCGTGGCGGTGGGAGCACCGCCTGGTCTATCCGCCCCGCCACACGTTCGTTTGACGGCTGAATGCAAGACTCCGTGGTTCTCTTCATCTCCGACATGCACTTTGGGAGGGACACCGGGGCCCGCGAGCGGGAGAAGGAGACCGCCCTCCTCCAGTGCCTCGAGGCCCACGCCGATGCGACGCAGCATCTCTACCTCGTCGGCGACGTCTTCGACGGATACATCGAGTACCGACATCTGGTCCCGAAGGGCTTCGTTCGCTTCCAGGCCCTCCTCGCCCGCTGGACCGACCGGGGAATCCCGGTCACCTACCTCTTCGGAAACCACGACCCGTGGCACCGCGATTATTTTTCGGAGGAACTGGGGGTCGAACTCGTCCCCGAGACGCTCGAAGCCACTCACCACGGGCGGCGCCTCCACCTCACCCACGGGGACGCCCAGGCCTCGACCCACCGCGGCTTCTCCTGGCTGCGGCCGATGATGCGGCACCCGCTCGCGCACTGGCTCTATCGGTCGCTCCCGGCCGACCTCGGGCTCGGCCTGGCCCGCCGCGTCAGCCGGGCGCTGCACGATCCGGCGCCGGACCCGGCCGTGATCGACGCGCTGCGGGCCCATGCCCGGCGCACCCTCCAGTCGGCGCCGGCCGACATCGTAATCATGGGCCACAGCCACGAGCCCGTTCTTCACCAGTGGCCGGAGGGCGCGTACGCCAACACCGGAAACTGGTACGAAAACCGGACCTTCGTTCGTTTGGACGAAAACAAGGTTACCCTCACCCGGTGGAACGGCACGCGTGCCCTCGACATTGAATCGGCTGATCCATAGCCCGGTACTGCAAATTTCCGGTTCCTGTCCCATCCGCCCCTCGGGTCACCGGGGAGGGGCCTCGACCGCGCCTGATAGACTCTTGATGTTTCGCTAGTCCATGTCCGAATGGTCGTACTCCGAGGAGGAGCTTGACGAATATTTTAGCGACCCGTCTGTCCGGGAGGAGGCCGTCTCGGGCAACGGACACCCCGACGGGCCGGGCGGGTCCGGGCGCGAGCGCCCCACTGACGGCATTCGGGGGTTCTTCCACCGCCGGATCGATCCCCCCGAAAAGGCGCAGGCCGCCTTCGCGCTCTCCGTCATCGTCGGCGTGCTCCTTCTCGGCACGCTGGGCCTTGGCACCTACATCTGGACGCTGACCGACGACGTGCCCTCGACGGACCGCCTCGAGAACCCGTCGATGCAGCTCGCCACCATCGCGTACACGGCCGACGGGGAGGAGTTGGCCCGGTACGCCACGCAGAACCGATCGTGGGCCCCCTACGACAGCATCTCGCAGCACGCCATCCACGCCCTCATCGCCACCGAGGACCAGCGGTTCCGGAGCCACTGGGGCGTGGACCCCATTGCCGTCATGTCCGCGACGATCGACATCCTCACGGGAGGCTTCCGGGGCGCCTCCACGATCACCCAGCAGTTGGCGCGGAACCTCTACAACGAAAAGGTGGGGCGGGCAGTCACCATCGAACGGAAGCTGAAGGAGATGGTGACCGCCGTCGAGCTGGAGCGGCGGTACACGAAGCAGGAAATCATCGAGATGTACCTGAACACCGTCAGCTTCGGCAGCAACGCCTTCGGCATCGAGGCCGCCGCGCGGACCTACTTCGGCGTGCCGGCCAAGGAGCTCAACGAGCTGCAGGCGGCGACCCTCATCGGCCTCCTCCGCGCCACGTCGTACTACAACCCGGTTCGCAACCCCGGAAACGCCCAGCAGCGCCGCAACGTGGTGCTGCGGCTCATGATGCAGCAGGGCTTCCTGGACCGGGCCTTCTACCAGAAGCACAGGGACGATCCGGTGAACGCGCAGTACAACTCGTCGGAGATTTACGCCTCCTTCGCACCGTACTTCGCCGAGCACGTGCGCAACCGCCTCACCGACTGGTCGAAGGACCCGAACCACGTTCTGAGCAACCACGACGTGTACGGCGACGGCCTGCGCGTCTACACGACGCTCGACTCGAAACTACAGAAGCTGGCCCACGAGGCCGTCACTGAGCAGACGTCGGACCTCCAGCGGGTGGTGGGCTACGAGTGGAGCCAGAACGACTCCCTGCTCTACAGCCAGACGCTCGCCGACTACCGCGACCTCAAGCCGGAGGAGGACTACGAGCCCTTCGCCTACTTCTGGCAGCAAAACCCCGAGATCCTGCGGGAAACGATCCGGAATACCATCCGCTACGATACGCTCCGGGCGCGGGGAATGGGGGCGGACGAGGCCCTCCGCCAGCTCCGCGCGGACACGGCCTTCGTCGACTCCGTGAAGAACGTGAAGGAGCAGCTCGGGGCCGGGCTCGTGTCCCTCGATCCTCGAAACAACCACGTGAAAGTATGGATCGGGGGGCGCGACTTCAGAATGGATAAGTACGACAAGGTCGGCATCGCGCGCCGACAGACCGGCTCGACGTTCAAGCCGTTCACCTACACGGCGGCCATCGACAACGGCTACTCGCCGTACAGCACCAAAAAGGACTCCTCCTTTACCTGGGAGGATGCAGGGGCGGACACGACCTGGACACCCCAAAACTACAACGGCGAGTCCACCGGACAGATGCTCACGCTTAGCCAGGGCCTGGCCAACTCGAAAAACACCATCACGGCCCGCCTTGCGCTCGACATCAACCCGGAGACGGTCGCCCAGTACGCCCGGCAGATGGGCGTCCGGGAGAGCCCGCTGCAGGCGGTGCCCTCAATTGCGCTGGGGACCAGCAACGTGACGCTCCTGGAGATGGCCACGTCCTACAGCACCCTGGCCAACGGGGGCCTCTACAACGAACCCGTCTCGATCACCCGTATCGAAGACCGGTACGGCAACGTGCTCTGGGAGGCGACGCCCAGCCCCAGCGAGGCGCTTCGGGAGCGCACCGCCTACACGGTGGTCGACATGATGCGGGGCGTCATCGACTACGGAACCGGGATGCGGATCCGCACGCAGTTCGAGCTGGGGGACTACGATCTCGCCGGGAAGACGGGGACCACGCAGCGCTCGGCCGACACCTGGTTTATGCTCATGCACCCGGAGCTCGTGAGCGGCGCCTGGGTCGGCTTCGACGACCAGCGGATCACGTTCCGCACCCGGTGGTGGGGGCAGGGAGCGCACAGCGCCCTCTTCCTCGTCGGCGACTTCTACCGGCGCGTCGCCCAGTCCGACTCGGTGTCGCTCCTGTCGAAGGACGCGACGTTCCCGGTGGTCGAAAACTACGGCGCCCCCGAGGACACCAGCGGCACGGAGGGGGAGCTCACCTGGTAGGACCTGCCGCGCCGGGCGATGCGCCTGGGTCTGTCCGCACACCACACCGGCGGATTCGGGCGCGTCCGCCAAGGAAGCCCGCCCCTCTCCCACGTCGATCCGCACATCACCGCCCGCCCCCGTGAAGCTGTTGCACACCGCCGACGTCCACCTCGGCGTCAAGACCTACGGTCGCCGCGACCCGGATACGGGGCTCAACACCCGTCTTCTCGACACCCAACGCTCGCTGGAGGCGGTCGTGCAGCGGGCCCTGGACGACGCCGTCGACGCCTTCCTCTTCTGCGGCGACGCGTACCACACGGCGGATCCCACGCCCACGCAGCAGAAGATCTTCGCGGAATGCCTGCGGCCGCTCGCCGAGGCGGGCATCCCGATGGTCATGATCATCGGGAACCACGACCACCCGGTGACCTACGGGCGCGCTTCGTCGCTCGACATTTTCGAGTACGTGGACGGCACGGTGCACTGCTACCGCCGCCCGACCCCCTCGGTCCAGGTCCTCGACACGCCGGGTGGGCCCCTGCAGCTCATCCCGCTCCCCTGGCCGATCCGGAGCCAGATCCTGACGAAGGACGAGTACCGCTCCCTGACGCCGGAGGAGCTGCGGCAGTTTATTGAGGAGAAATACGTCACCTACGTCCAGCGCCGGGCCGACGACATCCGCGAGGAGACGGTGGTCGAGCGGGCCGACGGGGGCGAGCACCGGCTCTCGCCCGAGGTGCCCACCGTCCTCGCCGGGCACGTCACGGTGCAGGGGGCCGAGCTCGCCGGGTCGGAGCGGACGACCCTCATCTCGTCGGAGCCGAAGTTTACGGTCGGCCAGCTGGCCGTGGCCCCGATCGACTACGTGGCGCTCGGCCACGTGCACCGCGCCCAGAACCGCCAGCCCCACGCCCATCCGCCCGTGGTGTACGCCGGCAGCGTCGAGCGCGTCACCTTCTCGGAGCGGGACGACGAGAAGGGATGCTACCGGGTCGACGTCGACCCGACCGCCGACCCCATCACGGAGGTCACCTTCGTGCCGACGCCCGCCCGCCCGTTCGTCGCGCTCCGGGTCGATGCCCGCGACGCGGAGGCCCCGACCGACCGCATCCTGGCGGCCATCGGGGACGCGGAGATCGAGGACGCCGTCGTGCGGGTGCGCTATCACGTCGAGGAGGCGCAGCTGTCCCTCGTCGACCAGGATCGGATCCGGACGGCCCTGTCGGCGGCCGATACCATCGCCGCCATCGAGCGGACCGTCGACCCGGACGAACGGAAGCGCCGGACCGTGGTGACCCGCGAGTCCGACCTCGAGGAGGCCCTCCGGCAGTACGTGGGGCAGCACGACGAACTCGCCAGTATCGAGGATGACCTCGTCGAGGCCGCCCTCGACCTGGAGGCGGAGCTCGACGCCGACTGAAGAGCGCGGCGCCTCGACCGGTCCGGGATCGGTGCTTCGCGGCAAACGTATTGACTCTGTTGCGTCCGGCCCGCTGCGTGTGCAAACCCGCGGTTGCATGTTCGCCGGACTGCGCTCATCTTGTGAGTATCCGTATTCCTCACTTCGCTATTCATGAAACTGCGCTCGTCTGGGGTCCGCTCCTGCGGCCGGTTTCATCATTATCGCCCAAAGACCCGTGGATATCGAGAGCGAAACCGTAGTCATCCCGCGCAAAGAAAACACGACCAAGAGCGAGGAGCCGATGGAGGTGTGGCCGCTCGTCGAGGCGGCGCTCGACACCATCGATGCCGACACCACCACCCGGCAGGCCGCCGAGGCCGCCATGGAGGTGAGTGACGGCTGTGCGACGCTCGCCAACTTTCTGGCGAGCCAGGAAGAGGAGGTGCCGACGATGGACTTCCGCTTCAAGGTGCCCCTGCTCGTCCGAGCGGCGAAACTCGGTCGGGACGATGGGGGCGTCGACAGCGTGTACGACCCGGAGGAGGGGATGCTCTACCTCGAGACGGAAGATCATCCCTTCGCCTTCCCCGTCCACGAGGACTGGACGGTCGACTGGGAGCGCGTGGCCGACGACGTGCAGGGCGGATACTCCTGGGACGGCACCGAGACTGAGGTCTGGGCGCTCGACTGGCTGATGGCGTACCTCGACATCCCCTCCGACGACTACATGGTCGACGACGAGGACGAGGACGACGATCAGTACTACAGCCGAATCTGACCCGGCGGTGCGGGGCGGGCGGGGCCTACAAGGCAAGCCCCTCGTAGGCGGCCGTGCAGCCGATGCTGTGTGGGGAGAGCCGGTCCTCGGCCTCCGCCTCCATCGCGTCGAGGGCCTCGTCGCTGCGGTCGGGATCGTGGTGGAACAGCACCAGGTGGCCGACCGCGGCCTCCCGCGCCAGCCGGCAGACGTCCGGGAGGGAGCTGTGTCCCCAGCCGGCCTTTTCCGGGACGTCCGCCGCGGCGTACTGCGCGTCGTGGACCAGCACATCGGCCCCGGCGCAGAAGTTGACTATAGCGTCGAAGGGGGCGACCGCGCCGTCCGGCGGCCCGATTTCGTTGTCGGGAATGTGGACCACGGTGCGCCCGCCTAGGCCCAGGCGATACCCGTACGCGCCCCCCGGGTGGTTGACCGGCCGGCGGGAGAGGGAGAACCCCCGGTCGTTGAGGTACGAGACGGCGTCGGTCTCCACGCGGTGAAGGTCGGCCGGAAGAGCGCCGGGCTCCAGGGGAAAGTGAAAGCCGTCGAGTTGCTCGAGGAGCGACCACCGCGTTCCGTCGTGCACGTGGTCGACGAGGTGGATCGGCCGTCCGCGTTCGTAGAGGGGCTCGAAAAACGGGAAGCCTTCCACGTGGTCGCTGTGGACGTGGGTCAGGACGACGTAAATGGCCTTGTCCGTGCCCCGCAGTTCGCGACCGAGAGGCCGAATGCCGGTCCCGGCGTCGATAATGAGCACCCGATCCTCCGCCTCGACGGCCACGCACGACGTATTGCCGCCGTGGCGCTGGGTCTCGGGGGCCGGTGCCGGGATGGAGCCGCGCACCCCCCAACAGGTGATCTGCATGGGTTCGAACGGATGTCGGTGAGTCCGCGAGGGGACGAGGCCGCGGACGCGAAACGGGCGTCTGGCGACCGGGCTGTTCGGGGACGAGACTCCGGCGGGGCCTGAACGGCCGTCGATCGGGGCCGGACTCCGGGTCGGCACCTCTGTTTGGGCAGGCGGGGGCAGACACGCGGCCGCCGAGGAGGTTCCACCCCAGCGGCGAGATGTCCAACCTACCGATCCGTGAAGACGGTTACAAAGAGCGGACTGGGTCAGGCATCGCGCCGCTCCCCAAAAAACCGCCGCAACAGCTCCGCCGCCGCGTCGGCCCGCACCCCCGAGAGCACGTCCACCTGATGATTGAGCCGGTCGTCCTGCGGGATCGAGTAGAGCGTTGAGGCGGCCCCGGCCTTTTCGTCGAACGCCCCGAAGACGAGCCGCCCCAGCCGGGCTAGCACGAGGGCCCCGGCGCACATGGCGCAGGGCTCGAGGGTCACGTAGAGCGTGCTGTCGGGCAGAAACTTGGTGTCGAGCGCGTCGCAGGCGGCCCGCAGCGCCAGGGTCTCGGCGTGGGCGGTCGGGTCGCCGAGTGCCTCCACCCGGTTGTGCGCACTCGCCACGAGGGCACCGTCGTGAACGACGACGGCCCCGACGGGCACCTCGCCGGCGTCGTAGGCGGCCCGCGCGGCCTCGAGGGCCCGGTCCATCCAGTGGCGGTGCTCCTCCATCAGGCGGTCGAGGCTCACGGGAAGGGGGGACCAGTGGACAAACGAGCGGCCCTCCGGCGCCGTCGCTCACTGCGGGGCGTCCGGCCCGGTTGGCTGGGCGTGGCGGGCGATGGGCAGCGTCATGCAGCGGGGCCCGCCGCGCCCCCGAGACAGCTCGGTGCCGCCCAGCTGGATGGCCACCTTCTCGGAGCCGGGGGCAAAGGTTCCCGAGTCGTAGTAGGAGAGGAAGCTCTCAGCGGTGACGACCCGGTAGCCGTGGTCCTGCAGCCGGTCGAAGGTGCGCCGGTTGCGTTCGTAGCCCACGATGGCCCCCGGTGCCGCGGCAAATACGTTGGCGCCGTCGGTCCACTGCTCGCGCTCCTGGTGCAGCCGCTCGCGGCCGCCGCACGGGATGTAGGTGAGGTCGCGGTCGAGCAGGTCGTCGAGGGCATTCCGCAGGTTCGGCCGCATGTCGGTCACGAACCGGCCGGGCTCGTCGGCCGGCGTCAGGTGAACGGTGTACCCGAACCCGTGGGTCTCGAGCAGCGGCGGAAACACGATCACCTCGTTCGGGGACGCGAACGTGAACACCGTGTCGAGGTGCATGGTGGCCCGCCGCTTCGGCAAGTCCACCGCCAGCACGTGCTCGACCGACGTGTGCTCGAAGAGCTCGTGGGCGATGGCCATGATGGCCCCGAACGACGTGCGTTCCGAGTGCCCGATGAGGACGGTGTCGGGGCTGGCGACCAGCAGGTCCCCGCCCTCGAAGGTCACGCCCTCGGGCAGGTCAATGATGTGGTCTGCGTGCGGCGCAAAGCGGGGATGGTGGCGAAGCACCACGTTCGCGATGATGCTTTCCCGCGTCCGGGCCGAGGTGGCGGCCTGCAGGGGAATGATGTGGTCCTGGACGACGGCGGCGAGGTCCCGCGTGAACATGAGGTTGGGGACCGGGTGCACCTTGATGGGCAGGTCCGATTCCCCGGTCAGGGCAAAGCGCCGAAGGTCCGTCGGCGTAAAGCGCTTGAGCTCGTCCTCGACGGTGCCCAGATTCTGTTCGGGGAGGCTGCGGCACAGCCGCTCGACGAACGCGTGCCGGGCGGCCTCCTGCCGGAACGCCTCCAGCAGCAGGTCTTCCATCTGCAGCACCGCGTCGGGACGGCCCACAATCTTCTCGAAGATCGAACACATGAGCAGGTGCTCCCGCCGGGCGTGCCCCACAAAGAGGATGTCGTCGAACAGGAGCTCGGCCCGGTTGTCGGGGGCCACGAGCTCCATCTCCTGACCCGGGGTGTGCACGATGACCTGCTCCAGCAGGTGGGCCTCCGCCGGAATGCCGTAGGCCGGGTCGGTCTGTTCGAGGGACGGGTCGGAGGGGGCGTCGAGGGTGTCCACGGGCAAAGAGACGTCGGGGGAACGCAGCGATCATCTCCCATACCACTGCCGGAGAGAGGTGTGCCCTGCTCGCTGGGCACCACCGGCGTTTTCGGCGGAAGGATGCGTCCCGTCCCGGCCCGGGGGCTGCCAGGCAGAACCGGGACAATGCACCTGAACGCAGCGGTCGCTCAGAGTGACGGCTACCACCATCCTTTTTCGGACCTACTTAGCTGCGTGCTCCCTCGAAGAGACGGATGACCAGCAGCACAATCAGCACGACAACGCCGGCCTTCAGGACGAGCTGGAGGAGGGTCGCGGCGACGTCCACCAGCACACCGAGCAGGCTGAGGCCGATCAGAATGAGGACACCGTAGATGAGCCAGCGGAGGACCGTGCGGAGGTCGAGATCCATGGGGGACGAGGGATTGGGAAACGAGGAGCGGACACGGAGGGGCGCGTTTACCGATCCGTGAGAACGTGCGGAAACCCTTGTTCGCTGTAGAGGAGGTCGGCCGGACTCGTCCGGCATGGTCCAGGGAATCTCAGGTTCTGGAGATCTCGGATCTCCTGGACCGCGTACAGCCGCAGTCAAATACCGGACGTTCCCGATCCCAGATCGGTGGAACTCTACGTACGGATCGGTATCAAGGTACAGAATCAGCGGAGACAGGCGCAACGCCGAGGACCGGGGTTGGGTAGTGGACGGACTCCAGCACCAGGCCTGCGGGGGGCAAAGACGGCCCGGCCACGCGGCGGTCGCGGGCGGCGAGGACCGCCGGCAGAGCATCGGCCGGGCGCTGGCCCTGCCCAATCTCGAGGAGGGTGCCCACCAGGGCCCGCACCATGCCATGCAGGAACCGGGTGGCCACCACCTCGAAGCGAAAAAACCCCTGCCGGGGCTCGTCGACCCACCGGGCGTGGGTCACGGTGCAGACCC
>JAZKTD010000050.1:0-16026 GCA_036625705.1 Salinivenus sp.
AAGCTGGAGCAGTTCTACGACGGGATCGTGAGTGCCCACGTGATCCTGGGGGAGGACAACTCTCCCGCCGAGAACAAGACGGCGGAGATCAACATCGACGTCTACCAGAAGCGCCTCTCGGCCGATGACAGCGCCAGCACCCACGAGGAGGCCATCAACCTCTGCGTCGACCATCTTCGGCGGCAGCTCGAGAAGTACAAGGCCAAGCTGCGGGACAAGGACAAGGACGCCCACCGGTAACGTCCTTCGGGGCGAAGGTTGAAAGGTTTGAGGTTAAAGGTTCACGCTCCCCCAACCTTCCAACCTTCAACCTTCCACCGCCCGCCTACGCGGTCTCGCGGAGCGGCTCGACCACCTTCTTCACGGTCTCGGCGCTCGACATGATGTAGAAGTGGATGCAGGGAACGCCCGCGTCCATCAGCTCCTCGGTCTGCTGAATGGCCCACTCGACCCCAATGTCCTCGACGTGCTCCGGGTCCGCCGCGTCGACCTCGGCGGTCAACGCCTCCGGAATCTCGGTGTGGAAGTACTTCGGCAGCAGCTGTAGGTGCTTCTTGCGCTTCAGAATTTTGATGCCCGGAATGATGGGCACGTCGATGCCGACGTCCCGACACTTCTCGACGAAGTCGAAGAAGTAGTCGTTGTTGAAGAACATCTGCGTGACGACGTAGTCGGCCCCCGCATCGACCTTCTGCTTCAGGCGCATGATGTCCCAGCTCAGGTTCGGGGCTTCAAAGTGAGTTTCGGGATAGCCCCCCACGCCCACACTGAAGTCCGTCGGCTCTCCGTCGGTGTGGCTGTCGAGGTAGATGCCCTCGTTCATGGCCTCGATCTGCTCGACCAGATCGACGGCGTACTTGTTTTGGCTCCGGTTCCCGTTCACCTTCTTGCTGTAATTGGTATCATCGCCGCGGATGGCGAGAACGTTGTCGATGCCGAGGTAGTTGAGCTCAATGAGGGCGTCCTCCGTCTCCTCCCTCGTGAAGCCGCGGCACAGGAGGTGCGGCACCGTGTCGATGCCGAACCGGGCCTCAATGGCTGCACAGAGCCCGATGGTGCCGGGGCGCTTGCGCTTGACCTGCCGCTTCCAGGCCCCGTTGTCCGTCTGCTCGTAGGACACCTCCGCCGAGTGGCTCGTGACATCGATGAAGGGCGGATTAAACGGCATCAGTTGCTCTACCACGTCGAGCATCTGGTCGGCCGAGCCCCCCCGTTTCGGGGGGATAATCTCGTAGGAGATGAGCGGTTCCGATGCCCGATCGAGGTGCTCCGTAACCTTCATACGGTCTGTGGTGATTTTCGGTGAGCCGTTTGCTTGGTTGGGGTGGGCCCCTTTTCAAATACCGCGTGTCATACCTTCCAAAACGACGGGTGTTCAATGGTTGCCATCGTCTTTACGACATCCGCCGAGGCTTCCGTCCTCGGCGATCTCGCCCCCGATGCCCGGTTCGACGACCTGGAAGAGGGAACGCCCATTCAGATCGGAGACGTGACCGTCGCCGTCGTCGGGGAGGGAAAGATCAAGGCCACGCTTGCGACCGAACGACTGCTTCGTGCCCAGGAGGTCGACACCCTGGTGCACGCCGGGGCCTGCACCGGCCTTAACGACGAACTGTCCGCCGGCGCAGTGGTGGGGGTCTCCTTCGTGCTGGAGGGCGATCGGGTCGAGCTCGAGGCCCCTACGTATCCCCGAATGCCCCTGGAGTGCCCGTTCAAGGTCGACGCCGAGGGCACGCTCGTCAGCCAGGACCACGCCCCGGACGAGGACGACGAGCCCGGCTACTGGGAGCGCCTGGCCGACGTGCGGGATGCGACCGGCTACCCGGTTGCCTACGTGGCGGCCCAGCACGGAACGCCCTGTCACATCGTGAAGGTCGTCGCCCCGTCGGCCGAGACGGACGGGGCCGAGCGGCGGCGCGACGACCTCGCGCCGATGAAGGCTGTTCTGGGACACCTGCTAGAGGACGGACTTCCGGCGACGTGACCGGCCGATGGAAGCCCGCGACGAGCGCCCTAATTTCGCCGCCGCCACAGGTCCTTCTTCCAGGAGTCGGGGACGCCTTCCGAGGCCCCCCAGGCGTAGTTGTAGATGGTCACGTCCTCCTGGCGACGCTCCCGCCGCTGGTCCGCCCGGATCTCCCGAACGCCGACCGGCACGGCTTCGCCATCGGGCGAGGCCTGTGCCCGCCTGGCGACGTCGTCTTCCGCGAACGGGAGTGGGTACTCCGGAAAGTACAGGCGGTAGACCGCCGCGCCGGCCCAGATCAGCAGAAACACCAAAATCGGCCCGACGAGGACGAAGAAGAGTGGAGACATGGGCCCTGCTCGGTGCTGGAAAAGTGATTGGAAGCGGTTGCGATCTTCACTAACTCTCCATTGGCGCCGTTGTTCAGCCCTGCCCGCTATGGAGCGTGAAAGAGTCGAGACATGCCGCGGGGGCTACTGCTCGTTCCCGTCCCCCCCACCGCTCGGCTCCACGGACCCGCTTTCGGCGCCCCGCTGGTCCGGGTAGTCGGCGGGCGCCACGCGCAGGTCCTCCGGCGAGAGCTGGTCCATTTGCTCCTGCGCCTCCTTCTGTTCCCGCTCGATCTCCTCTACGGTCTGCGACGACACGTTTCCCAAGTCGCCCCGGAACGCGGTGTCAAACAAGGTGAAGGTGATGAACACCACCACCATGATGATCCCGATCGTGAAGGTCAGTGCGTTGACCGGGTTGTCGTACTTGAGGGCCATGAAGAAGAGCACGACCAGGGCCGCTTTCGCCGTTGCGATCGCGATGGCAACGGGCACGTTGAGGGGCCCTAGGGGTACGTACGCCACCCCCACAGTGAGCAGGGTGAGCACGATAAGCCCCCCGAAGACCTTCAAGAGCGTGTCCTTCGGAAGAACGTGGTGGTCGTCCGCCATGGGCAGTGTCGGGAGTCGAGGTTCAACAAAGAAGTGCCGGGCCGGGGGCCGGTCCGTGCGCTAGATGAGGTACAGCATCGGGAAGAGGAAAATCCAGACGATGTCCACCAGGTGCCAGTAGAGGCCCGTCAGCTCGACGGGCGTGTAGTATTCGTGGCTGTAGGCCCCCTGCCAGGCCCGGACCGCCACCCAACCGATCACGGCCATGCCGATGAGCACGTGCGCCCCGTGGATGCCCGTCATCACGAAGTAGATGCTGAAGAATTGCGGGGCGTACGGAATCTGCGCGAGGTGCTCGTAGTGGGCCCCGTGCGGGTCGAAGAGCCCGCCGGGGTACACGCCGTGCTCAAATTTCGCCATGTACTCGAAGTACTTGATCACCATGAACCCGCCGGCCAAGAGGACCGTCGCTCCCAGGTTGTAGGCGCACTTCTTGATTTGATCCGTCTGGATGTAGTGGATCGAGAGCGCCACCGTGAGCGACGAGGTGAGCAGCACGATGGTGTTGATCGTGCCGAACATCGTGTTGAGGGTCGCGCTCGCCTCCACGAAGGCCTCCGGGTGCCACTGCCGGTAGACGGCGTAGGCCACGAACATCCCGCTGAACAGCAGCACCTCCGTGATCAGGAACAGCCACATGCCCAGCTTCGCCGAGTCGAACTGCTGCTGCGACGAGACGAAGTGATGCTGGAGGTGGTCGGGGTGGTGGTCGTGGCCGTCGTCCGTGGTCGTGGGCGCCGGTGCCGTTTCGGTCTCGGTAGCCATGGGCGAAAGGGAATCTCGGGGAAAACTGCCGGAGGGGCCCCTCCCGGGGCCGGTCGTCGAGGCGCTGCTAGGCAGCCGTCTCGTCGGGAGCGGTCTCGTCGGGGGCCGGGGCCGAGGGCACGGCCTCCGGGATGCGGACCTCTCCGTCGCCGAGCGCGCCGTCCCCACCGCCGAACACTTCGTCGGCGAGGTGGAAGTCGTAGGGGCCGCGGGTCACGAGCGGCGTGCGGGTGAAGTTATGGGGATCGGGGATCGCGGCCACGTTGGTCCACTCCAGCGTCGCGGCACCCCACGGGTTCTGCGGGGCCTTTTCGCCGTAGGCCAGCGACCAGAGCGCGTAGCCGAGCACGAGGAAGAGCCCCACTCCCATGATGCCGGATCCCGCCGTCGACAGCTGGTGCAGGTCCGCAAACCGCTCGACGTACGTGGCGTAGCGCCGCGGCATGCCCCGCGACCCGAGCACGAGCTGCGGGAAGAACGTGAGGTTGAAGCCCACAAAGATCAGCCCGGCGGCGATCTTGGCGAGCGTCTCGTTGTACATCTTTCCGGTAATCTTGGGCCACCAGTAGTGCATGCCCCCGAGGAGGGCGACGACCGTCCCCCCCATCATCACGTAGTGGAAGTGGCCCACGATGTAGTAGGTGTCGTGCAGGTGCACGTCGACGGCCAGCACGCCGACCATGATGCCGGTGAAGCCCCCGATACTAAAGAGGAAGAGGAAGCTCAGGGCGTAGAGCATCGGCGTCTGGAGCCAGATGGACCCTTTGTAGAGGGTGGTCACCCAGTTGAACACCTTGATGCCGGAGGGAATGCCGATCAGGTAGGTGATCAGCGAGAAGATGATCGAGGAGATCACCGACTGGCCGCTCACGAACATGTGGTGCCCCCACACCAGGAAGCCGAGCATCGCGATGGCCACCGACGAGAGGGCAATGGCCCGGTACCCGAAGATGCGCGACCGCGAGAACGTGGCGATCAGCTCCGAGAGGATGCCGAACGCCGGCAGGATCATGATGTAGACCGCCGGGTGGCTGTAGAACCAGAAGAAGTGCTGAAAGAGCACCGGATCGCCCCCGAGGGCCGGGTCGAAGATGCCGATCTGCAGGGCCTGCTCCAGGATGAGCAGGAGCATCGTGATGCCGATCACCGGCGTGGCCAGCACCTGCACAATGCTCGTCGCGTAGAGCCCCCACACGAAGAGGGGAAGCCGATTCCAGGTCATCCCCGGCGCCCGCATCTTGTGGATGGTCACGATGAAGTTGATCCCCGTAAAGATCGACGCGAACCCGGCCACGAAGATGGCCGACGTCATCCAGAGCACGCCCCCGCCCGTGGCCTTCGAGTACGGCGTGTAGAACGTCCAGCCCGTGTCGACGCCGCCGAAGTACACGGCCGCTATGGTGAGGATGGCCCCCGCCATGTAGACGTACCACGAGGCCAGGTTGAGCCTCGGGAAGGCCACGTCCTTCGCCCCAATCTGCATCGGCAACACGAAGTTGCCGAGGATGGCGGGAATCGACGGCACCAGGAAGAGGAACACCATCATGATGCCGTGCATCGTGAAGATCTGATTGTACGTCTCGTTGCTCACGATCTGCGGCTCCGGGCTGGCGAGCTCGGCCCGCATAAAGAGGGCGAGGATCCCGGCCACGAGAAAGACCGCTGCGAGGGACAGGCAGTAGAGGATGCCGATCCGCTTGTGGTCCTTCGTCGACAGCCAGGACCACAGGCCGGTCTCGTGGTTGAGGTAGTTGACGTCCTCGTCCGTGTCGTGCTCCGTGGTAGAGGGCGTCGCGTGGGCGTCGGTGCTCATGGTTCCTCGGGTTCGTGTATCAGGCAAGTGGCTAGGAGGCCGGTCCGCGGCGCGGCGGTGTTAGTTCGACGCCGAAACGCTGGCGGTCTGCGCGTCGCTCGCGGGGGGGTCCTTGTCGCTCTGCGCTTTGATAAACTCGATGAGACCGGACAGCTCCCGCTCGGAGAGATTCGAGTAGGCCCCCGGCATCAGGTTCTGGTAGCCCTCCACAATCTTGGCCTCCGGCTTGAGGATCGACTCGCGGAGGTAGTTCTCGTCGGCCGTCACGCTGGAGCCGTCGGCCATCGTGTGGTCGGTGCGCCCGTACAGTCCCTGAAACGACGGCCCCACCTTCCGCGACCCGTCTAGGCTGTGGCAGGACTGACAGCCGCGCTGCGTGTAGAGCCGCTCCCCAAGCTGAGGGAGCGGAATGTCGGTGGGCGTGGCCGCGCTCTCCAGCCAGTCCTGGAAGTCTTGCTGGGACACCACCCGCACGACCTTGCCCATCTCGGAGTGGTCGCGGCCGCAATATTCGGTGCAGAACAGGTCGTAGTCGCCCTGCTTTGTGGCCTCAAACCAGACGGAGGTGTACCGATTGGGCAGAATGTCGTACTTTACCCGGAAGGCCGGGATGTAGAAGCCGTGCAGGACGTCCGAGCTGCTCATTCGCATCTTGATTTCCTCCCCCTCGGGCACGTAGAGGGTGTCGGAGGTGACCCCGTTGGGGTACTCGAACAGAAAGTTCCACTGCTGGGCCCGCACCTGAATCTCGTAGGTGCCGGAGGGGTCGGTGTTCATCGTTACGTAGCTCTTAAATCCCCAGTTGAAGACGAGGAGCACGAGGATCGTGGGCACCACAATCCAGGAGACCTCAAGGGCCCGGCTCTCTTCCACCGGGGCCGGTCGCTCACTGGGGTCCTGACGGCGGTACCGGTACACAAAATAGAGCATAGCCCCCGTGACCCCCACGAGGAAAAGCAGACTCACCGCCGTTACGAACAAAAAGAGGCCGTCGACCTCCGGGGCGATCGTGGAGGCCGCCTCTGGTAACCAAAAATCACCCATGTTGGATCAGTCGTCTCAGTTGATGAAAAGGAAGCACCCTCAAGACGCGACGGGCGTCTGGTCCTGCCACTGCTCGTGCCGCTCGAGGTCCTCGTGCTCTCGGCGCCAGAACACGAAGAGCACCCCGCCCAGAACGAGGACGGTAAATACGCTGCCGATCTTCATAAGATTGAAAGCATCGGCCGTGTAGGTGTTTGTCTCGGGATCGAACTGGAAGCAGTACATGGCGGCCTGGTCGATCGCGTTGCCGACCGTCCCATTCGAGGCCTCTACGAGGGCCTTTCGCATGTCGCCGGACGGCAGTTCGATGCCGTAGATGTAGCGCGTCACGACCCCCTCCCCACTCAGGAAAATCTGGGTGGTCGGGTGGGCATACTCCTGCTTCTTCTCAATCCACCGGAAGTTGAAGCCGACGGCGTCGGTGAGGCGCCGGATCGACGCCTCGCTGCCGGTGAGGAAGTGCCAGCCCTGGTCGACGCCGGACCGGTCCAGGCGTTTCGTGTACGCCTCCTTCTTCGTCCGGGCCAGTTCGGGACCCTCCCGGTGGTTGAAGCTCACGGTAAGCACCCGGAACTCCTGCCCCGGCGTCCACGCCAGCGACCTCAGCGAGCTCGTAAACCCGTCGAGCATGAGCCCGCAGAGCATCGGACAGTCGTGGTAGACCAGGTTCAGGATGACGGGGGTCTCCCCGTCGAGGTACTGGCCCAGGCGGACCGTCTCCCCCGCGGCGTTCCGAAACGTCAGGTCCGTGGGCACCGAGGCGCCCAGCTGGCGCTCAATGCCGACCCCTTTCAATTGATCGCGGGTCTGGTTGCTGCGCTGCGCCCAGGCGTCTGCGTCTACGCCGAGTCCGACGAAGAGCCCGATCAAAAGTGCGACCCCGAAGCGATAGGTCATCATGGGAATCATGCGTCGAATGGACGGAACCGGCGGCCCCGCCACTACTGAACGCCCTCTGGTTGCCCCCCCTCCAATGAGGGCGCGCGGACATCTCCCCCCGACTGCGCCCCCTGCGCCTCCTCGGTGGCCATCATGTCCATCGCCTGCTCGACCGGGATGCGGTACACGCCCTCCTCCTCGTCGACGACGCCGTACTGCGAGATCGCCGCCTCCTGTTCCGTACGGGTCTGCTCCAGGAGCTGATAGTTCTGCGTGTCGGTCGCGGTCGCTCGGGTCTCCTGAGACACCTGCCCGTACCACCCGAAGAGCACGACGACGGCCACCAGGATCACGACCAGGATCGAGACCGCGATGGCGATGATCTGGCTCGCGGCGACCCCTTCGTAGGCCACGCCTCGTTCCTTCTCTTCCTCGAACTGCTCCTCGAACCCGAAGACCCGGCGGGTCACCTCCCGCTTGGCGGCCCGCGCGAGGCCGGTCGCCGGCCCCGCCAACGGCTCCGCGAGGAGATCCTGCTCGGCCTCCTCCTCCGTCCCGGCCACGAAGCTCTCCACCCGCGAGGGCTCGCCCCACCCGGCGGACGACCCGGCCACCACGCGCCAGAAGAACGTCTGTCCGTCCGTCGGAAGCTGGTTGCCCACCGTGACGGCCGTCTCGTTGCCCACCTCTGCGTCGACGACCAGTTCGTCGAAGCGGGCGGTGTTCGCGATCTGCAGGCGGTACCGGTCGGCCTCGCGGGACGCCTTCCACGCAAGGGTGACCTTTTCGCCGTCCACGACGGTCGCCCCCTGGGGCGCCACGAGCTCGGGCGGAGCGGGCGGGTCGCTATGCGCGTCGGAAGCAGCCATGGCTAGCTAAGGCGGTTGCAGTGGGACGTATCTTGTACTTGAAGCCCCTCTCTGGGGTCGAGGGCTCCGGTGAAAATCGCCGGAATCGCTGGGCGCTACGTGTTCTCGAATCGGAGCGACTCGCCGAGATACGGATGGTTTTGCGGAACCAGGGGATGCCGGCTTAGGCGATACATCAGGATGCCGCCGAAGATTCCCGTCAATCCCAACCAGCACGTGAAGTCGAGCCAGTGAAAGCCGCCACTCTCCCGCAGCACGGGGAGCGCCACCCAGTGCAGATCGAACCAGTGCATCCCGATCAGCCAGACGGCCATGATGCCGAGAATGGAGTACGTGCGCTTCGTGATTCGGGGCAGGAGCACCAGGAACGGCACCACGAAGTGGGCGATCACGAGCGCGGCGCTGTGCCACTGCCATCCGTTCTGAAGGCGGTGCTGAAACCAGACGGTCTCCTCCGGGATGCCGCCGTACCAGTACAGCATATACTGGCTGAACGCGATGTACGCCCAAAAGACGACGAATCCGAACAGATATTTGCCAAGGTCCTGGTAGTGCTCCCGGGTGATGACTCCCTTCAGCAGCCCGCCGGTCCGCTGCAGCAGAAGGGCCACGAGGATAATGGTGGCCACGGCGCTCAGGATGCCGCCCGAGAAAAAGTAGACCCCGAAGATGGTGGAGAACCAGTGCGGGTCCAGCGACATCAGGATGTCGTAGCTCGCGAAGGCGAGCGTGACGGCCGTGAGCGGCAGCCCCCACGCGCTCGTGCTGCGCAGCTTCGCGGGGATCGAGGGGTCGGGGTCGACGTCCTGCCGCACCGAGAGGGTGTAGAGCCGGTACGAGACCACCGTCCAGCACACGAAGTACAGGACCATCCGCAGGCTCCAGAACGGCATGTTGAGGTAGGCCCGCTTGCCGGCCAGGATTTCGTCGTACTGCGGACTACTCGGGTCGTAGAGCTCCGCGTGCGTCCAGTGATAGAGGTCGTGCGTCCCGAACAGCAGCGGAAGGCCCAGCACAAACAGCAGCGGAAAGGCCCAGATCAGGGATTCGTTGATCCGGTTGATCGTGACGCTCCACGAGGCCCGGGTCAGGTGATGAAAGATCAGGAAGAGCAGCCCGCCCAGCGCCGTGGTCAGCAGGAACGACCAGCCGGTGAGGTAGGCGAAGAAAAAGTCGTCGGGGGACTGCCAGCCGCCCAGCGCGCTTACGATGAGCAGGGCAAGCCCCACGAGGAGCGGCACGAGCCAGGCGCGCCGATCCCCCGTAAACCGGTAGGCGCGCTCCGCCGCGTCGCGCGTCGACTGCAGCGGGTCGACCAGCCAGTCGAAAGAAACGTTGGAGTCGAGGGAGTCGGCCATGACGTCGGTTGCTCGTCGGGGGCCGGCGGCCGGGCCCCGACTGGTTCTGGAAGAAGGATGAGCGGGAGCGGGGCGGCTACTCGCCGCCGGGGGTGGACACGGCCACGTCGACGGTGTCGGCCGACGCCGCAATGTCGGCGCCGGTGTTCTCCTCGAGGCGCGAGCGGATGTTTTCCGGAAGGGCCTCCGGCCGGGCGTACTGGCTGCGCTGGAGGGCCCGGATGTAGGACACAATGGCCCAGCGGTCGCGCACCGGAATCTGCTGGGCGTAGGCGGGCATGTTGCGCACCCCGTTCGCAATCACGTCGTAGAGGTAGCCGTCGGTGACCTGACGGAGGCGCTCGACGTGGTAGCTGGAGGCGGGCGTATAGCCGTAGTCGCCCTGCATGATGATGCCGTTGCCGTTTCCGGACCTGCCGTGGCAGGGGGTGCAGTACACGTTGTACTGGTCCTGCCCCCGCTCCAAGAGCGGGCGCGTGACGGCCACGGGGATGTTCTCGACGTACTCTCCATTCTCAGTGCGACCCTCAAACAGCTCGCTGTTGGCGCGAAGCTGGCCGCGCGCCACCGTGCCGGTGGGCGGCGTGCGCATCGACGCTTTGTCCTCGAACAGCGGGTTGTAGGTCTGCGCCTGGAACTTCTCCTGGAAGTCCATCGCCAGGTGCGGGTGAATCGGCGGCGCCTCCGACTGGCGGCCCCGACAGCCCGCCAGGAGCACCACGGCAAAAAGTCCTAAGAGGAAGAGGCGTCGCATCGGGAGGGACAGGGGAGTGTCGAAGAAAAACAGAGGGCACGGGGCGGGCGTCGGCTCACGGGTCGGCCACCCCGTCGTCCTGCACGAGCTCGATGTGGAGAGCCCCGGCCTGGCGGAGCGTCGCCGCGGTCTCCTCGGCGTCGAACTGCTCATCGCTCGCGGCAATGTGCAGGAAGAAGCGGTCGTCGGTCACGCCCTCGAAGCGGTCGGAGTAGAACAGCGGGTTGTAGGGCCGGGGGAGGCCGTTGAGGGCCAGCATGGCGGCCACGGCCCCGAACGCCGCGAAGAGGACCGTCAGCTCGAACAAAATGGGCACCGACGGCTCCACCGCGAAAAACGGCTTGCCGCTGATGTTGAGGGGGTAGTCCACCGCGGCGGTCCACCACTGCAGCAGGTACGCCACCGCGAAGCCGGTCACGCCCCCGAAGAACGTGAAGACGCCCACGGCCGAGGCGTTGCCCAACCCCATGGCCTCGTCCATCCCGTGGATGGGAAAGGGGCTGTACGTGTCGAAGTGGCGGTATCCCTCCTCCCGCACCGCCTCGGCGGCGTGAAGCAGGGCCCCCGGATCCGAGAACTCCGCCAGCAGGCCGTAGACCTGATCGGCGTCGCTCTCGAAGATTCCCATCGAGACCTTGGCTTCCTGAACGACGTTGTCCAACATAATGCGTGTACGCTACGCAGAGAGGGGGGTGAGCAGGCAGTCGGTCGAGCTAGGCGTCGCCGGACCGGTCGGCGTCGGGGCGCTCGACCGCCGTCACCGTGGCCGGCTGGATGTAGGGCTCTCCGTCGCCCCCGGCGTGGCCGTTGCCGTCCGCGTGGCCGTCGCCCATCTCGTAGAAGTGGGGATCGGCCTGCGGCAGCACGCCCTTGACCTCCGACATCGCCACCATGGGCACGAACCGGAGGAACAGCAGGAACAGCGTGAAGAAGAGCCCGAACGAGCCGACGAGCGTGCCGATGTCGACCCAGGTGGGCTCGAAGTAGCCCCAGGAGCTCGGCAGGAAGTCGCGGTGCAGCGACGTGACCGTAATCACGAACCGCTCGAACCACATTCCGATGTTGACGATGATCGACAGCACGAACATCACCGGCACCGACCGCCGCAGCGTCTTCGACCAGAAGAGCTGCGGGGTGACGAGGTTGCAGGTCATCATAATCCAGTACGCCCAGGCGTAGGGCCCGAAGGCGCGGTTGATGAAGGCGTACTGCTCGTACTCGACGCCCGAGTACCACGCCATGAAGAACTCTGTGATGTAGGCGAAGCCCACGATCGTTCCCGTCACCAGGATGATGATGTTCATCTTCTCCAGGTGATCGATCGTGATCACGTTCTTGAGGCCGTAGACCTCGCGGGTGATCACCATCAGGGTCACCACCATCGCGAAGCCCGAAAAGATGGCCCCGGACACGAAGTAGGGCGGGAAGATGGTGGTGTGCCAGCCCGGCAGCACCGACACCGCAAAGTCGAAGGACACGACCGAGTGGACCGACAGCACCAGCGGCGTCGCGAGGCCCGCAAGCAGCAGGTACGCCTTTTCGTAGTTGCGCCAGTGGCGGTTGGCACCCGTCCATCCCAGCGAGAAGAAGCCGAGGATGCGCTTGCGCCAGATGTTCTTGGCGCGGTCGCGGAGGGTCGCGAGGTCCGGGACCAGCCCCACGTACCAGAAGAGGAGCGACACGATGAAGTAGCTCGAGACCGCAAAGACGTCCCACAGGAGCGGGCTCTTGAACTGCGGCCACATCTCCATCTGGTTCGGGATCGGGAGCGTCCAGTAGATCACCCAGACGCGCCCGACGTGGAAGGTCGGCCAGATGAGGGCACAGATAACGGCGAAGATGGTCATCGCCTCCGCCGCCCGGTTGATGGACGTCCGCCAGTGCTGGCGGAAGAGGAAGAGGATCGCCGAGATCAGCGTGCCGGCGTGGCCGATGCCGACCCAGAACACGAAGTTGACGATCGGCCAGCCCCACCCGACCGGCTGGTTGTTGCCCCAGGCCCCGATGCCGTTCCACGTCACATACGCGAAGAGGGCCAGGAGCAGGACCGTGCCCGACAGGGCCGTCGCGAACGCGACGTACCACGCCAGCGGGGCCTTCTTTTCGGTGTGCCGCGACACCAGTTCGGTGATGTCGTGGAACGACAGGTTGCCTCGGATGAGATCGTCTCGGCCGTCCCCGTGCTCCTCGCCGCCCGGGGACGAGGGATCGGCCGGAATCGATTTGGACTCCTCAGAATTCGCCACGACGTGTTCTGGTCGGTTCGTCGGTGTTGCGGGTAGGGGCCGTCTACGCCTCGGCCCGAGCGGCGTCCGTCTCGTCCTCATCGGCGGACAGCGCCTCTTCGATCCGTGCGTTCGTGTTGCGGACGCGGCCCAGATAGGAGAGGCGCGGCTTGGTGTTCAGGTACGAGAGCAGCTCGTACCGGCGCGGGTTCTCCTTCTCGCGGACGACGTCGCTCTCGGGGTTGTTGAGGTCGCCGAACGTAATCGCGTCGGTCGGGCACGCCTGCTGGCACGCCGTCTCGACCTCGTTCGGGTAGAGGTCCCGGTCCTCGTTGTCGGCCTGCTGCTGGCTCTGCCGGATGCGCTGGACGCACCAGGAGCACTTCTCCATCACGCCCCGGGAGCGGACGGTCACGTTCGGGTTCTGCGCCATCTGCACCTCGGTGGGCAGGGTGCTGTTCCAGTCGAAGAAATTGAACCGCCGCACCTTGTAGGGGCAGTTGTTGGCGCAGTACCGCGTCCCGACGCAGCGGTTGTAGATCATCTGGTTGGTGCCGTCGGGGGAGTGGACCGTGGCCGCCACCGGACAGACCGACTCGCACGGCGCGTTCTCGCAGTGCTGGCACATCACCGGCTGCATCATCATCTCCGGATCGTCGGGGTCGCCGCCCTCCTCGGTCACGTAGTACCGGTCGTTCCGAATCCAGTACATGTGGCGCCCGTTGCTGACCTCCTCCTTGCCCACCACCTGTACGTTGTTCTCGCTGGTGCAGGCCACCACGCAGGCGTTGCAGCCCGTGCAGGTGTTGAGGTCGATGGACATGCCCCACTGATTCTGGTAGTAGGGGTTGTCCTTCATGGCGGGCTGATCCTTCGGGTGGTTCTCCTCCCAGACCATGGGGTAGTCCTGGTAGCCCTCCACATTCTCCGCGCCCGCCGATTCGCCGGAGGCGCCGTGCCCCTGCCCGCCGTGGCCGTCGCCGCCGTGGCCGGCGGTGTCGGCCTGCGCCGCGGGGCTCTGTCGGGCCCGCGCCTGGTCTTCGGCCGAGAGGTCGTTGAGGGTGTGGGCACTGGTCCCGGCGCCGGACGCGAGGCCGAAGTTTTCCTCGTCGTGGACCGGGGCGCTCCCGGCCTGGCCGTCGCCACCGTGGCCATCTCCACCGTGGCCGTCCCCGCCGTGCCCCTCCTCCTCGTGGCCGAGCTCGGGGACCGGTGTCTGATTCTCGTCGACGAAGTACGGGTCCTCCCGAAACTCATCGAGGGTCGCCCAGCGCACGATGGGCCGCCCCTGCATCGAGCCCTCCTCCTGCGTCGTCGCGATGAGATAGCCGCTGCCGACCTTCGAGACCTCCGCGTCGGTCGCCACGCGGCCGCTCTCGGGCCGCAGCGGGGCCACGTTGACGCCCACCACGTCCGTGGGCTCGCCGTCCGCGTCGAGCCCGCCGGCGATGGGGTCCGGGTTGTAGACGCTCTGCTCGTCGGAGACGTCCCAGAAGGGCGTGCTGAAGCCCTCCCGGGCCGAGGCGATCGTGCGGCCGTAGCCGAGGTTGACGGTGATCGAGTCGTCGGGGTGGCCCGGCTGGATCCAGACCGGCAGCTCGACGGTCGTCCCGTTCACCGTCAGCTCGACACGGTCGGCGTAGAAGTTGTCCTCGCTGTACTCCACCTCCAGGCCCCGCTCCTCGGCCGTGGTGGCGCTCATGACCGCCACGTTGTCCCACACGATCTTCGTGACCGGGTCCGGCAGCTCCTGCATCCAGGCGTTGTTGGAGAAGCGCCCGGCCAGCAGCTTCGGGTCCTGCCGAAACACGACCTCGAGCCCGTCGCCCGGCGGCGACATCTCCGGCACGTCCGCGGGCCCGACCGACGCTGCGGGGAACTGGGTGTCCTCCAGATAGCCGTTGTGGAGCACCTGCCGCCACTGCTCCTCGAAGTTTTGGGGAAGGCGCCGCCGCCACTGCTCGCGCACGAGGTCGTAGCCGGTGGCGTCGACCCCGGTGGCGAGGAGGTTGAGCACCTCGATCTCGGAATGGGCGTCGTCGTAGAGGGGACGGATGAGCGGCTGGATGACCGACAGGGTGCCGTCGTAGGCGCGGCCGTCGCCCCAGCTTTCCAGATAGTGAGTGCGGGGCACGTGCCAGCGGCTCGCCTGTGCGGTTTCGTCGCGCAGGAGGCCGCAGTGTACGGTGTTTTCCACGCTGTCCATCGCGGCCTCGAAGTCGAGGGCCGCCGGCGCGTCGTAAACCGGATTGACGCCCATCATGAAGAGGGTGTCGACCTCGTCGTTCTGCATCGACGACACGAGGTCGGTCAGGGCCGCGTCCTGGGACGCGGTCTGCTCGGTGCCCGGGTCCAGAAGCGTAACGGTGGTGCCGACGCTGCCGAGCTGCTGGTTGATCGCCATCGCCAGGGCATGCACGGCGGGCGGCTGCGACTCCCCGGCGAGGACGACGCCCTGTGCCCCGGCCTCCCGCAGGTCGCGCGCAATCTCGCGGACGTAGACCTGCTCCTTCTCGCTCCAACTCGCGTCGGGAGCCGTCCCCACGCCGAGCTCGGCCCCGATCGCGGCGGCAAACGCCCGGACCCGGCGCGCCTGCAGGCGCATCCGGTGGTCGGCCGAGCCGCCGGTCGTCGAGTACTGGCTCTCTACCGCGTAGAGGCGGCTCATCTCGTCCTCGGGCCCCTCCAGGCGGCGCCCCTCGGCGAAGGACTGCGTGTTGTGCAGAAAGTCGCGGTGGCGCCCGTCGAGGAAGTCGGCGTCGAGGCTCAGAATGACCTCCGCCTCTCCGAGGTCGTAGCGCGGCCGCAGCGGCCGCCCGAACGCCCGCTGCATGCCGAGGCGCACCGGGTCGTCGCCGGTCGGCGCGTAGGTGATCCACTGCAGGTTCGGGAACCGGTCCGTCATCCGCTGCCGCATCGCCTGCACGGTCGGGGACGGGTGCTCCTCCATCAGAACGGCGACGTTCTGGTCGGCCGCCTGCTCGCCGAGCTGACGGCAGAACTGAACGAAGTCGTCCCACGTGGCCTCGCTTCCCTCTCGTCGCACGGTGCGCGAGCGATCGGGGTCGTAGAGGTTGAGGATGGAGGCCTGCTCAAACCCGCTCGTGCCGGTCTGTCCCACCGGGTGGTCGCCGTTGCCCTCGACCTTCGAGGGGCGCCCCTCGTGGCTCTCCACGAGCACCGGGCGGAGCACGTCCCGGAAGGGCATGCCCGTGGCGTACTGCTGGGGAACGCCCGGCAGCACCTCCTCGGGCTTGCGGACGTACGGGAGAATCTTCTCCTCCGGCCGCCGGCACCCGGCGAGCCCCGCCATGGCCATGGCCGCCCCCATGAGCTGCAGGAACTGCCGGCGCGACGCCCCGCCGGGGGGCTCGCTATCCCCCGGCCCGAACTCGAGAAGGTCGTCCTCCTC
>JAZKTD010000051.1:0-15749 GCA_036625705.1 Salinivenus sp.
ACGACACCCGGCGGGCCCCGTCTGTCCCTCCTTCTACACGACTGCCCCACTGCCCATGGCCGACCCGGAACAGGACCAGAGCCTCACTGAACTCGCGGGCGACAATGTCGGAAAAATTCTCTTCCTGTCGCTCGTCGCGGCCCTCGGCGGATTCCTCTTCGGGTTCGACAGCGGCGTGATCAACGGGACCGTCGACGCGCTGCAGACCGAGTTCGGGTCCGACGACGTGGGCACTGGCTTCAACGTCGCGTCGATCCTCCTTGGGTGCGCGGTCGGGGCTTTCTTTGCCGGCAACATCGCCGACCGGTTCGGGCGGCGCCCCGCCATGATTCTGACCGGGATCGCCTTCATCATCAGTGCGTGGGGCTCCGGCATTTCGGGCAGCTCCCCGGAGTTCGTCTTCTTCCGGATCGTGGGCGGGCTCGCCGTCGGCGCAGCCAGCATTCTGGCCCCCGCCTACATCAGTGAGATCGCCCCGCCGAGCATTCGGGGCAGTCTCACCACCCTACAGCAGCTCATGATCGTGATTGGCCTGTTTATGGCCTTCGTGAGCAACTACTTCATCGCGGGGGCGGCCGGCAGTGCCGAGGAGGTCTTCTTGTTCGGGTTCGACGCCTGGCAGTGGATGTACTGGGTCGAGATCCTGCCCGCGAGCCTCTTCCTGGGCTCCCTGTTCTTCATTCCGGAGTCGCCCCGGTACCTGGTGGCCGCCGGCAAGGAAGACGAGGCCCGGACCGTCATCAACTCTCTCTCCACGGCCCCGGACGCGGAGGAGAAGATTGCCGACATCCGCTCCACCCTGCAGGAAGGAAAACCCAGCCTCACAGACATCGTCCACCGTCATACCGGAAATATCCATCCCCTCGTATGGGTGGGGCTGGGCCTCGCCGCCCTGCAGCAGTTTACCGGCATCAACGTCGTCTTTTACTACGGCGCCACGCTCTGGCAGGCCGCCGGCTTCACCGAGTCGGTGTCGCTGATGAACAACGTCGTGACCGGGAGCGTGAACATCGCCTTCACGTTCGTGGCCATCGCCCTGGTGGACCGTCTGGGCCGAAAGCCGCTGCTGCTGATCGGCGCGCTGGGACAGGCCGTCATGCTCGGGGTCCTCGCCTACGCCTTCGGCACCGCTGACGTGGGCGCCTCCGGCGACCTGCAGCTGTCCAGCACCATGGGGACCGTCGCCCTCATCGCGGCCAACACCTACGTCGCCTTCTTCGCCTTCTCGTGGGGCCCGGTCATGTGGGTCATGCTCGGCGAGATGTTCCCCAACCGCTTCCGGGGCGCCGCCCTCTCGCTGGCCGGGGTCGTGCAGTGGCTGTCCAACTTCACGATCACGATGACCTTCCCCATCCTCCTCGACTCCATCGGCCTCGGGTTCTCGTACGCCATTTACGCGGCCTTCGGCGTGGTGGCCTTCTTCTTCGTGCGTCTCTTCGTCCAGGAAACGAAGGGCCGCACCCTCGAAGACATGTCCCGCGCGGCGGAGGAGGCCCCGGCGTAGGGATCCCTCATGGGTCCCCTCTCCGATCAGAGTCGCACGCACACCGATTGCGCCCGTCGAGTCGGGCGGAGACGACTGGAGGCGGGACCGTATGGACGCATTTTGCCTCCACCCGCCCGTACGTTGATCCGTCCATTCCTGACTCCTCGAAGTGGATTCGGTCTCATTCCGCGTCGGGGACCCACCGGTGCCGGTCGAGGTCGACGTGCCCCTCCTCCGTGAACGTCACGCCTTCACTGCGGAGGCGCTCCTCCATGACGTCCGGTGTCTCGAAGTGCCGGCGGCCCGTGAGCGCGCCGTACCGGTTGACCACCCGGTGGCACGGCAGGCCCGATCCGATCGCCGCGTTCAGGGCCCACCCCACCGTCCGGGCGGCCCCGCGGCGCCCGAGGTGCTCGGCGATGTCGCCGTAGGTGGTCACGCGGCCGGGGGGAATTTGCGCGACGACGGCCCAGACGCGCTCGTAGAAGTCATCTGATTCGTCCGGGGCATCGGGGGACGGCATGGTCCGCGCGGTCGGGTCCGCTCAGTTCGACGACTCGTCGTCCCCGTCTCCGCCCGCGTCGTCGGGCACCCACTTGTCCTCCCGGACGCCGGCTTGCTTGTTGGCCCAGCGGGCCAGGACGAAGAGCAGGTCGGAGAGGCGATTGAGGTAGACCTTCGTCTTTTCGTTGATCGGGGTGGAGGCGCTGGCCCGCACCACGAGCCGCTCGGCCCGCCGGCAGATCGTGCGGGCGGAGTGGAGGGAGGCCCCGGCCGGGCTTCCTCCCGGGAGGACGAACGACTCCAGCGGGTCGAGATCCTCGTCGAACGCGTCGATGCGGTCCTCCACGCGGCCCACGTGCTTCTCTTTGATGCGGGGCACCAGGGGCTTGGCGTCCACGGGCGTCGCGAGGTCGGCCCCAACCACGAAGAGCTCCTCCTGCACGTCGCCCAGAACGGGATCGAGCCGCTCCGCTCCGGGCTGGTCCCGGAGGTGCGACCGCGCGAGTCCGACGACGGAGTTCGCCTCGTCGACGGTGCCGTAGGCGTCGATGCGGGCATTTCCTTTGCCGACGCGTTCCCCGCCGAAGAGCGAGGTGGTGCCGTCGTCGCCGGTGCGGGTGTAGATTCGGTCGGGCATAGGCGGTAGAGGAGGTCCTGGCGGAAGAATCAGACTTCGTTGGCACGCGCAGCGGAGCGGGGCGTTTCGGGCGGCCCGGGTCGGACAATGGGCGAATAAGGCAGCCGATGCGTCTCTCCTACGTCGTCTCCCGGACGGGGGCGAGGTACTCGATCCGCAGGCGCCCCGCCGTCGGGCGTTCGACGCGGGCCTTCATCCCAAACACGTCCGCGATGCAATCCGGGGTCAGCACCTCGTCGGGTGGACCGTCCTCCACCAGACGCCCCTCCTTGAGGACCAGCAGCCGCTCGGCGTGGCGCGCGGCCAGCTCGAGGTCGTGAAACACCGTGAGGACGGACCGTCCCTCCGCGACCAGGGCCCGTACCTGCTCCATGAAGGCGAACTGGTAGTGCACGTCGAGGTGGGACGTCGGCTCGTCGAGGAGAAGGAGATCCGCCTCCTGGACGAGCGCCTGCGCCAGGAAGACGCGCTGCAGTTCCCCGCCGCTGAGGGACATCACCGACCGCCCGGCAAAGCCCTCGAGGTCGACCCGGGCCAGGGCCGACCGCACGCGGGTCCGATCCTCGGGCTGGTAGGCCTGCATCCAGCCCCGGTGCGGGGCCCGCCCCAGCAGCACCAGCTGCTCAACCGTGAAGTCGAACGTGAGCGACGGGGCCTGACGGACGTACGCGAGCCGACGGGCCCGTTCCTGAGCCGGAAGGGCCTCGACGGCCTGTCCACCGAGGTGGATCCGACCGTCGAACCCGATGAGGGCCCCGATCGCGCGGAGGAGCGTAGTCTTCCCGCTTCCGTTGGGGCCGATGAGGCCCAGCCACCGTCCCGCTGAAAGGTCGAAGTCCACGTCCCGAAGAATTGTCTGCCCGTCGAGCCGAACGCTCACCTGGTCGACTGAGAGGAGTGACATGGGGCCGGGTGGGGCGGGTTCGAACACAGCACCGCAGTGTACCTGCGCCCCGATCGGATGTTCGTCGGCCCGCCGCTGCCCACGTCGGGCAGCGCCCGAGACCCACGGGCTCCCCACTCGGACGCCGTGGCCGGACCCAGCGCGATCGCCTCCGATTAGAGAACCCCCCTCGACCTCCCGAGGGCGAGCTCTCCCTCGGCCCCACCCATCGCCCCGTACCTGCCGTGTCCCCGGTCCCCTCCCTTCCCGACTTTGCGGTCCGCGCGGTGGGCACCGAGTGGATGGACGACCCCGAAGTCAAGGGCAAAGCCCTTCGGACGGCCCTCCGCGACCTTCGTCGAATCAACCGGCTCCTCGGGGGCCTTCGGGCCAGCACTTCGGTCCTGGCCCCGATGCTGTCGACCCGGTCCTCCCTCGATCTGCTGGACGTGGGCTCGGGGACCGGCGACTACCTGGCCCACCTCGTCCGGCAGGGCGCCCGCCGCGGAACGGCAGTTCGGGCCACCGGCGTCGACCTCAATCCCCGGACGGTGGGACACGGTCGGGCCTGGCTCGACGCCTCCCTCCCGTCCGGTCTCCGGGCCGACGTGCGCCTGGACATTGCCGATGCCCTTGCGCTGCCGTACCCCGACGACGCCTTCGACGTCGCCCACGCGGCCCTCTTCCTCCACCATTTCCACGGAGACGCCGCCGTGCAACTGCTGCGCGAGATGGACCGGGTGAGCCGCCACGGCATCCTGGTGAACGACCTGCATCGCCACCCCCTCGCCTACCTCGGCATCTGGGCGCTCAGTCGTCTGGGCTTCTCGCCGATGGTGCAGCACGACGGCCCCCTCTCCGTCCGCCGGGGCTTTCGCCGCGCCGACCTGGCGGCCCTGGCCGAGGCCGCCGGCCTTCCGGCCGTCGAGGTCCGCTGGCACTGGGCCTTCCGGTGGACCCTCTCTTCCCTCCCCGGACCGCCGGGGCGCGCGGCCACAGGGATTACGGCTGCGTGACGCCCGGCCGGACCGTATCGGGGCCCGAGGCAGTTGAGGCAAAGTCTTTTTCACGGCACATCGTTCCCGCAGACGCGTCCTTCCCTCCCCGCCTTCTTTTCCGAACGATGACCTACGACGCAATCGTGATCGGCGGCGGCCTGGCCGGCTGCAGCGCGGCCCTTCAACTGGCGCGCCGCGGACACGAGGTGGTTCTCCTCGAAAAAGAGACCTATCCCCGCCACAAGCTCTGCGGCGAGTTCCTGTCCCCGGAGGTGCAGTCCTCGCTCTCCGGTCTGGATCTTCTCGGGGACGTGCAAGCCTCCGGGGCGCAGTCCCTCGGGCACGCCCGCCTGACCGGGCCGAGAGGCACCACCGCCGAGCACGGCCTTCCCGGGACGGCCCTCGGGCTGAGCCGCCACCGGCTCGACGCCCTCCTCTTCCGGGCAGCCTGCCGGGCGGGCGTCGACGGCCGCTCCGGGACGAAGGCGACGGCCGTCACCGGCTCGCTCGCCGACGGATTTGCGGTGGAGGCGGGTGGCGACACGCTGTCGGGACGCCTCGTGCTGGGGGCCTACGGACGACGAAGCACCCTGGACCGCCGGCTCGACCGGCCCTTCCTGGAGGAGCAGTCCCCCTACGTCGCCTTCAAGGCCCACTATGCGGGACCGTCCCCGGATCTTTCCGGCACGGTCGAGGTGCACACGGCCCCCGGGGGCTATTGCGGCATCGGTCCCGTGGAGGACGACCGGTTCAACGTCTGCTGGATCGGCCGAACCGACGCCCTCAAGGAGGCCGGCGGCACCGCTACGGCAATGCTGGACGGAATGCGGCAGCACAACCCGGTCCTGGACGATCGGATGCGCGGCCTAGACCGCGTAAGCACCCGCTTTCAGGCGGTGAGCCAGGTGCCGCTCATGTCGAAGTCCCAGTTCGTGGACGACGTCTGCATGATCGGAGACTCCGCGGGAATGATTGCCCCGCTCTGCGGCGACGGCATGGCGATGGCCCTGGACACGGCCGACCTCGTGGCGCCGATGGCGGACCAGTTTTTGGCGGGGCAGCGCTCCGCCGCCGCCTTCCGGGCCGACTACCGCGATCGCTGGCGATCTCGCTACCGGCGCCGGCTCCGCATCGGGCGGTGGGCGCACGCGGCGGCGTTCCGGCCCCTGGCCTCCGCCGCCCTCCTGAACGCCTGTCGCGTGCTGCCGCCCCTGACCCGCTGGCTGATCCGCTCGACCCGGGGCTGATGCCCCATCGGCGGACGCGCCTCACCGGGCCGCCGCCCGCTGCAGGCGGTCGTTGAGGGCGCGGCCCAGGCCCTCCCCCGCCACGACCTGCGCGTAGATGCGGGAGCAGTCTGCGCGGTCGCAGGCCCGAAAGAAGTGAAAGAGATCCCGAGCGTACGCCTCTACGTCGTCTGCCACCCGACACCGTCGGAACGCCTCCGGCTGGGTCGGGGCCTCGAGCCCAATGTACGCGGCGTCAGAGCCCGGCTCGGCCGCCGCCGGGGACTGAACGAGTCGAACCGAGGCGGCCGGCGCGTAGTGGCGATGCTTGGTGCCGGGGCTTCGGGCCGCGTCCGTCTCCGACCCGTCGGCCACGTCGACCGCCCCGACCGCGTGGCGGAGCTGCTCGACCGAGATGGCGCCGGGGCGGAGAACCGTCGGCGGCGACGCGGTGCAGTCGAGCACCGTCGACTCGACGCCCGCCTCCGTCCGACCGCCCTTCAAGATGCAGGCGATGCGGCCGCCCAGGTCCTCCTGCACCGCCGTCCAGTGGGTGGGGCTGGGCCGCCCCGATCGGTTGGCGGAGGGCGCGGCCACCGGCGTGTCACAGGCCCGCAGAAATGCCCTCGCCCGGTCGTGGACCGGAAATCGAACCCCGACCGTATCGAGCCCCGCGGTCACGATCCCGGGCACGGCCTCCGCCCTCGGCAGGATGAGGGTCAGCGGCCCGGGCGCGAAGCGATTCAGCAGCGTCTCGGCCACCGGAGGAACCGCCGACGCCACCTGCCGCAGCTGGGCACGGGCGACGAGATGAACGATGAGCGGGTTGTCGGCCGGGCGGCCTTTCGCCGTGAAAATCGACTGGACGGCGCTGGGCTGGAAGGCATCGGCCCCGAGGCCGTAGACCGTCTCGGTCGGGAACGCCGCGAGATGCCCCTCGCGGACGTACTGTGCGGCCTCGTCCGGCGATGTGGTGAGGTGCGTATCCACGGGGGAGCGCGCGTCGGCGAGGGATCAGCGAGGAGATCGGAGTGGGCGACGCGCCGCCGATGCCCTCTCTCGGCTCTTACGGGTTGACTTTTGGACCCACCCGGTGTTAGCATCGTAGGTGTCCACTGCCCTCCCCCGACTGTTCGCGCCGACGCGATGCCCACCGACTCGTCGTCCTCCGGGTCTTCTCTGCCCACCGGGACCGACGACCGTTCGTCGTCACTCCGACCGGCCCTCAAAACCCTCGCGGAGGCAACCTCTCGGGTGCTACAGCGACGGTTTCGGGTACTGTACCTGGTCCGGGCGGCCTACCGGCGCATGCTCTCGCACTCCGACGTGCTGGCGGCGGTCTGGACGGACCTTCGCACGATGCTGCGACTGCTGCTCCGGTGGGCCGACCGGTCGTATCGCCGCGTCTCGTGGACCCCCCTGGCGCTGATCGCCGGGGCCGCGCTGTACTTCGTCGTTCCGTTCGACGTGGTGCCGGACACCCTGGGGGCCGTCGGGTTCGTCGACGACGTCACCGTGATCTCCACCGTCGTGGAACGAGTGCGGCACGAGCTCGACCGCTTTCGCGACTGGGAAGAGAACCGGCGCCTCCCCGAGTAACCCTCCCCACGCACCGACGCCGCATGCTCTCGAACATCGTCCTCGCGCTGATCGCCGGCCTGCTCACCGGCATGGCCATCGCCTGGTACCGACGGTCCTCGTCCGGCGACTGAGTGTTTCAACCCCTACGCCGCGAAGTTGCCGGGGCAGGGCGACGGCAGCCTCGCCCACTGCAGCTGTATACCGACAATGCCCCACTTCGGCATCTGGCCACGAGAGGAGTCGGCGGCGAGAGGGGCACGCCCGGAAACGTGAACGCGGCGTCGCGCCCTACGGGACGATCTGGTTTCCCTCTTCATCCTCTAGGATCAGGGCATCGACCGGGCAGATGGCCGTGGCCTCCTCGAGCCGATCCGCGTCGATGTCGGGCGTCTCGTCCTGAAAGGCGACGATGTTTTCCTCGTCGATCACGAAAATTTCCGGGGCAAGGTTGGTGCAGTTGCCGGATCCGATGCAGAGGGTGCGGTCAATGCCGACCGTCTTTCCGCTGATCTCGCGCTCACGGTAATCGTCGTCCATGCGGTCGTTCGGGGTCTCTGATGAAGAGAGTGGAGTCGGGGATTTGTTTGCCGCGCTCTGGCACGGAGATCGATCCGGGCACGTTCCCGGGGCATCGGCTGGGATTGGGGACGTTACATTCACTCGACCCGCCCGGACTCATTCCTCGGCCTCCGCCTCCGACGGCCCGGCGAGGGTCCGGTCGGGCGACTCGGACCTCTCGCCCTTGAGGGTGTCGTCGAGGAGGTTGCCCGCAATTTGGATGAAGTCCCGCTCGGTGATAATGCCGACGAGGCGATCCTCGCGGACGACCGGAAGCGCCCCGATCTGGTGCTCCCGCATCATCTCGACGGCCTCGAGGGTGGGGAGGTCCGGCGACACCGAGATCGGGTCCTCCACCATGATCTCACGGACCGGGATGCCCCCGTCCGGCACCTCGGTGCGGTCGGCCATATGGCGCAGCAGCGTCCGGTGACTGATGAGGCCGACGAGGTGGTGCTGCTCGTCCTCGACCAGCACGTGCCGGATGCGCTGCCAGTCCATAAGCCGGGCCACAAATTCGATCGCCTCCTCCTCGTGGACCGTGAACAGCTCGGTGGTCATGTAGTCCTCGACGTTGGTTTCCTTCATCCCGCTGGGCGTGTAGCCCTCCTCCAGGGTGGCGAGGGACCATTCGTGGACGGGCGCCCCTTCCTTCTGCCGCTCGACCATGCCGCGCGTGAGGGCCCCGAGCCGCTCGGCGCGGGAGCCAACCCCCTTCATCCGCGCGAGGGAGTCGAGCTGCCACTGGGCGCCGGTCTGCTGGGTCTCCACCCGCTTCTGGATGATGCCGAGGTAGCGGTCGATGTCGGCGTCGTTGATGTCGGAGGCGCGCAGGCCCGACTCGGCCCGCGGAAGCAACCGGTCCAGGATGAGCTCGTGGGCGGGGCGCTTCGAGCCGTCGAGCCACACGAACTGGGAGGCGAGGCCGTTTCGCGCCGCCGCGACGAAGTTGTGCCGCGCGTCGTCGAAGTCCATGTCGCGGGACACGTCCTCGTACTCCTCCGCGAGACCGGCGACGAGGCCGTACCAGAACACCGCGTTGGCGACCTCGTCGATCACCGTGGGGCCGGACGGGAGCACGCGGTTCTCGATCCGCAGGTGGGGCTTGCCGTCGGTAATGCCGTAGCAGGCGCGGTTCCAGCGGTAGACGGTCCCGTTGTGGAGCTGAAGCGCCATGAGGTTGGGCACGCCGCCCTGCTCCAGAATCTTGAGGGGCTGCTCCTGGAGCTCGGTCGTGAGCAGCACCCGAAACCGCGAGATGTCTTCCTTGAAAATCTCCAGGACTGACTCGTCGACCCAGTCGGTGCCGAAGTGCACGCGCGGCCGCATCTCCCGGAGGTAGAGGTTGCTCGACCGGGTGTCGACCGCCTGCTGGAAGAGGGCAATTCGCGTTTCGCGCCAGAGCCGCTTTCCGAAGAGAATCGGGGAGTTCGTGGCGGCCGCCAGGCAGGGGGCGGCCACGACCTGCGCGATGTTGTAGTATCGCGGAAACTCGTCGGGGGCAACCTGGAAGTGGGTCTGGAAGCTGGTGTTGCACCCCTCCAGCATGATCGAATCGTGCTTCAGGAACAGCTCGTCGATCCCCTGGATCTGGTACTGCCCGGGCCCGCCCCGCAGCCGCGAGAGCGCGTCGTTGAGGGCGTAGTAGCGCGGACGGGGCGTCATGTAGTCGAGCGCAAAGTCCGACAGGTGAGCGGTGGGGAGGATTCCCGTCATGGCAATGTCGCCCTCGACCTCCTGCGTCAGCGCCCGCACCTTTTCGATGAGTTCCCCCGTGGCCCGCTCCATATCCTGGAAGCAGTCGCCCCCGTACTTCAGGGGCTCCATGTTGAACTCGATGTTGAACTTCGTCAGCTCCGTGACGATGCGCTCGTCGGTATTGCGCTCCAGGACCTCTTCGATGATCGGGGCCGGCTCCCCCCGCTCGTCGACCATGAAGAGCTCCTGCTCGGCGCCGATGCGGCGAACGCCCGTTTCGAACATGTCTTCATGGAGCATCAGCTCCAGGGCCCGCACGTCCTGGATGAGGTGATTCGTAAACTCCCGAAGGACGGACGGGTCTGCGTCGCGGTGTACGTTGTGTTCACCCATGAGCGTCGTCGTGCATTGATCAGAGGAAGGGCGCGTCGCCCCGTCTACAGACGGGGGACCCTGATGACTCTCCACGAAAAAAGGGGCCAGGCCGCATCAATATAATCAAAGTTCTGTAAACCAATGCGGCGCCGTTGGGCCTTCGCCCCCAAGAAACCTCTCTTTTCACGGCACCGTTCAGATTGATTGAGTCTTTAACTGTTTCGCTCGCCGATCGCACCGATCATGGTGGGATGCATCGCTTTTCCACGCGCCCTTAGCCGAGGGGTCTGCACGCTTGCCGTCGCGCTGCTTCTGCTGGGAGCCCTCGTCCCACCCCAATCGGCGTCGGCACAATCCCGGGCCGCCGACTCGGCCGACATCCAGGACCTGCGGGCCCGGAAGCTCTTCGTCCGCGGGATGACGCAGACCTACCTCGAGGACTACGAAGAAGCGGTGTCGCTTTTCGAGCGGGCCCTGGAGGCCGCGCCCGATAACGCGGCCATCCTCAACGCCCTGGCGGACGTGGAGGCGCGGCGGACCAACTTTTCGTCGGCACTCTACTATGCCCGGGAGGCGCGGCGTCGAGCCCCGTCCACCGCGTACTACCACCTCGAGCTCGCCCGGCTCCACCGGTCGGCCGACCAGCCCCGAGAGGCCGTCGCGGCGTACCGCCGTCTGCTGAAGCGCTTTCCCGGCAACACCACGGGGCGCCTGGCCCTTGCGCGCCTGCAGTCGGAGCGGGACCGGCCCCGCCGTGCTCTGCGGCACTACGAGGCCCTGGTGGACTCGGCCGCCCGGGTCCCGCCCGAGGCCTACCCCGAGATGCTTTCCCTCTACAAGCAGGTCGGGGACGCGGCTGGCCGCGAGCGGACGCTGAAGCGGCTGATTGAGCAGCGGCGGGCGGCCTCGCAGTATCGCCGCCGGCTGGGCCAGCTGTACATCCAGCAGGAGCGTCCCCGAGACGCGATCGCTGTTCTGGAGCCTCTGCTCCGCGAGGACCCGCGGGACCCCCGGCTCCTGAGCCGCCTCCAGATGCTGTACTCCGAGACCGATCAGCCCGAGAAGGCGAAGCGGCTGGGCGAGGTCGTCCTCGGGAGCAACGCGTCGCCGGACCAGCTCGTGGGTCGGGCCCGAATGCTGTACAAGCAACGCCGGTCGGTCGACTCCACCTCGGTGGAGACCATTACGGAGCTCCTCCGCACGGCCCTGGACCGGGTGCCCGACCACGGGGACGCCCTCGCCCTGCTCGGCCGGATGAAGTACGACCAGGCTCGGTACCGGGAGGCGTCCTCGCTGCTGCGGCGGGCCCTCGAGGCGAACCCCCGGTACCCCGACCGGTGGCGGCGCGCCGCCTCTGCGCAGCTCCGCGCCGATTCGCTCTCCCAGGCGGTGCGGACCGCCGAGGAGGGCCTCCTCCTCTTTCCCGGCCAGGTGCCCCTCCTCCGCATCCAGGGAGAGGCGCACCTCCGGCTCAACCAGCCAGCCGCCGCCCGAGCGCGGTTTCGGGAGGCACTCTCGGACGTGGACGGGACCGAGGTGTCGCCCCCCGACCACGCCGCCCTGCACGTCGGGCGGGGCCGGGCCCTCGAGCACACCGCCGGGCTCGACAGTGCGGCCGCCGCCTACGAGGCCGCCCTCCGGATCGCCCCCGAGCATCGACCAGCGCGGACCCACCTCGCCCGCGTGCTGGCCCGGCAGGAGGAGCAGCTCGACCGGGCCCTGCGCCTCGCCCGCCGGGCAGTCGACCAGGGTCCGGCCACCCCCGAGACCCTCGGCACCCTCGGGTGGGTCCTGTCCGCCCGGGGCGACTACCCCGCCGCGGCCTCGGCGTTCGAACGCGCTCTCGCCGCCGGGGACGCCGCGGCCTGGGTCTACGAGCAGTACGGCGACGTCCATAGGGCCCTGGGCAACGATGCACTGGCGCGGCGGTATTGGAAACAGGCCCTCGAGCGCACGGACCACCCCGCCTCCCTGCGGCAAAAACTCCGTTCGGGGCCCCAGAGCTAGTGTCGTACTCTCTCTCCCGTTTGCCCTCGTGCTCGTGATTGCCTCTCCTGCCCGTCTCTCCCTGTTGGCGATGCTCGCCCTCACCCTGGGCCTCCTCGGATGCGGAAGCTCCGAGTCTGCGCGGGCGCCTGGGGCGCTGCCGAGTGCCTTTCCCTCCCACTCCGCCGCCGAGATCCGGGACCGGATTCAGACCCCGACCGACACGCTCCGCCGCTTCTCGGGCCGGGCGCGGGTTCGGGTCCGGGCCCCGGAGCAGAACCGGTCGTTCAACGCCGACATCCGCCAGGAGCGGGCCGACTCGCTGTTCATGCGGTTCAGCCTGTTCGGCTTCGAGGGGGGGCGCATGCTGCTGACCCCCGACAGCGTCTTCTTCTACGACAGCCGCAAGCAGACCCTCCGCGTCGGCCCTGTGGCCCAGGCCCAGCGGCTGCTCCCGGCGCCCGTCGCCTCCGACGACGTCTTCGAAAACCTCCTCGGCCTCATCACGCCCGGCGCGCAGACCGAGTGGACCGTCACGGCCGACAGCGCTCAGTATCGCCTGTCCAACCCCTCGGGCACAGAGACGTGGACGGTGGATCCGCGCCGCTGGCGGGTGATACAATATACCCGCTCGGCGCCGGACGGAACGGTGCTGGAGGTGCGCCGCTTCTCGGAGTTTCATAGCGTGCAGGGCGTTATCCTCCCGCGGGTCGTGACCTTTCGGCGGCCCAGCGACGACCTCCTGGCCCGCATCGCCTACAAAGAGCTTCGGCTCAACCCGTCGGGACTGTCCTACGGGCTGGGGGTATCCCCCAGCGTGCCCCGACAGCCGCTCCAGTCGCGCTAGCAGGCTGTTGCGCATAGATCCCTTTTCAGGTTGTGCTCCGAAAACGGCAAAATAGATTGTTCGGTTTGGACAAATGAGACCAACGTTTGGTCGTCGAAAGGCACTTACAGCAAGGACCTTGTCGGGACAGGCACTCGAATTCCAATGTGCAACAGCCTGCTAGCACGCCCCTCATTCGACGCCTGCTTCCCCATGTGTGGACTCGTGGCTCTTCGTGGACTTCGCGGGCCGGTCTTCCTTCCGGGCGCCCTCGCCCTCTGCCTCCTCCTTGCCGCTCCGGCCGCTGCGCAGGAGGACCTGCAGGCACAGCGTGCATCGACCAACCAGCGGCTTCAGAACCTCAAGCAGCAGATTCAGCAAAGTCGGTCCCGCCTCGAAGAAACGACCGCCGCCGAGGAGGCAACGCAGGAAAAGCTCAAGAAGCTCGAGCGTGAGATTGCCCTGCGCGAGGAACTGGTGTCGACGTACCAGCGACGCCTCTCTCAGGTTGAGGAGGAGCGGCAACAGCTGCGCGACACGCTGCAGACCCTCCAGGGGCGGCTGGAGGCCCTGCAGCGGGAGTACCGGAGCCGCGTCGTCCACGCCTACAAGTACAACCGGATTCCCGAGCTGGCGCTCATCCTGGCGTCTCGTTCAATCAATCAGATGCTGGTGCGCATCCGCTACCTCCAGCGGTTTGCGCAGCAGCGGCAGGCCCAGCGAGCCGACGTCCAGCAGGCCGCCACGAGCGTTCGTCGGTCCCGCGAGGACCTCAAACAGAAAGAGGCCGAGACCGAGGAGCTGCTGTCGGAGGCGCGCCTCGAGCGGGAGAATCTCCGGGCCCTCAAATCGGATCGGCAGGAGGTCATCGAGACGCTCCGAGCCCGCCGGTCGGAGCTGAAGCAGACCCTCCAGCGGCAGCGCCAGCAGGCCCGGCAGCTCGAAAAGCAAATTCGCCGGATTGCCGCCAAGGCCGACCGCCGCGGGGAGGACCAGAACGAGGCCCGGCGGGCCGAGCGGGCCGCCGTGTCGGCGAGCCGGTCCGCCTCCTTCGAGCAAAGCAAAGGCTCCCTGCCCTGGCCCGCGTCCGGGGCCATCACCGAGCAGTTCGGCAGTCGCGTCGATCCGGTGCACGGCACGAAGACGTACCACCCGGGCATCCTGATCGCCACCACCCCCGAGGAGCAGGTCCGCGCTGTCTTTCGGGGCACGGTGAGCGGTGTCGACTTCGTGCCGGGCTACGGCACCTACCTCGTGGTCCGCCACGGGGACTACCTGTCCGTCTACAGCAACTTCTCCTCCCTCTACGTCTCGCAGGGGGAGACCGTCGAGGCCGGCCAGGTGCTCGGCCTCGCCGGCACGGAAGAGGAACCGCGAGGGGCCGGGGTGTTCTTCGCGGTCTTCGACCGCTCGAAGAGCACGTCGGTCGACCCAACCCAGTGGCTCTCCGCCCGGTAACGGCCCGCCGGGGCCCCGGCCGCCGGATTCACGAAAACCTTCCTGCCGGCCCGTCCTGACATTTGGGATTGGTCGAGACCAGGGCGTAGTTTGCATCTGCTGTTTCCTTTCCCGCACGCAACCCCTTCTCCTCATGGCTACCCACTACGACTGTGTCATCATCGGCAGCGGCCCCGGCGGGTACGAGACCGCCGTGCGGGCCTCGCAGCTCGACATGAAGACGGCGATCATCGAGAAAAACAAACTCGGCGGCGTCTGTCTGAACGTCGGCTGCATTCCGACGAAGGCGATGCTCAAAAGCGCCGAGGTGATGGCCGAGTCTCATCACCTGTCCGACTTCGGGCTGGAACTGGAGGGCTCGGTGACGCCCAATTTCCCAAAGGTCATTGAGCGAAGCCGCGGGGCCGCCAACCAGATGAATCAGGGCGTCCAGTTCCTGATGAAGAAGAACGACGTCGACGTCCTCTACGGACACGGGCGGCTGACCGCCCCCGACACGGTCGAGATCGAACCCTCCACCAACATGGACGGGGAGGAGATCGGGGAGGAGCAAACGGTGACCGCCGATCACGTCATTATCGCGACCGGGGCGCGCCCGAACGAGCTTCCCTTCCTCCCCATCGACGGGGAGAACGTCCTCGACTACAAGGACGCGATGCTCCAGCGAGAGCAGCCCGACTCGATGGTGATCGTCGGCGCGGGCGCCATCGGCGTGGAGTTCGGCTACTTCTACCACCACATGGGCACCGACGTCACCATCATCGAGGTCGAGGACCGCATGGTGCCCAACGAGGACAAGGACGTGTCCAAGGAGCTCGCCCGGGCCTACAAGAAGATGGGCGTCGAGGTCATGACGGGCGCCAACGTGCAGGGCGTCGACGACAGCGACGACCCGCTGCGGGTGGAGGTCGAGACCGACGACGGCACCGAGCACATCGAGTGCGACCAGGTGCTCTCGGCGGTTGGCGTCGTGGGCAACGTGGAGGACATCGGACTGGAGACCGTCGGGGTCGAGACGGAGGGCAACGACATCGTCGTCGACGACTACTACCGCACCAACGTCGACGGGGTCTACGCGATCGGCGACGTCACCGGGGCCCCGTGGCTCGCGCACAAGGCCAGCCACGAGGGCATCCTCTGCATCGAGAAGATCGCGGGCCACGACGTGCGGCCGATGGACCCGATGGACATTCCGGCCTGCACCTACTGCCAGCCCCAGATCGCGTCGGTCGGCCACACCGAAGAGGAGGCGAAGGCGGACGGCTACGACGTGAAGGTCGGCAAATTCCCCTTCAAGGCCAACGGGAAGGCCGCGGCGCTCGGCGCTCAGGACGGCTTCGTCAAGATGATCTACGACGACAAGTACGGGGAGCTTCTGGGCTGCCACATCATCGGCAGCGAGGCGACGGAGCTCATCGCCGAGGTGGTGACCTCCCGCACCCTGGAAACCACCGGCCACGAGATCATGGAGTCGATGCACCCGCACCCGACCCTCTCGGAGACGTTGATGGAGGCGACGCGCGCCGCCTACGG
>JAZKTD010000052.1:0-15734 GCA_036625705.1 Salinivenus sp.
TTAGGGCTACGGTGACGGCGAGGATGCCCAGCACGAGTTCCATTGCGGCGAGAGCAGGGGGATGATGAGGCGCGGAGGCGGCGAAAGTGTATCTTTTAAGTTGCGAATTCCATGCTGTTGTTCGGGCCAACGACGGCCCGAGCGCTTCCGATCCGCCGGGCATGGCGCTTGGGACGACCCGTCGTCCGGGGGCTCCGACCTCGTCGGGGGCAGTGGCGGTCGGTGGTCGTCCGCGACAGAGTGGCTGTAGTTCGGAACTTGAGATATAAGAGAACCACTCGTAAAGTACGCACGCTCCCTCCGGTTCTTCCACGGATGGGACGAAGATCCCGTCCGCTTGTTGGCCCTGTACGACCTCCCCCCACACGCCGACGCGGGAAAGCCATGCCCCCGGAATCAGGGCATCCGGGAAAACAGCACATCCAACCAGCAATATATGTCCCTGGATGTGTTTCCAACACTTGTCCTTCTTTTGTCCCCGCTCACCGACCGTCCGCCGCCATCATGCTAGCCGTCGACGACGTCCTCGTTGCCCGCGACTTCTCCTCGGTCTCCGACCGCGCCCTCCGCTACGGACTGAGCCTCGCGGCCCGCACCGGGGCCACCCTGCACGTGCTGCACGCCGAGGTGCTGCACGATGCGGAGGACGGGTCCGCCCCCGGCGACGGGATCGACGCGCTGCGGACGGAGATCGCGAAGACGGAGGGGGTCTCGGCCGCGGCCCTCGACGCCGTTTCCGTCGTGGAGGTCACCCGCCGGGACGTCTCTCCCGCCCCGGCTGTGCTCCGCTACGCCGACGAGGAGAACGTCGACCTCATCGCCCTCGGCACCCACGGCCGGCGCGGCCCGAGCCGCATCCTGCTCGGGAGCGTGGCCGAGGAGGTGGTGCGCCGGGCCGAGCAGCCGGTCCTCACGGTGCGGGGCGAAGACGAAGGGGGACGCGCCCTCCCCGTCGGCCTGCAGGACCGTATTCTCGTACCGGTCGACTTCTCGGAGCACTCGCGCGAGGCCCTGCGCACCGCCGCGGAGTGGGCGGGGCTCTACGACGCCCGGATCGACGTACTGCACGTCGTCGAGGAGGACCTGCACCCCGCCTTCTACGTGGGCGGGGTCCGCTCGGTGTACGACGTGGAGCCCGACCTCGACGACAAGGTGCGGGCCAAGCTGAACGACTTCGTGTCCGAGACGCTCGACGACGGCGACGACGTCGAGGCCCACGTACGGACGGACTCGGCCCCCTCCGCCATCGCCGAGTTCGTCGAGGCGAACGGCGTGGACCTCGTTACGCTCTCGACCCACGGCCGCACCGGCCTGGAGCGGTTCCTGCTCGGCAGCGTCACCGAGAAGGTCGTGCGGCACGTCCGGTGCCCCGTCCTCACGGTGCGGGCGTTCGGCCGGTCGCTCGTGTCGGCCGACGCGACGGCGGCGTCCGCCGACACCTGAGGGGCCTGCACAACGGAGTGGACAGATTTCGCAGATCCAGTGGGCCTGCACAACTGAATGGATGGATCTCGCAGACTCCGTAACGGGCTCGCCCCCTGGTTCTCCGTCGACACGGAGGTCCGTCCGCCTGCGTACCGCGGCCCCCCGATCAGAGCGGATTCAAAACGGCCGCCCTCGACGTTGTCGGAGTCGTCGTGCAAGGTCACTAAATAGGTCTGAAAAAGCACGTTAACGGCAGTCATTCTGAGCGACCGAGGCCATCCAGATGGCCACGAACGAAGGAAGGAGGGAGTCGAAGAATCTTCTTGAAAGCAGCGGAAACGCCCGGTCTCTCCCGTCTCTGCCATCCTGCCTGGAGATTCCTCGACTCCCCCGACAGCGGTCGGGGTCGCTCGGAATGACCGCTTCTTACAAATGTATTTTGCCGGTCCTATCTTAGGGCCGTCGACGACGGCCCCTCCAACGAGCACGTGTAGGACTCTCATTTGCCGGAGGCAGACACGCTGCGTGAAGACGCCGCCGGTGCACTCCTCCAGCCTGCCAGAGTCCCTGTGCAGGGTCACTAGCCTTTCCCACGATTGCCCCCCTTCCCCATGCTTCGTCTTCCCCGCATCCTCTTCGCGACCGACGGCTCCGACTGCGCAGAGCGCGCCCGGCGCTACGCCGCGCACCTGGCCGACCGCTTCGAGGCGTCCCTCCACATCGTCCACGTCGAGGAGCGGTCGGCCGACCTCACGGACGTGGTCGACGTGAAGGAGGCCGACATTCTGGCGGACCTCCACGCGATCGAGCGGGGCGAGTCCGTCGTCGCCGAGCCGCGCGTCCGGGAACGGCGCGTGGTGCACCCCTCCGCGGCCGAGGGACTCCTCACCTACGCCACCGAGCACGACATCCGCCTCCTGGTGCTCGGTACCCACGGGCGGCGCGGCCTGCGGCGCTTCGTGCTGGGCAGTGTGGCCGAAGAGGTGGTGCGCCGGGCCGACGCGCCGGTGCTGACGGTGGGCCCCGGCGCGGACGTCCACGCCATGAGCGGCGGCACCCTGCTCGTGCCGGTCGATTTCTCGGCGGCCCAGGAGTCCCTGCTGGCCCATGCCCGCGAATGGGCCCTCGCCTACGACATGGAGTTGGTGCTCGCCCACGCGGTGGAGGTGAAGGGCGTGCCCGACGTGTACGGCCTCCGCTCGGACCCGCCGGAGCCGGACGCGCTCGCCGACCGGGCCCGCAAGGCGCTCCGGGAGCCGGCCGAGGCCCTCCGTGACCGCGGCCTCGACGTGCGGGTCGAGGTGCGAGCCGGCCCCGCCGCCCGCGAGGTCCTCGACGCCGCCGAGGCCCACGACGCCGACCTTCTGACGATCGCCACCCACGGGCGGTCCGGCCTCGACCGGGTGCTCATGGGCAGTGTGGCCGAGACGGTCCTCCGCCAGGCCCCCTGCCCGGTCCTCACCACCAAGCCGTTCGGCCGGTCGCTGGTGGAGGCGTCCGCTTCCTCGCCCAACGAATGACGGCCCGCCTCCCGTCCGAGGGACCTCGGATCGTTCCCGATCGAGCCGGGAAGGGGCCTCTCGTGCGAGGGCACGTCAACATGCCAGTCTCTTAGGACGAACTCTCGCCCTCGACCCACTGCACGGCGTGCTTCATGAGCTCGTTGCCGGAGTCGAGGTTGAGCTTGTCCTTGATCCGGGCGCGGTACGACTCGACGGTCTTCACCGAGAGGTGGAGCCGCTCGGCGATCTCGCGGGTCGAGCCGCCCTTGCCTGTCAGCTCGAAGACCTCCAGCTCCCGGTCGCTCAGCACCTCAAGGGGCGACTGCATGATGCGCTCGCGTCCCCCCTCGGCCATGCTCTGCAGCAGGCGCTCGTTGATCTCCTCGCTCACGAAGATGCGGTCGTCGAGCACCTTGCGGAGGGCCTTCACGATGACGTCGCCGGCCTCCTGCTTCATGAGGTACCCCTTCGCCCCGGCGCGGATGCAGCGCTCGGCGTAGAGGGTCTCGTCGTGCCGCGAGACGACCAGGATCTTGACCTCCGGCGTCCGGGACTGGAGGTGCTTGATGAGCTCCATCCCGCTCATGCCGGGCAGCGAGATGTCGACGACGGCGAGGTCGGGGTCGAGCTCCTCGATCTCCTCGAGCGCCTCCTCGGCGCTGCTCATCTGCCCGACGACGTTGAGGTCGACCTCGTTTTCGATGGTGCGGACCAGCCCCTTCCGCATCAGGGGGTGGTCGTCGATGAGGACAAGATCGGCCATGGGTCTGTGTGCGTTGTTGCTGAAAGGGAACCGGCCCCGACAAGGGATTAACAATATAGACGCAACCACCCCACAGGTGCGTGGGGGAACACCCCATCCGTCGGTGGGGTCGCCCCTCGATAGCGCCCGCTACGCAGCGGTGGGCGACGGCTCGGCGGACTCGTCGGCCTCGGCCTCCACGCTCGTGCGGGGCAGCGTGCAGGTGACGACGGTGCCCTCCCCGAGCGCACTGTTGATGTCGAGCGTGCCCCCGATGATGCGGGCCCGGTAGTTCATGATGCGGACGCCCATGCCCGCGTCGGGGACGTCCTCGGTCTCGAAGCCGGCCCCGTCGTCGCGCACCTGGAGGCGGATCTGTTCGTCACCGGCGGCGAGGGCGATCTTGATGCGGTCGGCCGCGCCGTGGCGCACCGCGTTGTTGACCGCCTCCTGGGCGATGCGGTAGAGGTGGGTGGCCCTCGTGTTGTCGCGGACGAGGGCCCGTTCGACCTCCTGGAACGTGCAGTCGACGTCGAACAGGCGCTCGGCGTTGGTCGCGAGGCGCCGCAGGGCCTCGCCCAGGCCGTTGGCCTCCACGTCCACCGGAATGAGGCCGTGCGAGAGGTCGCGGGCGTACTGGTCGGCCTCCTTGACGTGCTCGGTAATCTCGACCATGTCCTCGGCCCGCTCGTGGCCCTCCTCCTGCAGCTGGCGGGCCAGGTCCTGGCTCAGCAGCCCGATGCCGGTAAGCATCTGGCCGAGGCCGTCGTGCAGGTCCTGCCCGATGCGGCGGCGCTCCTGCTCGCTCACGTTGAGGATTTCTTTCTCCAGCCGCCGCCGCTCGCTGATGTCGCGCACGATGCCGGTAAAGACGGTGCGGTCGCCGAGCTTGACCTCGCTGACGGCCAGGTCCATCGGAAACGTGGAGCCGTCCTTGCGGCGGCCGGTCACCTCCCGCCCGACGCCGATGATCTCGCGGCGGCCGGTCTCCCGGTAGCTGCGCAGGTAGTCGTCGTGCTGCTCGTGGTGGGGGGCGGGCATCAGGATCTTAATGTTCTCCCCGACCACCTCCGCGGCGTCGTACCCGAAGATCTCCTCGGCGGCCGGGTTGAACGACTCGATGATGCCGTCCTCGTCGATCGTGATGATGCCGTCGACGGTCGTCTCGAGGATCGCCTGCGCCCGGGCCTCGCTCTCCTGGAGGGCCCGCTTCGTCTGCTTCAGCTCGGTGGTGTCGAGCGTCGTCCCGACGAGGCGCGTGCCGTCGCCCCGCACCGCGGCCTGGGTGAGCATCCACCGCTCCGTCTCTTCGTCGGGCGGCACCAGCCGGTGCTCCAGGCGGAAGGACGACTCGCCGGCGCGGACGCGGGCGAGGGCCGCCTCGAAGCGGGTCCGGTCGTCCGGCGGCAAAAACGACGTGACGCGCTCGACGCGGGGCACAAACTCCTCCGGGTCGACCCCGAAGAGGCGGTACATCTGGTCCGACCAGATCATCGTGCCGGTCTCGAGGTTGTACTCCCAGCTGCCGAGCCGGGCGATCTCCTGGGCCCGAGCCAGGCGCTCGGCCGTCGTCTGGAGGGCCTTCTCCGTCTGCCGTCGCTCCGCAAACTGTCCAATCTGAGTGCCGATCGCCGAAAACATTTGCATCAGGCCCTCGTCGGGCTCGTGGCGGTCGCGGCGAAAGAAGACCATCACCCCGAGCACGCGGCCGTCGACGCGGAGGGGAAAGGCAAACCCGGTGTCCAGGTCCGCCGTCCGGGCGGCCGCCGTCCGCTCGAAGCGCTCGTCCCACTGGACGTCGGGGAACCATTGGGGGCGCTGCTCCTCCCACACTGCGCCGGGCAGGCCCTCCCCGCGCTCGAAGGTGGTCTGGGCGGCGGCGTCCTCGAGGGCCGGCAGCGACGCGGACGGGGCCTGCCATGCCTCGGCGCTCTCGAGGCGCGCGCCGTCGGCGGTGGGCAGCCAGAGCTCCCCACGCACCCAGCCGAGCTGCTCGCAGATGGTTTGGAGCAGGCGCGGGGCGGCCTCGGTCAGCGAGTCCGACTCGGTGAGCACGTGGGCGACGCGGTACTGGGTCGCGAGGCGCCGCTCGTCTTTCTTGCGCTCGGTGATGTCGCGCACGACGCCGGTCAGGAGCGGCCGCGGGGCCGCCTCCACCTCGCTGAGGGAGAGGGCCATCGGGAAGGTGGAGCCGTCGGCCCGCCGGCCCGTCAGCTCCTGCTCGGCCCCGATCATCGAGGCGTGTCCGGTCTCGCGGTAGGTCCGGAACGCGTCCTCGACCGCGTCCCGGGCAGGCGGGGCCAGCAGCGACGTGACCGGCTCCCCCATCACGTCGGCGGTGTCGTGCCCGAAGATCTCCTCGGCGGCCGGGTTGAACGACTCGATGTGGCCCTCGGCGTCGATCGTGAGGATGCCGTCGATTGTCGTCTCCAGGACCGCCCGGGCCCGGGCCTTGCTCTCGCGCCGGGCGCGGAGCACGTGCTTGTAGCCGAGCACCACGGCCACGGCCATCCAGAGGCCCAGCAGGACGATGCCGTGGTTGACCAGCACCTCGACCGCCTCGCCCCGCGAGAGATGCACCCCGTAGCCCGCCGCCACGAAGAGCGAGGTGAGGGCCCCAAACGCCAGGGTGGCGCGCCGACCGCGGGCGAAGAGCGTGAGCAGAACGACGGACACCTGCAGCAGCTCGGCGGTCAGTCCCCCGGGCAGCAGCACGTCCATCACGAAAAACGAAAGCGACAGGACCCCCAGGATTCCGTACAGCAGGGCGTGTCGGGACGAGTCGAGCATGGCCGAGTGCGAGGGTGAGTCAAAGGAATCCTGTGGGAGCCCCCCCCACAGAGAGGACTGTCCTCGTCCTACGGGGCGTCGGGGCGACCGCCGGACAAATGTACCGCCCAGGATTTGTTTTCTACACAAAGAGTGGTCCCGAGTTTACCGCGCTCCCCGGACGCCCCGCTGAGCACCGCGCTAACCGAACGCAGGGAGTCGGTTTGTTCGTCGTCGATGACGCGCCCCGACACGCCCATCATGCCTCCGCTGACACGTATTTTGTGCCCGATTTCGACGGAGCCGCCTCCGTCCACGCCCCTCCGGCACGCCGTGTACATGGCCTGCGCCTTCGGGGCGGAGCTGCACGCGGTGCCCCTCGAGGAGGCGTCTCCGGACCGCCTGCGGGAGGCGGCCCGCGAGGCCGCTCCGGCGGACTGCCGGGACGCGCTCGATCTACACGTGGAGGCGCCAGTGTCCGCAGCCGGGGCCCTCTCCGAAACGCTCCGGGCGTCCGCAGACGAGCTCGATGCCGACCTCGTGGTGACCGCCCCGCCGGCCGATCGCGGCCCGATCCCGCCGTTGGCCGACCCGCGCACCCAGGCGCTCCTGAAAGGCCTCTCCTGTTCGGTCCTGGTGACCGGCGAGAACGTCCCGGCGGCCACCCGGCACCTCCTTCTGCCGACGGACCTTTCGGACGCCACGCGCCCGGTCCTCGACTGCGCGACGACCCTTGCCCCCCTGTACGACGCATCGATCGACCTGCTCCACGTGATCGAGGCGGCCCCGTACGTGGCCCTGACGCCGGTCGACCGCCTCTCTCTCAGCGGCCCCTCCTTTCCCGAGCGCCGGGCCCGCCGACGCCTGAACGCGCTGATGGAGGCGGCCGACGCCCCGGTCTCCCTCGAACCGCACGTCGCGTACGGCGACCCGGTCGACCAGATCAGTCGCTTCGTGAACCGGCACGACGTGGACCTGATGGTCCTGCCGGCCTGGGGCGAGCGCACGCCGCCGAGCACCTCGCTGGGATCGGTCGCCGACCGGGTGCTCCGTCGCGTGGCGTGCCCCGTCCTGCTGGCCCGCCCGCGACCGTCGTCGTAGAGGCGCGGCAGGCCCGTTCGTGTAAGGGATCCCTCCACCAGGCCTGGGGAGAGTACCCACCTCAGCGTGTGGGGAGGCCCGGGCTTCGGTGTCGGGGAGCATCGGTCGAATGCCCGCCCGCCCGCTGCTCACCTTGAGACTGGTTGGAATTCGGGGTCGGCCCGCCCCACAGGCCGTCCCTCACGCACACGTTTTTGCATCAGCCTCCCTCGGTCCACTTATGAATATCATTACTCGCATCTTTCGACTGTTTCTCTTTCTCATCGTGGCGGCGGCCCTGCCCCTGACGGCCACCGCCCAGCAAGAAAACCTGTTTGAGGACAACATTCGGTACAATCGTCCCACCGGCCAGGCGGGGGTGACGACGTTCGAGGCCCCAATGGAGGACGACACGCCCTACGACGGGTTTGCCGTCAAGATCGGGGGCGCCTTTGCCCAGCAGCTCCAGGGCCTCGACCACAGCAACGCGGCCGGCAATCTTCCGGAGATCGGCCGCGGCTTTAACCTGGCGACCGCCAACCTCGACCTCGACGCCCAGCTCGCCCGCGGCATTCAGCTGCACGTGCGCACCTACCTCTCCTCGCGGCACCACCCCGAGGCCTGGGTGAAGGGCGGCTACCTGCAGGTCGACGAGTTCCCGTTTGAGGGCCTCGACGCCGTCATGGAAAACCTGTCGATTCGGGCCGGACACTTCATGCCCAACTACGGCGACGCGCACTTCCGGCGCACCGACAACGCGGACGCCATCCAGAACCCGTTCATCGGCAACAACGTCCTCGACGCGTTCACGACCGAAGTCGGCGCCGAGGCGACCTACATGAACAACGGCGTTCTGCTGGTCGGCGGCTTCGGCGGGGAACTGAACCCGACGGTCATGAACCCCGACGAGCGGGCGCCGTCGTTCCACGGGAAGCTCGGCATTGACCGGAATCTGACCGAGACGGTCCGGGTTCGCCTGACGGGCTCGGCGTACTACACGAAGTCCTCGGCCGCGGCCCACCTGCACTCCGGCGACCGGGCCGGGTCTCGCTTCTACAACGTCGTGGGCGGCGGCGACTGGTCGGGCCGCATCCGGAGCGGGTTCGGCGACCAGATCACCTCCTTCATGATCAACCCCTTCGTTAAGTTCGGCGGCCTCGAACTGTTCGGCACCATCGAAACGGTGAGCGGGAGCCGAGCCAACCTGGACGACGGCACCCTCAACCAGTACGCCGCCGAGGCCGTCTACCGGTTTGCGGACAACGACCTGTTCCTGGGCGTCCGCTACAACACCATGGACGGCGATCTCGACCACAGCAGCTTCGGGGAGCCCGCAAACTGGACCGACGGCAACACCGTGGATCGCTGGGAGATCAGCGGCGGCTGGTTCCTGACGGAAAACGTCCTGGTGAAAGGCGAGTACGCTACACAGAGCTACGACGGCTTTCCCACCGGGACGACCCGCAACGGCGCCGAGTTCGACGGCTTCATGCTCGAGGGCATCGTGTCCTTCTAACGACCTCGTCCGTCGCCGCAAGTCCACCGAGGGCTGCCGGCTCCCCCACTCCGCACGACGGATGGGGACGAGCGGGCCGGGCCATCCGGCCCGGTCCGTTCGGACGCCGGCAGCATTTTTCACATTGACCCCGATGATCCCATGACGTTTGTCCTCATTTTCTTGCTCGCCGGGGGCCTCCTGGCGAGCCCCAGCGCGGCCGACCCCGGCCCTCCGGCCGACTCGGTCGTCTACCAGTTCGACAACGAAGGCAGCACTATGACCGTCTACGGGTCCTCCAACGTCCGCGACTGGACGATGGACGTGACCCAGCTTACCGGTGCCGTCACGCTCGGCGCCACCGACGGGGCACTGCCCTCGATCCAAACCGTGGAGGTCGAGGTGCCGGTCCAGCAGATGGTCTCGGACAAGGACCGCCTGCAGCGGCACGCCCACGAGGCCCTGCACAAGGAAGAGCACCCGACGCTCTCGTTCACCGCCTCCGACGTACAGGTGGCGAAGGCGGGGGCCGACTCGTTCTCCGTCGTCGCGAACGGGGACCTCACGATCAAAGGCAACACCCGCTCGGTCACGCTCTCGGCGAAGGGCGCCCAGCAGGAAGACGGGGCGATCAACGTCCGGGGCGATCACCGGCTGAAGCTGAGCACGTTCAACGTCGAGCGCCCCTCGCTGATGTTCGGCGCGATCAAGGTGACCGACCCGGTGCGGGTTGGCTTCGACGTGGTGCTGACGCCGCGGCGGCAGCAAACCGCCTCGGAAACCGACTGACCCCTGACGTCCGCCGCCCGCACGCGACGGACCGGCGCCTGTCGATTGTCCTCCCCCGGCGGCCCCCGTCTTCGGGTCGGGGCCGGGGCGAGGTCGCGCGAGGCTGCGTCGGAGTGCGTTAGAGTCGAATTAGAACCACGGGCAGGCCGGCACTCCGCCCCGTGCCGTCGGGTTGAAACGAGCGCTGTTCTGTTTCACCGACGCACCAACCGATGGAGACGTCCCCCCACATTTTGCTGGTCGAGGACGAGCCCGACGTGGCCTCCTTCATCCGGCAGGGCCTCGAGGAAGAGGCCTACGAGGTGGACTGGGTGAAGGAGGGGCGCCGGGCGCTCGAGTACGTGCAGCAGCAGGACCTCGACCTCGTGCTGCTGGACATTCGGCTTCCCGACCTCTCCGGCCTCGAGGTCTGCGAGCGGCTGCGCCTGCATCGGCCGCACCTGCCCATCATGATGCTCACGGCCCTGGACGCGGTCGAGGACCGGGTGTCGGGGCTGCGGGCCGGCGCCGACGACTACCTGCCCAAGCCGTTTGCCTTCGACGAGCTTCTGGCCCGAATCGAGGCACTGCTGCGCCGCGTGGAGCAGACCGGGCCGACGGACACGCTGCGGGACGGCCCGCTGGCGGTCGACCCGGCAGCCCGCACCTGCACGTACGACGGCGAGGAGGTGCCCCTCACGCCGACGGAGCTGGACCTGTTGACCTACCTGATGGCCCGCCGCGGGCAGGCCCTGAGTCGCGACACCATCCACCGCGACGTATGGGGGCACGATTTCGATCGGGGCACGAACCTGATCGACGTGTACGTCAACTACGTCCGTCAGAAGCTCGACGAGGTGGGATGCCCGTCCCCCATCGAAACCGTCCGGGGCGTGGGCTACCGGTACACGTCCTGCGTCGACGAGGCCGTCTCGTCCAATGATTGACCTGACCGACCCGTCGCCCCGCCCCGAGGCGCCGTCCGCCCCGGACCGCCGATCGTTCCGACGACGGCTTCTGGTGACCGTCGGGCCGGCCCTGGCCGGGGCCCTCCTGCTGCTGGGCCTGCTGGCCTGGGGGGGCGTCTACGGGGCCCTGCAGCGGGGGGCCGTGGAGGTGCTGCGGACCGAGGCCGACGAGGTGGAGGCCGACATCGTTCGGGGCGACGGCCGCCTCCAGGTGAGCGGCCATACCTGGTCGGAGGTCCACCACCGGCTCGCGGCCGAGCGGGTCGACCCCGTCTTTATCCAAGTGTTCGACCGCTACAACCGGGTGCTGCGCGCCTCCGCCAACATCGACTCCCTGAGCGCCCTCTACCCCGAGCAGCTGCTCGCCCCGCGGACGCCCTACGACTGGCTCCCCACCTTCCGCACGATCGAGGTCGGGGGGCGAACGCTGTACTACCTGGTGCGGCCCCTCGTCCACGACGGCACCACGGTGGGCTACGTTCAGGTGGCCCGGACCGTGCCCGACTACCGGTCGACCCTGACGTCGTTTGCCCTCGGGCTCGGCGGGCTCATCGTGCTGCTGTTCGGCGGGCTCCTCGCGCTGGTCGCCTGGGCGGCCACCCGCGTGCTGCGCCCGCTCCGACGCATCACGACGTTCGCGGAGTCGATCACGCCGGCCGACCTCGACGAGCGCGTCGCGGTGCCGGACGACGCCGACCGCGAAACCGCCCTGCTGGCCCGCACCGTCAACGACCTGCTCGACCGGCTCGGGGACAGCTTCGAGGCCCTCCGCACCTTCACCGCCAACGCCGCCCACGAGCTCCAAACCCCCCTCACCGTCCTGCAGGGCCACGTCGAGATTGCGCTTCGCCGCTCCCGCTCGGCCGAGAGCTACGAGGAGACCCTCCGCCTCCTCGACCGACGGCTCGGGACGCTCGTCCGCACGGTGCGCGCCCTGCTCACCCTCACGCGCCTCGACGGCGACCCCTCGCAGGGGGGCCCCGAGGAGCTGTCGACGGAGCCGGTGGCCCTGGATGCGCTCGTGGCCGACGAGGCCGAGACGGCCCGCCCCGAGGCTGAGGAGAAGGACCTCCGCCTGACGGTCGAGACCGAGGAGGTGTGGGTGGACGGCCAGCCCGACCTGCTGCGGGAGGCGGTCTCCAACCTTCTGGACAACGCGATCAAGTACACGGACGCGGGCGAGGTCCGCCTCACGGTTGCGACCGAGGGGGACCGGGCCGTCGTCCGGTGTCGCGACACGGGGATGGGCATCGAGGAGGAGGACCTGCCCCACGTCGGGGGGCGCTTCTACCGCAGCGTGGACGCCGGGGCGGCCGACTCGGAGGGCAGCGGGCTCGGGCTGGCGCTGGTGCGCCGCATCGTGGCGGCCCACGACGGCGAGCTGCGCGTCGAGTCGACGCCCGAGGAGGGGAGCCGGTTCGAGATTGTGCTCGCGGCCACGCCGGCCCCAGAATCGAACCCGACCCCCGAGCACGTGTAATTTCTTTTCTCTGCGCGGCGCCCGCCCGGACTCGCTGCGGCCCGCACGACCGAACGGATGACGATGATGACAACGACGCGCCCCACGATGTTCATACCGACCGGCATTTTTCGGGGGGCCCGGCACATGGGCGTCCTGGTCCTTCTGGTGCTGGCGGCCTCGGGCCTGCTGTTCGCAGTGCCGAGCCCGGCCCAGGCCCAGGGCACGCGCCTCACGGTGCACCCCAAGAGTCAATTTTGGATCCACGGGAAGGCCGCGTCGATCGACTTCACCTGCGCGGTGAACCGGGTCGACGGCCACGCCACGCTCCCTCCCGCAGCCGACTCGATCCCAACGTCCGCGGACCGGGAGGACCAGACCGAGGCGGTCGTGACCGTGCCGGTGGCGGCGTTCGACTGCGGAAACGACCGGATGACGGACGACCTTCAGGACGCCCTCGAGGCGGAGGACCACCCGACCATTCGATTTGAGCTGGTGCACGCGACGGTCGGCGCCCCCCTCGACACCACCGGTCACTGGCGCCGCGTCGACGTGCTGGGCACCCTCACGATTGCGGGCACAAAGCGCCTGACGCGGCTCCGAACCGTCGGCCGGGCCTTCGACGCACGCCGCTTCCGCGTCCAGGGCTGCCACGACATCCGGATGACCTACTTCAACGTCGAGCCGCCCACCAAGGCCTTTGGGCTGATCAAGGTCAAAAACCGCGTGCAGGTGCAGTTCGATCTCTTCGCCCACGCCGCCTCCCTGACCGAGGACGCGCCCTTCGCGTCGGTGTCGGGCGAGGAGTCCCCCTCCTCCTGCTCCACCCTGCCGTCGCCCAACTCGGAGACGACGGCTCGGTAGCGCTCCCCGGGCCTCTTCCCCGTTCCCCCCCTTCTTCTGAAGCTCTAATCGTCCTTTAATCCCCTTCTCACCGTGCGCTAAGATCCTCGCACGGCCCCCCGACGTCCAAGGTCCTGCCCATGATGGGCATCGTCGCGACCTTCCGGACTGTCGACTTCTCCCCCGATGCGCACCGGTCTCCGATGGGGGGGCGTTTTTCCGCTCCTCGTCGCCGTCGTTCTCGCCGCGCCGCTCCGGGCCCAGCCCCTGCCGGACACGCTCACGTTCGAGCGGGCCGCGACCCTGCTGCGGCAGCACAACCCGCAGCTCCGGGCCGCCCGGGCTCAGGCGCAGGCCCAGGGGCAGGCCGCCGAGGCGGCCTCGCGCTACCCCAATCCGTCGCTTTCCGTCTCGGAGGAGCGCACCAATCTGCCGAATGGCGTGGACGACCAGTGGTACACGTCGATCCGCCAGTCGCTGCGCTATCCGGGCGAGCACGGGGCCCGCTCCCGCTCGGCCGACGCCACGCAGCGGGCCGCGGGGGCGACGGTGACCGAAGAGCGCACGCGCCTCTACAACGAGCTCCGCCACCGCTACCTCGACGTGGTGGCCGCCCAGGCCCGTGTGGGTGTGCTCCGCTCCTTCACCGACGCCCTCCGGCGGGCCGCGAAGGCCGCACAGGTGCGCTACGAGGAGGGCGACCTGGGCACGTTCCGGCGGGCGCGGCTGCAGGTGGCGCGGGCGCAGTACGAAAACGAGCGGGCCGACGCCGAGCAGCGCCTTCGCAACGCCCGCGTCGAGCTCGCCTACCTGCTGTTGCCCAACGCGCAGGCGACCCTCGACACGGTCGAGACGCTCGACACCTACCGTGTGGCGGGGACGATGCAGTTTCGGCCGGTGGAGGTCGATGCGTCCGCGGCCCTGAGCCGAGCGCTGCGGCAGCGGGGCGCCGTGCAGTCGGCCCTCGCCCGGGTGGATGCCCGGAACGCCGACCTGGATGCGGCCGAGTACCAGCGCTACCCGTCGCTCAGCATCTCCGCCGGGCCGAAGCGCCAGTCCCTGCCCTCGTCCACCACCTACGGCTACACGGCGGGCCTCTCCATCGGGCTCCCCGTCTGGAACGGGGGACGCACGCAGGTGGAGGCCGAGCGGGGACGCCGCGAGGCGGCGACCGCTACCCTCGAGGCCACGCGCCGCCGGGTGGAGGTGCAGGTGCACGACGCCCTCGAGCGCCTGCAGAGCTACCGCTCCCGCATCCGGTCTGTGTCGGAGGACGTGCTTGCCAATACCGACTCGCTCGGCGTGGACGCGCAGTTTGTGTACCGGCAGGGCGAGATCTCACTCTTCGAGCTGCTCGACGCCCTCGACGCCGCCAGGCAGGCGGCCCTCCTCCGCCTCGACCTCACCGCCGGTTACCTCCGCGCCCTCTACGACCTCGAGTCCGCCGTGGGCGTGGGCCCCACCGACGACCCGCTCGTCGTGGACGGGGCCCTCCGTCCTCGCGACGCTACCCTGGACTGATCGCCCGCCGCCGCGTCTTCTCGTCCATCTTCTCCCGCCCCGCCATGACTCGCTCTCGCTCCTCGGCGCTTTTCCATTTCGTGCTCGTCGCGGCGCTCGCCCTCGCGGTGGGCGGCTGTGGCGACGAGGCCCCCTCGACGCCGGCCGCGCAGGCCGACTCAACCGCCGGCCCCGACGCCATCACCCTCACCGAGGCCCAGCTCCAGGAGGTCGCCCTGCAGACGACCACGGTGACGGAGCAGCCCGTCACGACGACGCTGCAGCTGCCGGCGCGCGTGCAGCCGGGGGCCGACCAGGAGGCCTTCGTCACCTCGCTCGTAGACGGCCGTGTCGAGCGGCTCCGCGCCCGCACCGGGCAGCGCGTGCAGAAGGGGGAGATCGTGGCCGACGTGGCGGCGCCCGACCTGAGCGAGATGGTGGCGGGCCTCCGGCAGGCCCGCGATGAACTGGACCGGCAGCGGCGCCTCGACGAGCGCGGCGTGGCCATCGAGAAGACCCTGCGGGCCGCCGAGCGGCAGTGGCAGTCCGCCCGCCAGCGGCTCCGCTCCATCGGCGTGCGCCCCGACCGCATCGAACGGGTGGCGACGGGAGAGGAAGACATGACCACGCTCCCGCTCACGGCCCCGCTCGACGGCGTGGTGCTCGACCGCAGGGCCGTCCTCGGCGCCCCCGTGCAGCAGGGCGACAAGCTCTACCACATTGCCGACCTGCAGCCCATCCGCGTCATGGCCGACGTCTTCGAGGGCAACCTCTCTGCGGTGCGCGAGGGGCAGTCCGTCACGGTGACAACCCCGATGACCCCGGACCGCGTCTACGAGGGCAGCATCGATCAGCTGACGCCGCAGGTGGAGGACGAGAGCCGCGCGGCTCGCGCCCGCATCGTGCTCGACAACAGCGACGGCCACCTGCGCCCCGGCATGTACGCCACCGTGCAGGTGCAGCGGACCGGCGACCCCCAGCCCGCCATCGCCGCCGATCACCTGCTCACGGACGCGTCCGGGGCCTTCGTGCTGGTTCGGGACGGAGCGCGCACCTTCCGGCGCGTCTACCTCGACGCCGACGCGGAGACGGAGGGGACCGTCGCCGTCCCGACGCTTTCGCTGGGGACCGAGATCGTCACGCAGGGCGCCTACCAGATTGTGAGCGCCCTGAACCAGCGGGG
>JAZKTD010000053.1:0-15701 GCA_036625705.1 Salinivenus sp.
TCGTCCATGAAGCGGGACCCGGCAGCGGTCTCTCGTCCGAGTCCTCGCCCGCCCGGGGAGCCGGGCCCGTCCCCGTGCCGCCGACACCGCAGTCCACTCTCATCTTTAATGCGGCCTCCCTGCAGGAGATTCCCCGCTGCTCAGCAGCCGTTCCGTGGGCTCAACGACCGTTGACCGATCCCGGAGTTGACTACACCTCCATCTTTTTATAAAATGGGTGAAGCTAACCCCTCTCGCCCGATCGGTCACCAAGGGCCCCAGCAACCGATGTCTACTACTCAGTCCCGCAGACGCTTTCTCGCCTCCGTCAGCATGCTCGCCGCGGGGGCCTGGGTTCCGTCCTCGGCCCTCAACTTCTTCCCGGACCGCAAACTCAGGGTCGCCCTGGTCGGCACCGGCATTCGGGGCACCGGATTCTGGGGCAGGGATCTGGTGGATCGGTATGGGGACCTCCTGGAATTCGTGGGGCTCTGCGACCACAACCCGGGCCGACTGGACTTTGCCCAGGACTATATGGACGTGTCGTGCGGCACGTACACCGATTTCGACGCAATGGTACGGGAGGGGCAGCCGGATCTGGTGATCGTGACCACGACCGACGCCACACATCATCGGTTCATTATCCGGGGTCTGGAAATGGGGTGCGACGTGCTTACCGAGAAGCCCATGACGATCGACGAGGAGAAGTGCCAGGACATCCTCGACGCCGAACGGCGCTCCGACAACGACCTCATCGTCGGATTCAACTACCGATGGAGCCCGTACATGACGCGGATCCGGGAACTGCTCGACGAGGGGGCAATCGGTCGGGTCACGTCCGTCGACTTTCACTGGTACCTCAACACCTATCACGGCGCCTCCTACTTCCGGCGCTGGCACGGCGAGCGCGAGCACAGCGGCACTCTCCTGGTGCACAAGGCGACACATCACTTCGACCTCCTGAACTGGTGGCTGCAGTCTGAGCCGACGGAGGTCGTGGCGTACGGGGACCTGGAGCACTACGGCAGCAACAACGCCTTTCGGGGCGACAAATGCCGCACGTGCCCCCACACCGACAAGTGCGACTTCTACTGGGACATCACCGAGCACGAGCACCTCATGAACCTCTACGTCGACCACGAGGAGCACGACGGGTACATCCGGGACAACTGCCTCTTCCGGCACGACGTCAACATCTACGACAAGATGTCCGCCCAAATTCGGTACGCCAACAACGTGACGGTCAACTACTCGCTGACCACCTACTCCCCCTTCGAGGGATGGCGCATCGCCTTCAACGGGACCGACGGCCGCATCGAGGCGTGGCAGGACATTCCGTGGATGGACGAGGGCGAGCTTAGCCAGGAGGAGCTGCACGAGATGGAGATGGACCAGGACGCGGATCAGATGACCCAGCAGCCCATCATCGTCCACAACCTCTGGGAAGACCACGAGGTCGAGCCGGTGACTTTTCAGCGCGGCGGGCACGGCGGCGGCGACCAGCGCCTGCAGGACCGAATTTTCCGGGAGACGGACCAGCCGGATCCGCTGGGCCACATGGCCGACAGCCGCGACGGGGCCATGTCCATTCTCATCGGCATCGGGGCCCGCAACAGCATCGAAACCGGGGACCGGGTTCACATCGCAAACCTAACCGACCTGAAGCCCCGAGCGGTGGCGCTGTAACCCGTATCGGGCCGTCCTCCCGGGCGCGTCCCCCTCTCCAGCGCCTCCTCGACGGCCCCCGACGCGTCTCCTGCCCCGGTCGGCCGCCCGAACGCGCCGGTTCCGATGGCGCGGAAACGCCGTGGACTCTCCCCAACGTCCTCCCTTCCAGATGCAGGAGCAGATGCCCGCCTCTCCGGAGGCCCCCGATTCGTTTCGGCCGATCGACCACGCGAAGATGGTTCTCACACCTGTTCTCCTGATTCTGGCTGCCGTGTCCCTGTTCTTCGGCCCGGGGTCCCCTCTCGAAACCGTCGCTCCGGCCGCGGTTCTTGCGGTGTTTGCCATTCTGAGCGGAGAGCAGCTGTACCGAACGTGGACCGCGATCTCGTGATCGCTCTCCCGAGGCGCGCCCTACTCCCCTCCTGATTCCCTGCTCAGCCGGTGTGCCTGCCGGGTCGGCTCCGGAATCTTGTAGCGCGGGCTGCAGTCGAGCGTGAGGGCCACCGCGTCGTCGAGGGTCAGGCGGTGGCCGACGCTCACGTAGACGGGGTTGACCTCGGTGCGGGTGCGGAGGACGCGGCCCACCGTCTCGCCGTCGTCGACGAGCGGCACGTGCTCGCCCTTTTCCGGGGGAAGCTCCCCCTCGGGCGTGCCGACGAGGATGGACTTGGCAACCCCGAGCGTGGGCCGGTCGAGCAGCACGCCGAGGTGGCAGGCGAAGCCGAAGCGGCGCGGATGGGCCCGCCCGTGGCTGTCGGTCATCAGCACGTCGGGCGTCGTCGACAGCCGCTCCAGCGCCGGAAGGACGGCGGGCGTCTCGCGGAAGCTGAGCAGGCCCGGCACGTACGGGAACGGCACGTCGCACCGATGCACCGCCCGGTCCACGACGTCCAGGTCCGGCAGCCGCAGGACGGCGACGGCGGCCTGGGCCGTGTCGTCGCGGATGCTGACGTCGACCCCGGCCACCGTCTCGACGTCGTCGGGCAGCGGCGCGGCCTCGACCTCGGGCGCCAGGCGCGTCTGGATGGCCTTGGCCTCGTCGGGGGACACGTCCCACGGATGGTCGTGCCGGAGCGGAAGGGGCATGGCCGAGATGGGGATCGATCGAGGGAGCAGTTCCCGTCAACGTAGCACTCCCGGCGGGCGAAGGAAACCCCCTTGTCCGCGGGGACGGCCGTGGACGACCGGCGGCGTCCGCCCCAGTGAAAGTTTCGGTGAATCGAGACGAATCGGAATCCTGATCGCATTGCGGGCATTGATATCAATTCCCGAACGGAGCGTGGTCTTTCCCTCCGACGATGGGTCCATAGCTCAGCTGGTTAGAGCGCTACGTTGACATCGTAGAGGTCAGTGGTTCGAGTCCACTTGGACCCACCGCCGCCGCTCTCAGTACCGACAGCCGTCGGTATGAGGCGGCTTTTTTGTTGCCTTCCCCTGCGTCCCGCGACCGCCATGCCCGACGTCGACGAGCAGACCATCACGATTACGCTTCCGGACGGCTCCGAGCGCACCTACGCGGCCGGCACGACGGGCCGAGAGATCGCCGAGAGCATCGGGCCCGGCCTGGCGCGGGACGCCCTCGCCATCAAGGTGAACGGGGAGGTGCGTGACCTCGCCCGCCCGATCACCGAGGACGCCGAGATCGCGATCCTCACGTGGGAGGACGAGGAGGGCAAGGAAACCTTCTGGCACTCCTCCGCCCACCTCATGGCCGAGGCACTGCAGGAGCTCTACCCCGACGTCAAGTTCACCATCGGCCCGCCGATCGACCAGGGCTTCTACTACGACGTGGACCTGGGCGACCAGACCCTATCCGCCGACGAGCTCGAGGAAATCGAGGCGAAGATGGAAGAGCTCGCCCGGCGCGACGCCGAATACGAGCGGCACGAGGTCTCCAAAGACGACGCGGTCCGCTTCTACGAGGAGCGCGGCAACGAGTACAAGCTCGAGCTGCTCGAGGACCTGGAGGAGGGGGAGATCTCCTTCTACGAGCAGGGCGAGTTTACGGACCTCTGCCGAGGCCCCCACATCCCGTCGACCGGGGAGATCAAGGCGCCGAAGCTCCTCTCGGTGGCCGGCGCGTACTGGCGCGGCGACGAGACCAACCCGCAGCTCACCCGCATCTACGGCGTGAGCTTTCCGAAGCAGAAGATGCTGGAGGACTTCCTGGAGCGGCGCCGCCTGGCGAAGGAGCGGGACCACCGGAAGATCGGCAACGAGCTGGACCTCTTCACCTTCGACAGCGAGCAGGTGGGCCCCGGTCTGCCGATGTGGCTGCCGAAGGGCACGACCCTCCGGGAGACCCTCCGCGACGTTCTGCAGCAGGAGCAGATCAAGCAGGGCTACAAGCCGGTGACCACGCCCCACATCGGGCGGCTCGACCTCTACCGCACCAGCGGGCACTACCCGTACTACAAGGACGACCAGTTCCCCCCGATGATCTTCGACGAGGGGGGCGAGGACGGCGAGGAAGACGGCTACCTCCTCAAGCCGATGAACTGCCCGCACCACGTCAAGATCTACCAGAACGACCTGCACTCGTACCGGGACCTGCCGGTGCGGCTGGCCGAGTTCGGGACCGTCTACCGCCACGAGCAGACCGGCGAGCTCGGCGGCCTGACCCGCGTCCGCGGCTTCACGCAGGACGACGCCCACATCTTCTGCACACCCGAGCAGGTCAAGGGCGAGTTCATCGACGTGATCGACCTGACGCTGAAGGTGCTCGGGGCCCTCGACTTCGAAGAGTTCGAGGCACAGATCTCGCTGCGCGACCCTGCGGACAAAGACAAATACGTGGGTCGCGACGAACTCTGGGACAAGGCCGAGCAGGCCATCCGCGACGCCGTCGCGGAAACGGACCTCGACGCCCGGGAGGAGATCGGCGAGGCCGCCTTCTACGGCCCGAAGCTCGACTTCATGGTCGAGGACGCGCTGGGGCGGGAGTGGCAGCTCGGCACCATCCAGGTCGACTACAACCTGCCGGAGCGCTTCGAGCTCACCTACGTCGACGAGCACGACGAGCGGCGCCGGCCGGTGATGATCCACCGCGCCCCGTTCGGGTCGCTGGAGCGCTTTATCGGCGTCCTGATCGAGCACTGCGGCGGCAACTTCCCGACGTGGCTCGCCCCGGTCCAGGCGCAGGTGATTCCCGTGGGCGCAGACGTGCACGACTACGCCCGGGACGTGGCCGGGCAGCTCCGCGCGGCCGACGTGCGGGTGGAGGTCGACACGAGCGACGAGACGGTCGGCTACAAGATCCGGCAGGCCGAGACGCAGAAGATTCCGTACATGCTCGTCGTCGGCGACCGGGAGAAAGAGGCCGGCACCGTGTCGGTTCGCTCCCACGAGGAGGGCCAGCAGGACACCCTCTCGGTCGAGACCTTCCTCGAGGAGATCGGTCCCGAGTTTGCGCCGTCGCTCGACTAATCGGGACGCCGGCCCGCGGAACCCGCGCCGGGGCGGTCTTTACTGAAACCTCACAGGACGGTTTACGTGTATAACAGATCCCAATCTTAGACCGCCGCACGCGCTGCGGTCCGGGCCTACGCTTTCGAAGTGAGTTTTCCCTCTACCAACCCCCTAGACAGCCATCGCTGACGTCGATAAACTTCGCGTAAATGAAGAGATCCGTGCCGATGAGGTGCGGGTCGTAGAACCGGACGGCGACCACGACGTGGTTCCCGTGGACGAGGCCCTCGAGCGGGCCCGCGACCACGAGCTCGACCTCGTCGAGATCGCCCCGGACGCCGATCCGCCGGTCTGCAAGATTCTCGACTACGGCAAGTACCGCTACGAAAAGCAGAAGGAGGAGAAGCGGCGCCGGAAGAAGTCGAAGTCCATGGAGATGAAGGAGCTTCGCTTCCGGCCGCAGACCGAGGAGCACGACTTCAACTTCAAGGCGGACCACGCCCGCGAGTTTTTGGAGGACGGCAACAAGGTGAAGGCCTACGTCCAGTTTCGCGGCCGGGACATCGTCTACAAGGACCAGGGCATGGACCTGCTGCGCCGCCTCATCGAGCGGCTCCAGGACGTGGCCCGCATTGACCAGCAGCCACAGATGGAGAACCGGCGCATGACGACCATCCTCGCCCCGCACAAGAACAAGTAGGGCGTCCCGACGTCGGTCCGGATCCGGGACGGTCGCTCGGGGTGCGTTCCCCGTGAAGGTGATTCGCGTGCGGGAACGAGCCTGCGTGCCCACCATACAGCACGTTCAGTATTATCCGTACTCTGAAACCAATTCCTCACGGGTGTCTCATCATGCCTAAGATGAAGTCTCACAGCGGCGCCAAGAAGCGGTTCAAGAAGACCGCCAACGGCAAGGTGAAGCGCAAGAAGGCGAACAAGGGCCACCTGCTGACGAAGAAGACCCCGAAGCGGAAGCGCCAGCTCCGCAAGAGTGTCGTCATCGACGACAAGGCCAACGAGCAGCGCATCAAGCGGATGCTGTCGACGTAGCCGCGTCCGGCCGATCCCGGTGGACGGCCCTTCCACAAAACCTCCACGGGGGTTTTCCGAACTCTTTCCGGGTGGCAGGGGGAACGCCTCGCCGCCCGTTTGCTACGTTTCCTGTCTCTCTGCGTCCACGAATCGACTTCTTTTCCCGCCTATGCCGCGCGCAACGAACAAGCCGGCCACCCGACGCCGCCGGAAGAAAATTCTGAACAAAGCGAAGGGCTACTGGGGCCGCCGCAGCAAGGTCTACAAGGTGGCGAAGCACGCGGTCGAGAAGGGGCTGCAGTACGCCTACCGCGATCGTCGCCAGAAGAAGCGGCGGTTCCGGCGGCTGTGGATTACCCGGATCAACGCGGCCACGCGTCAGCACGACGTCAGCTACTCCCAGTTCATGGGACAGTACCGCAAGTCGGACCTCGACATGAACCGGAAGGTCCTGGCCGATCTCGCGGTCCACGACCCGGACGCTTTCGAGGAGATCGTGACCCACGTGATGGACCAGTAGGTCCGCCGGCCGCACGGGTGGAGACGGCCCGTCCTCGCGGGCGCTGTCCCGACGCACGCTCCCTAGCCTGCCCCGACGGCCGTCGGGCGGGCTTTTTCTATGGATCGTGCCGACCTCCGAGTTTCTCTCCTGCTCTCCCGACTGCACCATGCCCGACGAGATTGACGCGCTGCGCGAGCAGATCGACGCCGAAACGATCGAGAGCGAAGACGACGCCGAGGCCTTCCGCATCAAGTACCTCGGTCGCAACCAGGGGGCGATCACGGCGCTGTTTGACCGGATCGGCGACCTGCCCCCCGAAGAGCGCCCCGAGTTCGGGAAGCGCGTCAACGCGCTGAAGGCCCGCGCCGAGGAGCGGCTCGAGGCGGCGAAGGCCCGGCTCGAGCGCGAGGAGCAGGCGGGCGGGGCGGACGTCGACCTCACGCTCCCCGGCCGCCGGGGCTTTCGGGGGTCGACCCATCCCCTCACGCAAACCCTTGAGGAGATTCTGCGCATCCTGCGCGGGCTCGGCTTTTCGACCTACGAGGGGCCGGAGATCGAGACGGACTGGCACAACTTCACGGCCCTCAACTTTCCGCCCGACCACCCGGCGCGCGACATGCAGGACACCTTCTTCCTGCGGGACGCATCCGACGGCGACGCCTCCGCCGAGGACCCATCGTCCGAAGACCACGCGTCCCCCGACGAGCCGACGGTCCTCCGCACCCACACCTCGCCCGGCCAGATCCGCATCATGCAGGAGCAGGCGCCCCCGATTCGGGTGGCGGTGCCGGGCCGGGTCTACCGCAACGAGGCGATCTCCTACAAGTCGTTCTGCCTCTTCCACCAGGTCGAACTGCTGTACGTGGACGAAGGGGTGACGATGGCCCAGCTCAAGCAGGCGCTCTACAGCCTCGCCCGGGCCCTCTTCGGCGAGGACGTGACGCTCCGCTTCCGCCCCAGCTACTTCCCCTTCACCGAGCCGAGCGCCGAGGTCGACGTGTGGTGGGCCGACCCCGACGACGAGGACGACGGCCAGTGGATGGAGATCCTGGGCTGCGGCATGGTGCACCCCAATGTCTTCGACGCCGTCGACGTCGACCCGGAGCGCTACACCGGCTACGCCGTGGGGATGGGCGTGGAGCGGATGGCGATGCTCCGCCACGGCATCGACGACATCCGCATCTTCTACGAGAACGATGTGCGCTTCCTGGACCAGTTTTGACAGTTTCGAAGTGCGAATGTCGAATTGGGAGTGTGGCACCGCCATGCGATCCCGACTATTCTCGATTCCGTGCCGTTTTCTTCGACGCAACGATCATTGATGCGAGTTGGTGTGCCTCATCTCGCAATGTAGACACTTTTTGATGGGGACCAGCATTGAGCTCGCCGAGTAGCTCGAGCCAGAATTGCGATTCGTCTGCTTCCTCTTCCACGAGGGCAAGTTTCGCGATGAAGTCTCGTCGAGATCGAGCGTGACGGGCTGCTCGGTAGTTTGCCCCAACAGACGTTGCGGATCGGAGAAGCTGTTTTCGAATGACGCGACACTCCGACGTATCAGGCAGCGTCTTGCAGAGGTGAATCACGTTGAGGGCGAAACGCTTGGTCCGGGCCCGAAGGTCTGACATGGAGCGGAGGAAGATGTACGATGGGGAGGCGACGCTGTAGACACGAAAGCACCGCACGCATAACGACACTCGACACTCGAAACTCGATATTCGAAAATGGAGCTGAGTTATCGCTGGCTGAGCCAGTACGTCGACCACGATTGGGAACCGGACGCGCTGGCTGAGCAGTTGACCATGGCCGGGCTGGAGGTCGAGTCGGTGACGCCGATCGGGCGGCACCTCGACGGCGTCGTCGTGGGCGAGATTCAGGCCGTGCGCGAGCACCCGAACGCCGATCGGCTCGTCCTCTGCGACGTGGCCCTCGGCGACGGCGACCCGGTCCAGATTGCCTGCGGGGCGCCCAACGTGGCGGCCGGGCAGAAGGCCCCCGTCGCGACCGTGGGGACGACCCTCTCGCTGCCGGACCCGGACGCCCCCGACGCGCGGCAGGAAATCACGGTCGAGGCCCGCGAGCTGCGCGGAGAGACGTCCCGCGGCATGATCTGCGCGGAGGACGAGCTCGGCCTCTCCGACGACCACGCCGGGATCATGGTGCTCGGCGACGACGCCACCGTGGGCGAGCCGCTTGCCGACTACCTCGCCGCCCACGACGTGACGCCCGACGACGCGGTCCTCGACATCGAGCTGACGCCCAACCGCCCCGACGCCGCGAGCCACATCGGGGTGGCGCGCGACGTGGCCGCCCTCGCCGACACCGCCCTCCGGCGCCCCGACGTTGAGACGCCGGCGCCCGGCGGCCCGACCGCCGAGGCGGTCACCGTGCATCTCGAGGACGACGAGGCGTGCCCGCGCTACGTCGCCATGCTCGTGCGGGACGTGGAGGTCCGGGAGTCCCCGCTCTGGCTGCGGCGGCGCCTCTCGGCGATCGGCCTGCAGCCGCGCAACCACGTGGTCGACGTCACCAACTTCGTCCTCCACGAGTGCGGCCAGCCCCTCCACGCCTTCGATCGGTCCCGGCTCGCCGACGACACGATCGTGGTGCGCCGCGCAGAAGAGGAGACCGACTTCACGACCCTCGACGACGAGACGCGCACGCTGCCCGACGGCACGCTCCTCATCTGCGACGCCGAGACGCCGGTGGCCGTCGCCGGCGTCATGGGCGGGGCCAACTCGGAGGTGACGACCGACACGACCGACGTCCTCATCGAGAGCGCCTACTTCGACCCGTCCACGATCCGGAAGACGGCAAAGGCGCTCGACGTGCAGACCGACTCCTCCTACCGATTCGAGCGCGGCGTGGACCGCGACGGCCAGGTGTGGGCGGCGGCGCGGGCCGCCCGTCTCATCGCCGAGCTCGGGGACGGCGCCGTCGTGCCCGGCATGGTCGACGCCCACCCCGACCCGCCCGCGCCCCGGACCGTCACGCTGCGCCCCGATCGGCTCCGGGGCGTCCTCGGCACGGACGTGCCGACCGACGCGGCGACGCGCCTCCTCACCGCCATCGGCTTCGACGTGGACGCGGCGGAGGACGGCCTGCACTGCACGGTGCCGACCTGGCGGCCCGACGTGTCGATCGAGGAGGACCTGATCGAGGAGGTGGCCCGCCTGCACGGGTACGACCAGATTCCCGAGCCGGAGCGCGTGCCGGTGCCGGGCCGCACGCCCGACCAGCGCCCCGAGGAGGTGCTGGAGCGCAAGACGCGCGAGCTGCTGCGCGGCCGCGGCTGCCGCGAGATCTACACGAACAGCATGCTGCGCGTCGACCGGGCCGAGCGCTTCAACGCGCCGCCCGCGGGCAGCCGGAAAGGCCCCGTCGTGGAGACGAAGAACCCGATCTCCGAGGAGATGGCGGCCCTCCGGCCCCGCCTCCTGCCCGGCGCCCTGGAGGTCATGCGCCACAACCGCAACCACGGCCAGGACGCCCTCCGTCTCTTCGAGTTTGGGCGCGTCTACCGGCGGGCCCTCGAGGACGAGGATCCCCTCGTGCCCGGCTACGCCGAGCACCCGGCGCTGCTCATTGCCCTGAGCGGCCCCCACGCCCCCGTCGGCTGGGACACCGACCCGCGCGGCACCGACCTCTTCGACCTCAAGGGCCTCGTCGAGACGCTGCTCGAAGACCTGCGCGTGCCGGACGTGCGCCTCACGCCCCGAAACGGCGACGCACCCGACGACGCGGCGATCACGCAGCACCGGATCGACGTGGCGGCCGGCGACGCCCCCCTCGGCACGCTCGCCCGCGTCCGGGACGCAGTGGCGGCGGACTTCGACCTCGACGACCATCCGGTCTTCGTGGCGGAGTTCCATTGGGGCCGCCTGGCCAACCGCGCCGCGACGGGCCTGCACCGCACCTACGAGCCGGTGAGCCGCTTCCCCGTCGTGGACCGCGACCTCGCCGTCCTCGTGCACGCCGACCAGCCGGTGGGCCCGATGCAGGACACCATCCGCGAGGCGGGCACGCCCCTGCTCCGCCGCGTCGACGTGTTCGACGTCTACGAAGGGGAGGGCATCGACGAGGACGCCAAGAGCGTGGCCTTCACCCTTCGCTTCGGCGCCGACCGCACGCTGACCGACGACGAGGTGGACGAGCAAATCGAACAGATCGTCGGCGCGCTCGACCGCGAGCACGGCGCCACCCTCCGCCAGTAACTCCACCCGCCATGACCGAGCGCTGGAAGTACCCCTTCTACCTGATCGCGGTCATCCTGCTGGTGATGTGGCTCTTCGGGTAGCTCCCCGGTGGACCCCGGCAAGGCCGGGAGGCCCTGCACATGCGGCCCGCGGACGGTGCGATTGAACCTTGATTGTGACGTGCCAAAGCGGGCACGCCATAGAGGGGGGTGGCAAGATTCCTGTGTGCCCGCGTGTCCTCTCGGTCCGAGGACAATCAGAAGGGCACGGGCCGGTGCGCCTCCGCCCCGCATTCGAGGCCCCGGATCCGAGTGGCGTCGGGCCGCGGGACCTTGAGGTGCCGGGCCCTGTTCCCTATCGTACCTCATGCATCACTTTTAAAGCATCACTCCAACCGGCGCCGGCACCGACCATGCAGTCGCTCCCCAGGGCTTCGGTCCGCGGAGCGCCCGCCCGGGCCGGTTCGCTCGCCTGCGTTTTCTCCTGTGTTCACCCATGGCCTCCACTGACTCGCCCCGTCCGGAGCCCGACCCCGCCGCGCCCGTCCCGGATGCGATGTCCGGCGAGGACGAGGAGGATCAGGGCCCCCTCTCCCCTCTTCCCGCCGAGCACCGGGACGCCATCCGGCGGCTGTCGCGGCGCGTGGTCCAGGCGGTCGACACCATCGAGCGGCTCCGGGCGGAGAACGAGCGACTGCGCCGCCGCGTGGAGGAGCTCGAGGCGGGCCCCGACCGTCCGGACGACGAGACGTTTCTCAGTCTCGAGGATGATCCGGACGCTCTCCGGGACCGGATCACGCAGTTCATCGATGCCATCGATGCGTGCCTGGAGCACCCGGGGCCCGGATCCTCCGATGCCGGGGACGACGCTCCCGACGCGTAGCCGTTCCTCTTCCCTCCACGGGCCCCTCGCCCTCCCTCCATGGCCGACCCGCAGACCAAATCGATCCGCGTCCACATCCTGGGCCGCGAGTACGCCCTCCGCGTGCAGGAGGACGACGAGGCGTTCACCCGTGAGATGGCGTCCTTCGTCAACGCCCGGATGGAGCAGTTTCGGGACAACCACCCCGAGCAGGCCGAGCTCACCACGGCGGTCATCACGGCCCTCGCCCTGGCCGAGGAGCTCCATACGGAGAAGGAGGAACGGGCCGAGGGCACCGAGGCGCTGAACGAGCAGCTCGACCGCCTGGCCGCCCAGCTGGGCGACGCCGTCGACGCCACCGAGGAGGCCTAATCCCCTACCAAATCTTCGCACCGTCCGGCCCGGGGGCGCGCAACGTTTCCCGGCGGTGATCGTGGCATTTCGTCCGGTCGCTGTCTTCTTTTCCCTCAGGCCCGACGTGGGCCGCGCGGCATGGTTACGCTCGACGACGTATCGGTCCGGTTCGGCCGCGAGGCCCTCTTCGACAACCTGTCGTGGACGATCACGCCCGAGTCGCACCGCATCGGGCTCGTGGGCCCGAACGGGGCCGGCAAGACGACGCTCCTCAAGCTGATTGCCGGCCGCATGACACCGGACAGCGGTCGGGTTACGCGCGAAGGGGTGTCGGTGGGGTACCTGGAGCAGGACGTGCAGGAGCTCCCCGAGGAGCGGACCGTGCGGGAGGAGGCCCTCCGCGCCTTCGACGACGTGCTGGCCCTCGAGGAAGAGGAGAAGACCATCACCGAGCGCCTCGAGAACACCGACCACGAGAGCAAAGAGCACACGAAGCTGCTCGACCGGCTGCACCGGGTGCAGGAGCAGCTCAATCAGCACGAGTCGCACCGCATCCGGCCGCGGACCGAGGCGACGCTCACGGGCCTCGGCTTCGACCCCGACGCCCTCGACCGGCCCCTCCACACCTTCTCCGGCGGCTGGCGGATGCGCGCGGCGCTGGCCCGCCTCCTCCTGCGGGAGCCCGACATCCTGCTGCTCGACGAGCCGACCAACCACCTCGACATCGAGAGCATCGACTGGCTCGAGGAGTATCTGTCGGGCTACCCGGGCACGGTCCTCCTCGTGAGCCACGACCGCTACGTGCTCGACCGCATGGTGAGCGCCGTCGCGGAGATCACGCGCGGCCAGCTCCTGCACTACGACGGCAACTACTCCCACTACCTCGAGGCCCGCGAGGAACGGTACGAGCGCTGGCGGCGCGAGTACGAGAACCAGCAGAAGCGGATCGAGGAGATCGAGACGTTTATCTCCAAGTTTCGATACAACGCCTCCCGGGCCAGCCAGGTGCAGAGCCGGATCAAGAAGCTGGAGAAGATGGACCGGATTCCGCCCCCGCCCGACGGCGAGCCGGAGATCCACTTTCGGTTTCCGGACCCGCCCCGCTCCGGCGCGGTGGTCCTGGAGCTCTCCTCGTTCAGCAAGACCTACGAGACGGCGGCCGGCCCGGAGCGCGTCTTTGCCGACGCGGGGCCCCTCACGATCGAGCGCGGGGACAAGATCGCGATGGTCGGGCCGAACGGGGCCGGCAAGTCGACGCTCGCCCGCATCCTGCGCGGCGTCGAGCCGTTCGAGGGCGAGCGGGAGCTGGGCCACAAGGTGAACCTCTCCTTCTACGCCCAGCACCAGGCCGACATGCTGGAGCCGGACCAGACGGTGTTCGACGCGGTGCGCGAGGCGGCGCCCGACCGGTCGAAGACGGAGCTCCGCAATCTGCTGGGCACCTTCCTCTTCACCGACGACGACGCGTTCAAGTCCGTCGAGGTGCTCTCCGGCGGGGAGAAGAGCCGGGTTGCCCTCGCCCGCACCCTTCTGTCGACCGCCAACTTCCTGATCCTCGACGAGCCGACCAACCACCTCGACATCCAGTCGAAGGAGGTGCTCATCGAGGCCCTCCAGCAGTACGAGGGCACCTTCGTCCTCGTGAGCCACGACCGCCACGTGCTCGACGCCGTGGCCGACACGGTGTGGCGCGTCGGCGGCGGCACGGTGCGCACCTTCCTCGGCAACTACTCCGACTTCCGGTGGCAGGTGGAGGAGGGCTCGGCCCGCCCGCTGGAGGGCACGACGGCCGCCGCCTCGACCGATTCGCCCGCCGCGACCGACGAGTCGCGCAACGGCCGCGACCGTTCGTCCACGAAGTCGTCCCCGTCCGCCGACACGGCGGGACCGTCGGACGGCCGGTTCGCCGACCTCAACACCTACCAGCTCAAGCGCAAGCTGGAGGAGACCGAGGAGACCATCATGGAGATTGAGGAGCGGCAGGAGGAGCTGGAGGCCGCCATGGCCGACCCCGACGCCTACGAGGGCGACGGCGCACGGGCCCGGGAGCTGTCCGACGAGTACAACGCGCTGAAGAAGGAGCTGTCGTCGCTGTACGACACGTGGGAGGCCCTCACCGACCACGTCATGGCGCTCGAAGACGAGTGAGCGTCTCCCCGCTTTCCCCTCTCTCGGTTTCCTTCATGCCCGCTCCGGCTCTGCGTTTCGGCCTGCTGCTTCTCTTCGGCCTGTTGTTCGGAGGGGCGGCGGCGCACGCCCAGATCGAAGAACTGCCGCGGCCGGACAGTGCCCACGCCCCCTCGTTCGGGGTGTCCGTGGCGATTGGCGACTCGATTGCCGTGGTCGGGGTGAGCGGCGAGTCCAACTGCGGCCCCAACTCCGGCGCCGTGTACGTGTACCGGCGAGAACCCGGCACCGTGTTCGACAACTGGCGGGGCGTCGCCCGGCTCACCCCGCGCACCTGCCGGCCCAACACCTTCTTCGGCGAGCGGGTGGTCCTGAGCGGGCGGCGCCTCCTGGTGAGCGCCGCCGCGAGCGAGAGGTTCGGGGCGGCGGGCACGAACGCTGCCTACATGTTTGTGCGGGACACGACCGGCACCTGGCACCAGACGGCCCGCTTTACCCCCCCATCGGACCGGGAAGAAGGCACCTTCGCGGCGGACATTGACCTTGACGGCGACCGCGCGGTCGTCAGCACCTCGGGGGACCCGGAGGAGGACCGGAACGGGGCGGTGTACGTCTACAACTACGACGCCGCGCGGGACACCTGGCGACGCTCGGCCCGCCTCACGGCCGGACCGGACTCTGAGGCGGGTGTGCTCGGGCGGGCCGTGGCCCTGGACGGAGACCGCCTCGCCGTGGCGGCCTCCACCTACTTCGAGGGCAGCCCCGGGGCCGTCTATCTCTTCGAGCGCGATGGGTCGCAGTGGCGGGCAACCACCCGCCTGCGCGGCATCGACTCGTTCTTCATCGAGCTCGACCTCGACGGGTCGGTCCTGCTGGTGGGGGAGGACCGGGCCGGGGACGACGGCTCCGGCCAGGCGGCCGTCTACACCACCGAAGAGGGCCGGGACTGGACCCAGGCCGCGACGCTCCGCCCCTCGCAGCCCTACGAGTCCGGCTCGTTTGGCACGGCGGTGTCCCTCGCCGGCCCCTGGGCCCTCGTCACCGGCTACGGCGAGCAGCTGGGGCAGGACTTCAACATCGACCGGGTCGTCTACGTCTTCCGGCGGCGCGAGGGGCGCACCTGGACGGAGCGCACGATCCTCGACATCGGACAGGTCGACTTCGGCGCGGCCCTCGACCAACACGGCGCGGTGGCCATCGTCAGCTCCGTACCGGAGGATGCCCCCGGCTCGGTCTACGTCGTTCAGCTCCGATGAGCCGACGCGAGCGTCGGCACCGTCGCGACCGTCGGCTCGGGTCGCAATAATGCCTCGGCGCCCCTCGTTGACATGGGGCAGCCCATCGATTGCAGAACGCGCCCGGTGGCTCCCGCCCGTTCGACGCCCCCTTCCGGTTCTCCCGGTTGGACCTATTCCCTCGCCTTTGTACTATACTCACATTGATTGCGCCTGAGACGGCGTTTTCGGTCCGGCTGGGCCGGTCCTGCGATCACACCGCCCCCACCACCGCCTCCCCCGCCTCCGCCGACTCGCTTCTCCCTGCATGGAGCATCGCGCTACGACGCGACGTACGGCCGC
>JAZKTD010000054.1:0-15584 GCA_036625705.1 Salinivenus sp.
GGAGCTCACCCACGTCGACACGCTGAAGCGCGCCGCCGCGGAAGGAGTCGCGTAGTACCCCTGTTCCGGTCCCGACGCTCCCGTGCCCTCGTCGCCGACCGGCGGCGAGGGCTTCTTTCGTACGGGGGCCATCGGGACTTCCTTCATCTCTTCTTCCTCCGGTGGCCGGGCTGCTCTGTAACCCTTCCGGATGTCGGTCTTCTACTGAGCGCACAACCTCCGGTCCCTCCCCGGTGCCACTGGGAAACCCGGGAATACGGACACTGCTCCATCAGGCGCCCGTAACTCGGGCGTAGGGAGGGTCTCGAAATGGAGTTCTCTTTCTTACAACGTACAACCTGACTTCTTATGAGACGCCTATCTACTATTCTTCTCTCCTCCGTCGTCGCCTTTGGACTCGTGGCGATGGTCGGCTGCGATTCCAGTTCCGTTGAGAACGGAACCATGAACGTGCAAATGACCGACGCCTCCGGGACCAGTATGACGAGTTCGGTCTCCACAAGCTCGCACGTGGCCGATGATCTTGACGCGGCCCTTGTGACCATCACAGAGATTTCCGTCACGCCCGCCGAGAACGGCGAAACCGATTCGGACGACGAGCGGGTCGTGCTGAGCCAGGAGAACTTCGACGTCGATCTCGTTGACCTGAATGCCGGCATCGATACAACCATCACGGACCTGGATCTCCCCGCCGGAGAGTACGGTCAGATTCGGCTTGCTACGACGGGAGACGTGGCGATTACCTTCAGCAACGGCGACGAAAACACCGCAATGATCGCCAGCGAGGAATTGAAGCTGAACTTCGACGATCCCATCACAGTGAATTCTGCGGATGACCTCGTCGACGTCACGGTCGACTGGAATGTCGAAAACAGCCTCGAAGGTAATCTCGGCGCGGCGCAGTTGGTCATTACGCCCGTCGTTGATGCCTCGGCGACCGTCACCTCGGTCGACGACGCCTCGCAGAACTAGTCGCGTGGTCGGACTGCCGTCCGAACGGCCGGGCTGTCCGCCGAAGAAGAGCGGACAGCCCCGTCAGACGGCAATCACAACCGGGTCGAGGAGGGCCCCTCGAGGAACGGGGGAAAGACAGCGCCGTGTGCTGGATCTTGTGACTGTGTGGGGTTTGGCACGGATTGTGTGGCGCCGGAGGAAGGTGAGAGAGGATTTGCCAGAGGACTGTCCTCCGCTACTTCCGGCATAGCGTATTCGACCATGCCCCCCGACACCTCCGACGCGACGTACGCGCGCCGCGTTCAGAATGGAGACCGCGACGCATTCCGCGTTCTCATCGAGCGGTACGACGGCATGGTCTTCGACCTCACGCACCAGTACGCCGACACCCCGGCCGACGCCGAGGACCTCGCGCAGGACGTGTTTGCGCGGGCCTACCGTCGGATCGGCGACCTGGAGAACCCGGACCGGTTCTCGTCCTGGCTCTACGGCATCGCGCTCAACCGGTGCCGCGACTACGCCAAGAACGTCCGGCGCGACACCTACGCCTTCAGCCGCACCGAGGAGCAGGACGACGCCGACGCCTTGGCAACGGACACCCGGCCGCAGGACGAGGCGCTCGCCGCCGAGGAGCGGGGCGAGCAGCTGTGGGCGGCCCTCGAGGAGCTGTCCGCGACCTACGCGACGCCGTTTCTGCTGAAATATCGGGACGGCATGACGTACAAGGCCATGTCGAAACGGATGGACGTATCGGTGAGTGCGCTCAAAGTGCGCGTGCACCGTGCCCGAAAGAAGCTTCGCAACCTCCTAGACTCGCCATGAACGACGTTGACCCCGACCTTCTCGTACGGCGGTTCGTGGACGGGGACCTGTCGGGCCCGGAGACGCAGCGGGCCCTGCACCGAATCGCCGACGACCCGGAGGCGCGCGAGCTGCTGCGGTTCGAACTGCAAATGACGCAGGACCTCGCCGCCTCCGCGTCGGCGGAGCCGCCCCCGACCTTTGCGGACGACACGATGGCGGCGCTCTCCGACGCCCCGGGCACCGCCTCGGCCCCCTCCCTTCAGGAGCGACTGGCCGCGTGGTGGCGCTCGGCGACGGCGCCGGTGGCGCTGGAGGTCCGCCCCCTCGCCGCCGCGGTCGGGGCGCTGCTTCTGGGGGTTATGGCCTGGATCGCGTGGCCGGCGGCCCCAACGGCCCCCTCGCCCTCCGCCGAAACGGCGTCGACGGCCCCCGCGGAGCGCACGCCCTCGACGTCCTCGTCGTCGGTACAGCGGGCCTCGGCCGCCTCGTCGCCGAACGGGGCCACGGTGTGGATCCGGTTCATGTACACGAACAGCGCCGCCGACTCGGTGGCCGTGGCCGGGGACTTTAGCCAGTGGTCCCCGGTTCCGCTTTCCCCCCGCACGGTGAACGGCGAGACGGTGTGGACGGGACTGGTGCCCGTCTCGCGGGGCGAACACGAATACCAGTTCGTAATTAACGGAGAGCGGTGGGTGACCGACCCACTCGCCCCGGTAAAACGGAGCGACGGGTTCGGCGCCAAGAACGCCGTACTCGACATCTGAGGGCATGCGGTCCGGCCGCGTGCCCCACACGCTGGGCCTCGCGGAACGGACCCGCTCTCATGTGGCGACCCCTTCTCCTCATCGGACTTCTCATCGGCATCGGCACCGGGCCCGCCGGGGCCCAGGAGTGGAGCGGCACCGCCGCCCTCGGCCTCTCCGGCGGGCACCAGACGAACCTCTACCTCGATCCGGTGCTCGGTACCTGGAATCCGGACGTGCAGACCCTCTTTCTGGCGGTCACCCCGCAACTGGGGCTTACCCGCTCCGCCTCTCGCACTCGCATCGACCTGACAGTTCGCGGCCGCCTGAACCCGCGCCGCGGCGACGTTCCACAATTTACGCAGAGCAGCCTCCGGGGGCGCTACCGCCTCGGGGCCGACTGGGCACTGGGCCTCGTGGGCGGCGGCACCCGCTACCGATACCCTCCTTTTCAGAAGGCGGTGGGCACCGCCCGCGACAGCTGGTGGGCCCTCCCGTCCCTGCAGTGGACCCCAACGACCGAGACCATGCTCACCCTCCGCACCGGACTGACCCAGCGCTTCGAGCGCCTCCCGACCCTGACCGATCGGCAGACGAGCGGCCTCGTGTCCCTCCGGGGCACACACTGGCTGTCCGACCGGGTCCAGGGCGGGGTGGAGCTGCACTACAGCGGCGGTCGCACCTCGACGGTGGAGACCGGCTTCGGCGGCTCGGGCGGCACCCTCAGCACCACGTTCTGGCCCACCAACGCCGTTTCGATCCGCGGCGCCGTGGCCCTCGAGCAGCTGCGGTACGAGACCCCGCAGTCGACGAGCACGGTCCGCGACCGGCTGGGCCGCGCGGGCCTCACGGTCGAGTGGTCGCCGCGCTCCGCCCTCACGGTGTTTGGGCGAGCCCGCGCCCTGACCGCCGACCTCGGAGCCGGGTCGTCCCGCACCGACGTGCACGTGTCCGCCGGGGTGCGCCTCCGGGCGCGACGGGTGCTCGGCGGCACGGCCGAGGCGCCCCCCCAGCGCCGCGTCTGCCGGTCCACCGAGAACGGGGTTCGCCTTCGCGTGCCGTACGAGGGCGAGGGGACGCCCCACGTGACCGGGGACTTCAACAACTGGTCGCTGCCCGGCGTGCCGCTGCGCCCCACCGACGACGGCACCTGGGAGACGACCCTCGACCTTCCTGCGGGGCGGTACGCGTACCGGCTCCGCGTCGTCCGGGACGGCTCCGGACGGTGGCTCGACCTTCCCTCCTACGCGCAGACCGCCGAGGATCCGTTCGGTGGGACCAATGGCGTATGCACAGTCCAATGAGACCATGACCTGCTCTACCCCGACGGGGATGTATCGGACCGCTCAACCGTGGCTGGGCGTGGCCCTCGGCCTCGTGTTCTTTGCGCTTGCTCTGCCGACGGACGCGTGGGGGCAGTCGCCGGTGTCCTCCCTCATCGAGCAGGGACGCGCAGCCGGGGCCGACGCCGCCCTCATGCGCACCGTTGCCACCCGGGCCCAGGATGCAGGGTTCAGTACCCAGGCGACGGCCGACCTCCTTCGACCCGCCGTCGACCTGGCGGAGCAGGGCCTGCCGGCTGCGCCCCTGATGAACAAGGCCCTCGAGGGGCTCGCCAAGCAGGTCCCCGCCGCCCGGATGGGCCCGGTCCTCCGGCAACTGGGGACCCACACCCAGGAGGCGGGCGCCCTCGTGTCGGCCTGGGCGTCGCGCGGCGACACGCAGGCACTTCTGGGCCGGTCGGGGCCGCCCCCCCAGGCCGAGCGGAATCGGCTCATTACGACCATCGCCGAGGCCCGGCAGCAAAACCTTCCGCTCCCGGCCGTCGAGCAGTTCCTCAACCGGCTCCCCGACGCGGTGGAGCGCCGCCCCGTCTCGCTCTCGGCGGTGACGACGGCGGTCGGCACGATGCCCGACCTCCCGGGCGCCCGGGAGAATCCGGCCCTGGCCCGAGAGCTCCTCAGCGCGGCCCTGAACGCAGAGTACGACGCCGAGTCGCTCCGCCAGCTCCCGGCGGCCCTCGAGCAGGCGCAGCGCACGAGCCAGCGCCCGACGACCGCCATCGCACGCGGCGCGGCCCAGGCCATCACGAAGGGCACGCCCGCGTCCGCTGTTCTCCGCAGCTTGTTTCAGGGATCGATCCCGGGAGGCGGCCCGCCGGCGGGCGTCGGGCCCGGCGCATCAGGCGGCCCGCCGGGGCAGGGCAAGCCCCCCGGCGCAGACGGTCGCCCCCCCGGCGCCGGCCCGCCCGAAGACCCGGGAGGGAGCGGCCCGCCCGAAGACCCCGGGGGTGGACCGCCCTCGGGGGGTGGAGGCTAACGGCCCCCGGCGCGAGCATCTGTTCAGCTCTTCCCCTACTCGCGTCGGATCGCCGTCGAGTCCGCGCAGCCCCCCGTCCGCGGGCAGAGGCGGCCTCTTCCGTCAGCTCCTTCCGTAAGCCCCCGTCCGTAACAGGACCGGCGGTTTCCTCACCAGAGAGGCCCGTGCGAACGAGGATGCTGTGAAGCACACCGGGCCCCTCACCCCCTGTGCTTTTGACGGGATCCCGGAAATCCCTGCCGGATCGGCGTCGGGTCGCCGTCCACACGCCCACGATGCCTGACGAAATGACGGGCCGGACGGTCCTCTTTATCCACTTTTGACAAGATCGACTGGCATTTCCCCCGCTGGCTCTCATTTTGCTGCACAATAATCTAGCAATTGTGCTCGTTAGGGAACACGCAGGCTGATGCCTTATTCGTAACACTTTCCATTTGCGATTCGGCCGTGTAATTCCGATCGTGTTGGTTACCCGTTACGATACAGGCCTCACACTCGGCACCCTCGATACCATTCGGGATTAGACCAGCGATTATATGGCGAAAGACAAAGCAGAAGTAGTCACACAGAAGGCGGCCTCCGCGGACCGGTCGGCCCACAGCAGCCAGCATGAGGCCCTCCAGGACATGAGCGACGAGGACCTCATGTCGCAGTTTCAGGCCGGTACGGTCGAGGCCTTCAACATTCTCGTGGAGCGGTACTCCGACCGGCTCATGCAGTACCTGTACCGGTTTCTCGGGGACATGAAACGCTGCGAGGACCTGCTGCAGGAGACCTTCCTGCGCGTGCATCGCAACCGGCACTCCTACCGCCGGATTGCCAAGTTCTCGACGTGGCTCTACACCATTGCCGGCAACCTCGCCCGCTCGGAGTACCGGAAGCGGAAGCGGCGCCGGATGCAGTCGATCCAATCCGTAAACCGGGACAACGAGGAGTACGAGATGGAGATTCCGGACGAGTCGTTCTCGCCGGACAAGCACGCGGAGAGCACCATCCAGGACCATTACATCCAGGAGGCCATGAACGAGATTCCGCCGGCCTTCCGCGAGGTCGTGGTGCTGCGAGACATCCAGCAGCTTGCCTACGACGAGATTGCGGAGATCACCGGCCTGCCCATGGGCACGGTGAAGAGCCGCATCAACCGGGGCCGGACGAAGCTGCAGGCCCTCCTGGAGGATGTGTATCCGTTCCAGGACGAGTCCTAGTCCGCACTCGGGCCGCCTTCTGTCGCCCGGACCGTCGATTTTTCAGTAGAGTAGTGCGCCGGATCCCCCTGGGGGTCCGGCGCTTTCTTTTACAGGGGGCCGGTTCATCCACCCGCCGGCCCGCGTCAGAACGAGACCGGCAGGCCGTTGCGGAGAACGCGGGCGGCGCTTCGCCCCCGTCGGGAGGAGTGCGGCTCAGGGGGGATCCCGACGTGACGCCGCACGGGCTCGGTCCCCTCCCCCGCAAGGGCTTCCCGGTGGAGCACGCGCACGTCCCCGAGAGTGCCGAGGCGGGGGTGGCCCCGACCTCGACGACGCCGGTCCGCGGGGCCGCGTCGCCTCCGGGGATCACCCCGAGTCGCCGCCCGTCTCCGGGTCGAGGATCTGGTCGATGCGGACAAGCACGTCCTCGAGATGGATGCCCGTCCGGTAGTCGTCCACCTGGCGGAGTGCCTCTTCGATGTCCCCCTGCAGAATCCGGAGCTCACTCCGTACGTGGGCGCGGATGTCCGACTGGCTGACGTCGACGGGCGTCTGGATCATGTAGTCCTCGTACGCCTCCGGCACGTCGTTCGCCTCGACCTCGGCGGTCATGAGGTGCTCCATCCGCTCGAGGTAGCCGCGCTGCAGGGCGCGTCGGTACGGCCCGATCGGGGCCCCCTCGTCGAGCTCGCGCCAGACGCCGGTGCGGAGGTCTTCCAGCATCGCGCCGAGCGAGTAGGGCGTGTCGGACACCGCCTCTGTCTCCAGAATACGGGCCAGGCGCTGCGGCCGAAGCAGCAGTTCGAGCGTGCTCACCTGCGCCTCCCGGATGCGGTCCAGTGCCCCCGAGGCCTCAAACCGGCGCAGCACGTCGGCGTCGACGAGCCACTCCGGGGTCCGAAACGCCTGTTGATTGAGGAACTGCAGGGTCGCCTCCTGCTCTCCGGCGGGCACCGGCTCGTAGACCGGCCCCTCCTGCTCGTACGTCTTGTAGGTCTCGTGGACGCCTCCGACGTGGCGAGCGGCGTGGTTCAGGTATCGCTCCCACTGGTTGACGACCGATCCGTAGAGCTCCTCCATCTCGTCGTAGTTTTCGCCGTCGCCGCGGGTCCACTCCACGAGGTTCGGCACGATGCGCTTCAGGTTCTCGACCCCGAGGCTGCCCGCCGCGACGGCGTTCCGCCCCAGGTCCTCACTCTGCGAGCGGGGGTCGACCGGCCGGAGGGTCTGCCGTCCGTAGAAGTAGCGGGGATCGCCCGCCCGCTCTAGAATCATCTCGTCGAGGGCCTGGGCGCGCTGCTCGGCCCCACCTTCGTCGGGCAGCGGCTGGTAGCCCCACTGGATGGACCACCGGTCGTAGACCCCGATCTCGGGGGTGAACCGCTCGACGCCGTCGCCCGGCTGGGCGATGTAGTTGAACCGGGCGTAGTCCATGATGGAGGGGGCCGTGCCGTGGCTCGACGTGTAGGACGGGGAGCGCAGCGAGTCGACCGGCACGGCGTCGCTGGAGCCCCAGTTGTGCGGGAGGCCGAGGGTGTGTCCCACCTCGTGGGCCACGACGAACCGGAGGAGCCGGCCCATCACGTCCGTGTCGAAGTTGCGGGCCCGCGCCTCCGGGTTCACCGCGGCCGTCTGCACGAAGTACCAGTTGCGGAGCAGGCTCAGCACGTTGTGGTACATGCCGATGTCGCTCTCCAGGATTTCCCCCGAGCGCGGGTCGTGCACGTGCGGACCGTACGCGTTCGGGACCTCGGAGGCGAACCACCGGACCGTCGAGTAGCGGATGTCGTCCGCGTCGAAGCTGCTGTCGACCTCCGACGGGCTCCGGGCCACGATGGCATTCTTGAAGCCGGCCTGCCGGAAGGCCTCCTGCCAGTCCTCGATGCCCTGCTCCACGTAGGACCGCCACTTGTCCGGGGTCGCCGGGTCGACGTAGTACACGATCGGCTCTTTCGGCTCCACGAGTTCTCCGTTCCGGTAGGCCTCCATGTCCGACGGCTCCAGGCGCCAGCGGGTGACGACGCACTCCTCGGCGGCCTGCTGCTCCTCAGAACTGTAGTTGATCCGCTCGACGCTGAAGTAGCCGACGCGCTGGTCGCACTCGCGCGACGTCATCGGCTCTCGGGGCAGCAGTACCATCGAGTGGTTCATCTCGACGCTGATGGTGCCGGTCTGCTCGCTGGAGGGCGGCTCCTGGGCCTCGTACGTGAGGAGCGTTTCCACGTCCGTGTTCTTCGGGAAGCTCTCGACCCCGTTGAGGTACGTCCGGTCCTCGTCGAGCCGGCGCACCTGGTACTCCTCGCGGGCGGACGTCGGCAGCCCGAGGGACGGGACGTCGGTCGTGTACAGGTCGGTGGCGTTGACGACGACCCCGGTCGAGTCTTCGTTCAGGGCCTCGACCGAGAAGGACTTCAGCACCGGCTCGAAGCTCGAGTTCTGAACGGCCTGGAAGACTGGGTCCTGCGGGTCGGCCGTCTTCTCGTAGCTGGCCACGCGGAGGAGGAGATTTTGCCCCCGCCGTTCCCACCGGAGCACCTGCGTGTTCACCTTCTCGCCGCCGTAGGCGAGGTCGGACTGGGCCTTCGCCACCCGCGACACCATCAAAATCTCGCGGCCCAGGAGCGAGTCCGGAATCTCAAAGTAGAGCTTGTCCTGGAACCGATGGGTCGTGAGGAGCCCCGCGTCGGTGCGGGCCGTGTCCGGAACGACCTCGTCGAACGGCTTCGGGCCGTTCTCCGCCTCGGCCTGTTCCTCGGCGGCGGACGGCTGCTCCCCATCCGACGCGGACTGCATGCTTGCACAGCCCACGAGGAGGCCGGCCAGGAGGATCATCGTTGCGGGACGAGTCCATCGTACCTGCATCACGGGCGAAGGGCGATTGGGAACGGGAGCACGCGGGCGTGGACACCAGCGTGGACGACGAAGTGTGGGAGATGTCCGCCGTACATAAACTGAATTGTTGCCCGCAACCACAATCGGCTCGTCTCGAAGCCCCCGTCAATTGCCCCCGGATGCAGTCGATGGCCGCCTCGGACCGACGAGTGCACACAGCCTCTCGGGGGAACGGCGGCCGACCGGCCTCCAGACCCGCAACAAATTCCCATTATCTGCGAGGTGGAACGCGCGAACGGCGCCCCCTTCCTCCTCGTCGACGACAGTTTCGAGACGGAGCAAGGCCCCGACCTCTGTCTGGGTCGTGCTCTCTCCGGTCGACACGCTGCGCGCCGTCTCCGGACGGCAGACCTACGCCCTCCGGAGCGGCCTCCAAGTGGACTCGCTCGGGTCCGTGGCGATTCACTGCCGAGAGTCTGACGCGCTCTTCGGCGTCGCGCCGCTGGGGTAGACGTGGATCGACGCGGTCTCGGCCGCGGGGCCCCGGCCGCGTCGTTGCCGATCACGTAAACTGTGCGAGGGCCAGAAACGCGAGCACGATGCCCGCAAAGATGGCGAGGGCAATGAGGATCTCGCGTACGACGCGGCGATTCATGGCTGTCGGGGAGAACGTCGGGGAGAGTTGCGACCGCTCAACGGCCCCTTCTCTCCGGCCGCAAACGGACTTGGATCCGAACGTCAGCAAGATCGTAGGAGAAGGTCGTAATGTCCAATCAAGGGCGGCTCGCCCCTTTCTATCCGCCCCCGGACCCTCCGCAGGGGCGCGCGACTCGTTCCCCGCCCTCCGCCTAATTTTCTTCGGACACGACCTCTCGACCTATGCCGACCCTCTCGTTTTCCCCCTTCCGTCTTCTTCTTTCGCTGGGTCTCCTCGCCGCGGTCCTCGTGGCCCCCGCCGACGCACAGGAGCGCAGCAACGAGGAAGCCCGCGTGAGCCCGAACGCCGCCGTGTCGCAGACGATCGGCACGACCGAGGTCCGCATTACCTACGGCCGCCCGTCGGTGAACGACCGCACCATCTTCGCCGAGGACGGGCTGGTGTCCTACGGCGAGGTCTGGCGCACCGGGGCCAATGAGGCCACGACGATTTCCGTCTCCGACGACGTGACCGTGCAGGGCGAGCCGCTCTCGGCCGGCACCTACTCACTCTACACCATCCCGGGCCCGGAGTCCTGGACCCTCATCTTCAACGGCATTGCCAACCAGTGGGGCACCGACTACGACGAGAGCGAGGACGTCCTGCGCGTCGAGGCCACCCCGGAGTCGGGCCCGCAGGTGGAGATGATGATGTTCTACTTCGAGAACGTGGACGACACGTCCGGCACCGGCGTCCTGCACTGGAACGAGACGCGCGTGCCGTTCGAGATCCAGGTCGCCGGCAACTAGGTGCTGCTCCGGCCCCGCCGTCCGCCGGGAGCGGGCGGCCGGGCTACCACTGAAACGTATAGGTGTACTTGAGGAGCACGCTCCGCGCGCCGGTCCGCGGCAGGATGGGGGTCGCCCGCGTCCGGTCGCGATTGAGGCGCTCGTTGTAAACGATCCACAGGTCGTTGCCCTGGCCGAAGTTGTATCGGAACCGGACATCGGCCGTCGCCACGCTCGCCGCGCTGTTGTACTGCAGGAAGGCGTTGGTCGACACCTTCGTGTTGAGGGCCACCCGGGCACGGGCCCGTGCCACGTGGGCGGTGAACCGCCGGTTGCGGTCGGGAAAGCGGACGAGGTTGACCTGATAGGTGCCCCCCAGCTCGAGGTGCCGCGACAGGTTCCAGGTCGGGCTCACCTCTCCCTGCCAGCGCCATCCGTCGAAGAACGAGCCCACCGAGGTGCTCGCCTCGGTCCGCAGGAGCCGCCCCTCCGGGGGCTGATGGCGCACCCCCACGCTCCCGAACGTGTAGCGCCCGGCGGGCACCGTGGTGGCCTCGGGAAAGGAGAGCGACCGCCGCAGGTCCTCGACGCGCACCTCGGCGTCGGCCTCCAGGGTCCGCCCGTCGTTAAACTCAATCCCCCACTCGTGCTCGACGCGGGCCGACTGCACGGAGCCGTCGTCGTTGCGCAGCGCGACGGCGCCGCTTGCCTCCGGTGTCACCTTCCGGAGCGACGACGCGTTGGGCGGGAACCACCCGTACGCCACCCGTCCGTTGACCTCCGTGAAGTCCCGCCGGGTAATGAACCCCACGTCCGGCCGGTAGTCGGCCCCGGCCCGGGTCACGGTGCCCCGGTAGTGGAGCCCGTCGGTGCGGCGGCGCTCCCACCGCACGAGGCCCAGCGTCGATGCGCCCGGGTCGAACCCGTCGGCCCGCACGAGCGCCCGGTCGACCGTCTGGGCCCCCTTCACCGTCAGGTACTCGTCCCCCACGACGCGGAAGACGCCGTCGAGGCCGTAGCCGACGTTGTAGCTGCCGTCCCGGCCGAGGCGGGTTGTGACGATGCCCCCGGCGTACGAGGTGGGGTTGAAGACGCGGCGGCGCATCCGGGCCACGCCGAAATTCTCGGCGGGCACGCCGCGCTCCTCCGCCGCGGCCGTCTGCATGTTGAGCACGCCCACGTCCCAGTCGCCGACCCGGCCCACGAGCCGGGCGCCGCCGTAGATGCGCACCGGCGTTCCGTCGACGAGCCCGATGCGCCGGCTGTTGAAGAGGCGGTCGTTGCCACCCGTGTTGAAGGCGAAGGTGCTGGCCCGCTCCTGGAAGAACCGGCGCTTCTCCGGGAAGAAGAGCGAGAAGCGGGTGAGGTTGACCCGCTGCGGGTCGGCCTCGACCTGCGCAAAGTCGGTGTTCGCCGTGAGGTCGAGTGTGAGGTTGTTCGTGATGTCGTAGCGGAGGTCGCCCCCAATCTCCCGGGTGATGTCCCGCTCCTGTCGGTAGCCCGTGTCGTCGGCCTCAAGGCGCGCCTGCTGGTCGACCCCCCCGAGCACGTAGGGCGTCACGTAGACCGGCCGCTCCGACGCCACGTTGCGGAGGGTAACGGTCCGCATCTGCGAGGGCTTGGCGAAGCCGAGGCGCCAGTTCGGGGGAATGTTGGGGAAGACGTAGCGCTCGTTCCGGCGGGCGATGTAGCGGTACGTGCTCAGGCCCATCGTCACCCGGTCGTCGTCCGACTGAAAGCCCAGGCTGGAGAGCGGGATGCGCAGCTCGGCGAACCAGCCCTCGTCGGTCTGCACGGTCTCGGCCGACCAGAAGGCGTCCCAGTTCGAGTTGACCGTCTCCCCGAAGCCGCCCTCCGCGTCGTTGGACACCGCCATGTCGAACCGCACCCCGGTAGGGGTGGTGAAAAACCAGAGGGCGGTTTCGTCGTCGTTGAACGTGTCGAGGATGACGGCGAACGTGTCGTCGCCGCTGTAGCGGTCCCGGTAGAGGGAGTTGGCCCGGATGCCCTCCGGGTTCTCGTCGTAGAGCCGCCCCGAGACGTAGAGGTGCTCGTCGTCGTAGGCGATCCGGATCTCGGTCCGCTCCCGGATGCCGCCCTCGTGGGTCGGCTGGTACATCGTGAGCGGCAGGGGCTCGACGGCCTGCCAGGCCGGCTCGGTGCTCCGGCCGTCGAGCGTGATCGGGCCGTCGAGCCGCGGGAGCTGCATCGGGGCCTGCGCGAACACTGGGGACGCCGCGACGCCGAGGACGAGCAGGAGGCCGCCGACGAGTAGACACGACGCACGAGACAGGGAGAGGGGCATGGATGAACGAGAGACGATCGGCGGTTCAGCGGAGCGCCGGAATTCATATTGATGGGGGACACTTGTCTGGCGCGTGTCTTATAGGTAACACTTGGGCGTTCTTTTCGCGAAGGTGCCCCTGTTTCGTCCTTGCTCTCCCATTTTCCTCCGCTTTTCTATGTCGACCCCGAAGCTACTTTCCGTCCTCGTCCTGGCCCTCTGCCTTCCCCAGCTGGGCCTCGCTCAGGAGTCGGACACGACCGGCGGCATCCCCACCGCCACGGCCACCCAGCCCGACACGCCCATCGAGGAGTGGAGCGGCAAGACCATCCTGGTGACCGGCGCTCACCCCGACGACGACTCGCACGCCTACGGCACCCTGTCTCGGCTCCAGCAGAACGGCAACGAGATCCACGTTCTCATCATGACGACCGGAAACGTGGGCACGAAGGATCCGGACATGAGCCGCAACCGTCTCTCGCAGATTCGCCGCGGGGAGGAGCTGGAGGCGCTCTCCGCACTGGGCATCCCCGAGGACCACTACATCAACCTCGGCTACACCGACGGCATGCTCGAGTTTGCCGACGAGGAGGAGGTCGTCAAGCGCCTCGTCCGCCACATCCGCGAGATCCAGCCGAACGTGCTGATCTCCTTCGACCCCGGCTGGGGCTACCAGGTGTGGCACAAGACCGACCACCGCGCGGCGGCGTACCTGTCGGCCGACGCGGCGCGGGCCGCCGAGTGGCGCCTCCTGTTTCCCGGGCAGATTAACCACCAGGGCCTCGAGGCCCACCGCATCGACGAGTACCTGTTCTACGACAGCCCGGAGGAGGCCCACAACGTGACCGTCGACATCAGCGGCGAGCACGGAGAGAACAAAGTGGAGGCCGTCGCGGCCCACATGAGCCAGTTCAGCTCCGCCTGGAGCGACTACCGCCCCGAGCTCGCGCCCGAGGAGCGGGAGCAGTACCTCGAAAGCATCCGCGAGCGGGTGTACGCGGACAGCGTCGACGGCGCCCCGGTCGAGCACTTCCGCTACTACGAGGGCCTGCCCGACGGCATCGGCTCGCGCCAGACGGGCTACTAATGCGAACTCCGCGTGCACTCGATCTCCCCGAGTGCACGCTCCGCTCGGGTGTGGAAGTCTGGAAGGGCCTGTCCCGGCCACTGTCGGAGTGGATGTATGGACGTATTTTGCCTACAGACCTCCACACGTCCTCACATCCAAACCCACCAGAGGCCGAAGGCCGACCGACGCAGTAAATCCTGCTACAGGATTCGGTATAACCCATTTTGGATTTTGGACTGGGATGTGAGAGGGCCGGCCTCCGCCGCGGGGTTGGTCCTTTCGTGTGTCGGGGCGGGCCCGATGGAGCGACGGAGATCCCTGGACTGGGGGTCCGTGTGCATCGGGACGAGCATCGCCCAGTCCGTGGGCGCCAGGCCGATGGGGTCCGTCAGCGTCGTAGGGTTGTCGAAGGCGTAGTTATAGGAGCTCATCACGATGAGCCGCGCGTCCTGCTTCAGCAGCTTCTTCGCTCCCTTCTCCCCGAGGATCGGGTCCGGCCCCAGCCACCGGGCGAACGCCCCGGAGTAGTACCGGGCCCCGGCGTCGTGCAGGTTCGCCGAGTTGTCTTTGACGTGACCAGTAACGTCCTCCTTCGTCGGCGAGGAGCTTTGGTTGTACCGTCCGTGCAAAGGAGCACCGACAGCGGTCGGCGCAGCAGTCCCGCGTCTCTGGCACGTAGCCCCCATTACAAACAACCGAGAGTTCCCAGGGCGGCCTGGACAAGGCCTCGACCGTCGATTCACCGGCTGGCGGAAGAACGCCGAACGGACAGGCACGTATTGCTTCTGAATGGACCTGTTTTGTCGCTTCCACGATCTCCCCATGCCAAAGACACTCAGCCTGGAGCTTCCGGACGACGCTTTTTCTGCCCTCCGAAGCTCCCCGGAGGAATTTGGCCGTGAGCTCCGTCTCGCCGCGGCCATCAAGTGGTTCGAGATGGAGCGGATCTCGCAGGGGAAGGCCGCCAAAATCGCCGGACTGTCGCGTTCAGCCTTTATCAAGGCGCTGTCGCGGTACGGCACAAGTCCCGTCCAGGTGCGTCCTGCCGAGCTTGAGAACGAGGTCCAGCAGGCCCTCGACGAGGCCGATGATCTCCCACAAGCGACGGACGGGGACGATGCGTAGACACTGGGTCGTAGACGCTTCTCCGATCATTCTCCTCGCGAAGACGGGGCATCTCGTCCTTTTGCCGGCCACCGCGGACACACTTCTGATCCCGAAGGCGGTGGCCGAAGAAATCCGTCAAGCACCGTCGGACGATCCGGCCCGTACATGGCTTGATGCTGAGGGAGAGCCGTTCGTGGAGCCGACGGGGCCTGTAGCCGAGACCGTAGCGGCCTGGGACCTCGGACGGGGCGAAAGTCGCGTGTTGTCCGTTGGCGTGCGCCGCGACGGGTGGACCGCCGTCGTGGACGACGGGGCGGCGCGCCGCTGCGGAAAGGGGCTGGACATTCCGATAATCGGGACGCTCGGCCTTCTCGTGGTGGCCAATGGTGTGAAGTTATTTCGGAAAGACCGCCAGCTGCTCCAAACCAGTGGTTCTGTCTCTGCTTTCCGAATCCAGCAAGCCACTTTTCCAAAATCGCGTGCTCACTTCCTGGTTGATGTCCATTTTGGCAGCCCCAAAATGGACGAAAAGGGCTTGGCTAGCAGAAAATGGCCTGAGTTCTGAGCTTCCTCCACTGAAATTTCTCAAACTCCCCCGAAAGCTTTCGGGGTCAAACATGAGAAATTTCGGTCGTTCCGGAAGCACAGGCCTCCGAGCGGCCATTTTCTGAAGGCCGGAGGGGTCGATAGCCGGTTATTTTCGAGCTGCAACCGATGAGACTCCTTCGAATCAAACAACTTCACACTGTTGCGTGGTGGCCAAACAGGAGGGCGACCTCGCGGCGGTTTGTCCTGTTACCCCGCCGCCCAGGGCACCGGTCACCCCGCTGCCCAGGGCCCCGATCACGCGGCCCAAGACG
>JAZKTD010000055.1:0-15364 GCA_036625705.1 Salinivenus sp.
CTTAAAGCACCACGAGATCAGTGGCGCCCTTCGGGGGCATCCGACGGAAGTCCGTCCCATTGAAGGTGCGCAGTTCGTCGGCGGAGGCGGTCTCTGCGCAAAGGACGTGCAGCGCATCGTACACGGCCCCGCTCTCCAGGCCCAGGTCCGTCATGCGCTGCAGGGCCCCCAGGTACTCGGGGCCTCCGAGTCCGACAATTTCGTCGGCTGCTTCCGCGATGTTTTCCTCGATCAGGCGCCGGGCCTGCCCGGGCGTGAGTGCCGGGCTCACCGGCAGGGCCGTCAGGGACGAATAGCACTCGGCCAGGGCGTGGCCACTTATGACCAGACTGATCTCTCCCCGGTGGACCGCCTCCAGGTGCGGGGCTGCTTTCTCGTGCTGGGAAAGAGCAGGCACGAGGGCCGGGACCAGGACGGAGGTGTCCAGAAGAACTCTCATCGGAGAGGCCGTTGCGAAACGGCGGGTCAGCAGCAGGTGGGAGGAAGGCCAGGTGGAGAAGGACCCCCCACAGTGGGCCGGAAGCCTATCCGTCCAGCCCGGCGTGCTTTCGGGCCCGCTCGCGGCGGGTGGCACGGATCTGTTCGACCACGTCGAAACCGTCCTCGGTGAGCCTGCCGGAGTGGACTAAAAGCTCGCCTTTCTGCTGGAGGGCCGGCTCTTGCCCCTTGAGGGTCAACGTGATCGCGCCCCCGGCGTCCCCTTCTTGGTCAACGCGGACCTCGAGGGCACTTCCCGACTCGATGCCGAGTTTCTCCCGGACCTCTTTCGGGATGACGATGCGGCCGTAGTCGTCGATCTTGACTTCCATAGCAGAAGAGGCCTCCATTGAAGAAGGTGGGCCTGAAATTTGCCATTGGCAAACGGGGTTTGGCAACAATCCGTTCCACTGACTACTCCGCGGCGAGGGGGACCGGACCGGCGTCGCCTGGGAGGAGGGCTCCCGGGCTCCGTCCGGGCCCGGCGAGGCCGTCGTTGTGGGCCGCGGTGAGCAGGCGCAAGGGGGAGAACCAGGGGGCGCCCCCCCGTTGCGGAATCTGCGGTCCACGTCCATTCAGCTGTGCAGGCCCACTAGGGGAGCACCGCGTCGATCACGTCGCTGATCTCCCCGTCGTTGGCGTTGCTGTAGAAATACTCCTGCGATCGGGTAATCGTATGGTTCATGATCGAGCGCCCGCACATCGAGCCCGAGCACCCGCTCGTAATCGAGTTTCCGTGATGCCCTCCGATCAGGTGGCCGACCTCGTGGGTGAGGACCAGTCGATTCACGTGGAGGCTGCGGGAGGACAGGGCCTCGCTGAAGAGGTGGTTGTCCCCGCTTCCGCCGCCCCATCCGCCGCTCGGAGACCCGATCCCGCCGGCCCGTCCGGCGAGCCCGTTGACGTCATACCCCACCAGAAACAGGTGCATCTGCTTTTCCGAAAGGGAGTGAATGAGGTAGTAGCTCGGATCCTCCAGCTCATTCATCAGATCCCCGTTGTCGGTCGTGGAGGGCCCGCCGGAAACCCACACCTCCTGCCCGGCAATGCTTAGGTCCAGGCGCCACGTGTCACTAGAGAGCGGTTCGATGAACCCGTCGGCCAGCTGGGTGGCCAGGAAGAGGCTTTCCTGGCGGCGCCACACGGTATTTTTGTCCGCGGTGTAGAAGTCGACGTCCCCGTCGAGGACCACGCTCGCCGGCTCGTCGACGTTCAGCTTCGCGCCGCCTCCCCGCCGGGCGTCGTTCGTCCCCTCGGAAGGGTAGGCCTCTCCGTCCTGGATGTCGAAGTCTTCGGTGTTGGCCACGTTGTAAATCACGTGCCGGTTGGGGTAGTCGTCGGTCCGAAGAAGATGGTTGACCGACTGGATGTAGCTGAGCCCGTAGTCGGAGTGGCGCACTACCCCTCGCAGCATCGTCTCGGCCTCGTCCAGAATCGTGATTCCGCCGATCCGGCGGACATTTTCCCTCTCGCCGAGGACGTAGCTTTGCTCCGGCGGCAGGGGAACCTCCTCGTGGGTGTCGGGTCCCTCCCGCAAAATGCCGGTGTCTACGCTATCGGGGCGGAGGTTGGCCGGGCGGGTTTGGAAGGTCGTCTCGATGACCTCATTGTCCGGCGTCACCAGCGGAAGGGTCGTCTCCCCGGCCTCCAGCTCCTGGGCCACCTGCCCTACCTGGATCTCCCGAATCTGTAGCGCTCCGACTTGGGAACCGAGGACCTCCTGGACGCGGCTTGCGAGCTCCTCGCTCGAGTCGTCCTGGGAATCCTGCTGGGTGGCGGTCGTGTCACAGCCGGCCACAACGAGAAGGACGGCAAAAAAGAAAAGCGGCCCGAATCTCTGTGCTCGCGTGTCCATGTCGAATTGGGGAATTGGTGCAAGTAGAAACGAAGGACGGTCGCCTCCAAGAGAAGTGCGGCTAGATGAACCTGACCGAGACGGACGTGACGGGCCGTGAGCGCCCGAGTCCATCTTCGGCTTGTATTTTGTAATCTCAATGCAAAAAAATTGTACGCAAGAGACGGGCCAGAAGTGGTCACCGACGACGTGGGGAAACCGGCAATGGGGACCGGGCGAGAAGCATCAGACCCTGCCCAGGTCGCCTCATTCACCTCAACTGAGCCTCCTCGACTGAGAGATCGTCGAGGCGCTGCCCCATCGGTTGCTTCGGCCGACAACAACTGATGCCTCCGTTGTATTGGCTGTCATGGCTCGGCACTCGATCAGGTCTCCATCCTGCGGCCCCAATGACGAGAAGCTGGTGGAGGAGAGGGCCCCCCTTCAGGAGGAAGGTGGTTCGCGGGACGAGATCCGGCGCCTCGGCGCCGTGGATTCGGAAGGAGCGCTCGTCCAGCGACCGACGCGTGCCCCTGTTGACGTTTTCTTTGGGAGGAGCGGGCACGCCGGTTTTCTATTCTTACTTGATTTGGAGTTGCGTATTCGGCACTCTGCAGGATGCACGTCCACGGAAAGGCACCGTGCAACGACTCCCTCCGCGATTGAGGTGATCACATGGGCCCCAGAGTCTGTACGTTCGGTCGCCATGCCGTCTGCCTTGTCGCCGTCATTGCGGGACTCGTGGGGCTCTCGGCGGTGGCCACCGATCTGTGCGCCCGGGCCCAGAGCGCGTCTACGTCGGAAGGCTCCCCTCCGTCTCTGCCCGACACCACGGCCCGCCCGGCCGCGGACTCCACGCTCGGCCGCGCCGCGCTGTGGCGCCAGAAACGGCGTGCAAAGAGCCGACGCATGACGCCGCCCGAGACGGGGGTCTTCGGGCGGGCCAAGCGGTTCATTTCGCGGGTTGGCGGGACGGTCCTGCCGCGACGGCTGATCCTGACCATTCCACAGCTCAGCGTCGCCGGCCTGCACCCGCTTATCGAAGAACTGGACGGCCTCGGGGGCGGGGTGCTCTACGAGCCCCCCGACCTCAACGCATCGGATCAGCTGGTGAGTCTCGAAGCCACGGGGAGCCTGGATCGCGAGTACGCCGCGGAGATGCTTCTCGGTGTCGAATCCCACCGGTACGTCGGATACGCCTACGGTCGCTTCCGGCACCGTCCCGACGAGGACTTCTACGGCCTCGGGACGGACAGCCGGGAGGCCGACCGGGCCGTCTACCGACTCAACCAGGGGATTTTCGGGGGGCTCCTCGGCCGCTCGTTCGGTGAAAACGCACTTCTGGGGGGGCACGCGTCTGTGCAGCTGAACCGGTTTGGGCCGGGTCGCGGCGACCTGCCGGGCGTGCGGGAGCGGTTTGGGGCCTCGATGCCCGGCGTGAGCCGGAATGTAAACTATCTCATGCTGGGCTCCTTCTTCGAGCTCGATCTCCGGGACACCCCGTACCAGCGAGAGTTTGGGCATCGGTTCGCTCCCACGGAGGAGCGCCTCCGCAGCGTGTCGCTGGAGGCCACCCGGGGCCTGTACCTCGCCGCCGAAGTGACCCACAACGTCGACGTCCGGCACCACGACTTCGACTTCACCCGCTTCACGGTCGACATGCGGGAGTTTCTGCCCATCGACGAGGAGCTCCTCCACGGGTTTGCCTTTCGCCAGTTCGCGTCCGTGACCCGCTCGGCCGACGGACAAATGCCGTTCTACCGGCTCCAGTCGATTGGGGGCGCGCGGTCGCTCCGCGGCTACCGAAGCGACCGGTTTCGCGACCGCAACGTCCTTCTCGTAAACGCGGAGGTCCGGTGCCAGATCTGGCACCGGCTCGACATGGCCGTGTTCACCGACGCCGGACACGTGTTTCGGGACCTCGACGCCCTTCAGTTTGCCGATCCCCGGGTCGGGTACGGCGTGGGCTTCCGCGTTAAAAAAGACGGCCAGACCCTCGGGCGCATCGACTTTGCCCGGAGCATGGAGGGATTTCGGACCACGGTGGACCTGGGCTCGCTCTTTTAGCTGTCCCATGAGCGCACCGTGCCCGGTTCGGCCGTGGACGCATCTCCGCCGCTGGGGGCGGTGCATCGTCCTGATCGCCCTTCTCGCCGCCGGGGGGGCCGGCCCCACCGCCGCGCAGCGCTTCCTGCCCGACGATCCCCTCTGGACGGACCCGGACCGGATGGACATGCCGTTTCCGGAGCCGCGACCGGCCAATCAGGGACGTGTGGGCCCGGTCGAGTTCGTCCGGCGCATGTTTCGGAGAGACGGCGGCGATCCGCCCCCCGCCGCGAACGTGAATACGGTCCAGGGCGTCCCGAACTCGTCCTGGTATACGAACCGGCACTACCGCGACCCGATGTCGGAGGCGGAACTGCGGCGCGGGCCCAATGCGAGTCCGGGGCCCGCCCGGCGGGGGCCGTGGCGGATCGAGCGCGTCCGAGAGGGGCCTCTCCCCCGGGCCACTCTGCGCGACTCGTCGGGGCGGCGCTTCGACCTGCTGCTCGATGCCGCCGACCATCCCGAGATGGCGACCGGCGCGGCCATGATTGGGAGCCGTCTCCTGCACGCACTCGGCTACAACGTGCCGCACTACTGGCTCCGCACCATCCGGCCGGACCGGCTGGTCCCTGCGTCCGACACGAGCGTCACCCAGGCGGGCATCGACAGCCTGCTGGCGCGGGCTCCCGGGCAGGGGGGCGGCCCCTACCGGGCGGTCGTCTCCCGAATTCCGGACGTCGAGCGCCGGATCGGTCCCTTTCGGTTTTACGGCCGCCGGTCGGACGACGGCAACGACGTCTTTCCGCACGAGGACCGCCGGGAGCTGCGGGCACTGCGGGTCGTGAGCGCGTGGATTCATCACAGCATGCTCCGACGCCGACACACGCTGGACGTCGGGGTGCAGGAGGAGGGACGGCGGTTCATCCGGCACTACCTGACGGACCTGCACCTCACGCTCGGCAGTGCGGGCGCCGAGCCCAAGCCCCCCTGGTCCGGACACGAATACCTCCTCGAGCTCGACCAGGTGCTCGAGCGCATCGCCACGATTGGCCTGAGCGGGGGCGACTGGGCCGAGACCGTCGTCCCGGCGTGGCCCGGCGTGGGGCACTTCGAGTCGGGCGGGTTCGTCCCGCGGCAGTGGCGTCCGGAGTGGCCTAACCCTGCCTTCCTGCGGTGCACAGGCGCCGACGCGTTCTGGGCGGCAAAGAAAATCCGGCACTTCTCCCGCGAGGACCTCGCGGCGATCGTGTCGAGCGCCGACTACTCGTCCCCGGCGACGACGAACTACATGATGCAGACGCTGCTGCTCCGGCGCAACGCCATCGCCCGGGCCTATCTGGACTGGGGCGGCGGACTCACCCGATTTGCCGTCGAGGGCGGGCGGCTCACGTTTCGGGACCTGCCCGCTCGCTACGGCTATGAGGCCGACTCGCTGCGGCGCACGGTCACCTGGCACGTCTTCAAGAACCGGGAGAACGGGGTGGGGAGGCGGCTGGGCCGGTCCCGGACGAGCCGAGAGACGATCCCGATTCCGCCGAGCCGAGCCCGCTTCCTGCGGGTGCGCCTGCAGTCGGGGGAGGGGCAGGAGACGCGCGTCTTTCTCCGTCGTCGAGGGACGCCGGTCGGGTCGCTCCCGCCGATGAGTATGCCCTACGAGGTCGTCGGGATCGAGCGCCGGGGGCGGCCCGCCGATCGGTAGCGACACCCACCCGCCGCTGCGACTCCAGCGTCACGGGGCTGGTGGGGGACCGGTACGAGGGCGACGGCGGGGTCCTCCTGCGGATCTCCTAGCCCCCGTCCACCGCCTACGCGCGCTGGTGGTCATGGGGCGGCCTGAGTCTGGGGACCGCTTTCGACCGTCGTCGGGGTCAGGCCTGGCCTTTGAGCGCGATGTTGTCGCGCCCAAAGATCCGCTGAGCGCCCTTCATGAACTCGGCGGTCGGCTCGACGACGTACGAGCGGCTGCGGAGGCGCTCCTGGCCGCGCAGCTCCGGCGCGTCGACGTCGAAGTAGAGCGTGCAGTTGCCCACGCTACGCTCGCAGAACGACTGAAACTCCCGCAGTTCGTCGGGCATCACCTCGTCGAGGTTCACCGTGAGCACCACCTCCTGCACCATCTGCTCGCGCACCTTCCACATCGGGCTCACCTCCTTGGCGATCACCTTCACGGTGCCGCCCCGCACCTCCACGTTGCCCTTCACGAGCACGACGTTGTCGACCTCCAGGTAGGGCTGGATGCGGTCGAGGATGTTGGAGAACACGACCATCTCGCCCTGCCCGGTGAAGTCCTCGATCGTCGCGAAGGCGATGGGCTTGCCCGAGCGGGTGGTGTTGCGGCTCACGTCGGTGATGATGCCGCAGAAGGTGCGCACCGGGCCGCGGTTGCGGCCGTCTCCGCCCGCGGCCCGTTCGATGGCCTTCTCGAGCTTGTCGGGCGTGCCGAAGTGGGCGGTGGCAAAGGCGTCGGCCTCGGCCCGGTACTCGTCGAGGGGGTGGCCGGAGACGTAGAAGCCGAGGACCTCGTGTTCGTTCTTCAGGCGCTCGGCCTTCGGCCAGCGGTCCGTCGACGGGAGGCCCGGCTCCATCGCGTCGGCCCCGGCGTCCCCGTCGCCGAAGAGGGAGTTCTGGCCGGCCATGCGGTCGTGCTGAATCTTCTGGCCGAAGCGGACGGCCGTGTCCATCACCTCCATCAGCTGGGCGCGGTGGCCCTCCAGGTCGTCGAGCGCCCCGGCCTGGGCGAGGGCCTCCAGCGTGCGCTTGTTGACTGCGCTCAGGTCCACGTTCTTCGTGACGTCGAAAATGTCCTCGAACGGGCCGTGCTCGGCGCGGGCCTCCAGGATCTTGTCGATCGCCTTCTCGCCGGCGTTTTTGACCGCCGCGAGGCCAAATCGAATCTTCCCGTCTTGCACAGTGAAGTACGACTTGCTGTCGTTGATGGAGGGGGGGAGCACCTCCAGCCCCATGCTCCGCGCCTCCTCCAGCACCTTCGACAGCTTGTCGGTGTTGGACATCTCGTTGGTCATCGCCGCCGCCATAAACTCCGGCGGGTAGTGGGCCTTCAGGTAGGCCGTCTGGTAGGCGACCAGCGAGTACGCCGCACTGTGGCTGTTGTGGACCACGAGGTCATTGGCGACGAAGTTGTGCGTGCCCTCCACCGTGAGGTCGTACACCTCCTCCACGCCGCTCTTCTCGATGGTGTCGACCTCGTCCCAGTAGAGGTCGGACGTGGCCCACTGATCGAGGGCTTCGCTGTCCGTTTCGGCGGCCACGGCGCCTACGGTATCGCGGGCGTAGCCTTTCTTCCGGGCGTCGCGCTGGAGGAGCTTGGGCGAGCAGCCTGCCTCGCGCATCACCGTCGCCATCGGCACGTCGCGGGCCTCGGCGGTGGCCTGAACTTCGTCTCGGAGGAGGGGGCGGACGGAGGCAGGAACCACGTCCTGCGTCATCCGGCCGTTGCCCACGTCTGTCCCCAGGAGCGCAGCCAACTGCTGCTCCGACGCGCCGACGAGATGTGGGCCAATGGTGTCGGCAAACCGGTCCAGCACCTTGCTCGACACGCGGACCACGTAGCCCGGACGCGTGCCGCCTCGATACTTGAAGCTCTTCTCGTGGATCGTGCTCGGGAGGGCCAGCCGGGTGAGGAGATGCTGTACGTCGTGGGCCAGCTCTTCCGACGATGTGGCGTAGAAGACCTGCTGCCGTTCGGCGTCGATGCAGCCGTCGCCCGTCCACATCCGACCCAGCAGCATCGCTAGCTGGGCGGGCGGAAGCTGAAAGACAGCGTCTGGAACGTGCTTTTCGGTCGCCGAGAGGCCCTTCAGGCCGAGCTCTTCGACGAATTCGACGGCCCCAGACGGCTCGTCGACGTCTTCCCGTTTCGCGTAGAGCGAGGTGGCGGATTTCGACCGGTCGACGGTGACATCACTGTTCTCGAACGCCCGCAGGTGCCGGCAGTAGTCCTCCAGTTCCGCCTCGCTCTTCGTGTACACGTAGAAGCCGCTCGGATGGCAGAGATTGCCCTCGCTCAGGGCGTACCCGAGCACCACCAGTTCGTGCTCGGCCATCGACCGGGAGGGCTCGTAGGGCACCGAGCGCGGCACCGCCACGCGGTCGTCCTCCTCCAGCTCGCCGAGGTGCGTCCAGCCGTCCGGCGTGTAAACGGGGTGGTTTGCCGTTGCCCGAATCGTGCGCCCGGTGCGGGTGGTGAGACGGTAGGTCTGTCGTTCGCCGTTAGAGAAGGCGTCGACCACATCCCGGGTCACGAGCGTCTGACTGTCCTCGTCGAGCGAGGCGACGCTTACGTCCGTCTCGCGGCCCTCTACAATGTTCTTCACCGGAATGGGTCGCCCACTCTCGGCGTCGATGATCTCCGTATCGCCGGTCACGCACTTGTTGAAGCCGTAGCCAGCGAACTCGTTGATGATGTCGAAGAGCTCGTTCGCCTCGTCCTCGTCGATGTCGTTTTCGGCCTTGCAGCCCTCGACGAACTTCTCGCGCTGCTTGCGCATGAGCTTCTCCTTCTTCTTGCCCATGGCGCGGCGCAGGATGTCGGCCTCGCCGAGGGAGAAGCCGGCCAGCTCCCGCGCCATCTGCATCACCTGCTCCTGGAAAACGGCGATGCCGTAGGTCGGCTCCAGGATGTCCTCGAGCAGGGGGTGGGGGTACTCGACCTCCTCGCGCCCGTGCTTCCGGGCGATGTAGGTCGGGATGTTCTCCATGGGCCCCGGCCGGTAGAGGGCGTTCATGGCAATCAGGTCGTCGATCTCCGTCGGCTTCAGCTTGCGGAGGTGCTCCCGCATGCCGGTCGACTCGAACTGGAAGATCGAAACCGTATCCCCCCGCTGGAAGAGCTCGAACGTCTTCTCGTCGTCGAGCGGAATGTTGTCGATGTCGACCTCAATGTCCCGCGTCTCCTCCACGAGGTCGACGGTGTCCTCGATCAGGGTGAGGGTCTTGAGGCCGAGGAAGTCCATCTTCAGCAGCCCAAATTCCTCGACCCAGTCGCCGTCGTACTGCGTGGTGACGACCTTTTCGCCCTTGCTCTTCGACACGGAGACGGGCACGTAGTCGCTGATCTCGCCGGGGGCGATGATGACCCCGGCCGCGTGGACGCCGGTGTGTCGGACCGACCCTTCCAGCACCTCCGCGTACTGCATCATCTTGCGGATCTCCGGGTCGTCGGCGTTTTTCAGGGCCCGGAAGTCCGGGTTCTCGTCGAAGGTCTGGTCGAGATCTACGCCCGGCCCGTCCGGGATCATTTTGGCGATCTCGTCGGCCCGGTCCAGGGGAATGTCCAGCACGCGCGAGACGTCGCGCACCACCGTCTTCGCGCCCATGGTCCCGAAGGTGATGATCTGGCAGACGTTCTCCTGCCCGTACTTCTCGACCACGTAGTCGATGACCTCCGAGCGGCCGCGGTCGTCGAAGTCGATGTCGATGTCCGGCATCGAGACCCGCTCCGGGTTCAGGAAGCGCTCGAAGAGCAGGTCGTACTCGATGGGGTCGACGTCGGTGATGCCGAGGCAGTAGGAGACGCAGCTGCCGGCGGCCGAGCCGCGCCCCGGCCCCACGCGGACGTCGAGCTCGCGGGCCGCGTCGGTAAAGTCCTGCACGATGAGGAAGTAGCCGGAATACCCCTCGTCGGCGATAATCCCGAGCTCGTGGTTGAGGCGGTCGACGACCGTCTGGGGTAGGGGCTCCCCGTAGCGCTCCTTCGCCCGCTCGAAGGTGACGTGTCGCAGGTACTCGTCCATGTCCTCGAACCCGTCCGGGATCGGGTAGTGGGGCATCAGGAGGTCCCCCATGGGGAGCTCGAAGGTGCACTTGTCCGCGACCTTGTTGGTGTTGACGAGCGCCTCGCGCTGAAACTCCTCCGGAATTCCGGTGAGGGCCGCGGCCATGCCCTCCGAGTCCTTGAGGTAGAACTCGTCGTTGCTGAACCGCATCCGGTTCGGGTCCTTGTAGTCGGCCCCGGTCTGGAGGCAGAGGAGGATGTCCTGGGCCTCGTGGTCCTGCTGGTCGACGTAGTGGACGTCGTTGGTGGCCAGCACCTCCACGTCGTACTCCTTCGCCCACTGGATCAGCACCTCGTTGACCGTGTGCTGGTCGTCGATGTCGTGGTCCTGCAGCTCGATGTAGTAGTCGTCCCCGAAGATGTCGAGGTACTCCTCGAAGAGCTCGCGGGCCCGCTCCTCCCCCCGATTCAGGATCGTCTGCGGCACCTCGCCCTGCAGGCAGCAGGTGGTCGCGATGAGGCCCTCGTGGTGCTCGCGCAGCAGGTCCCGGTCGATGCGCGGCTTGTAGTAGAAGCCCTCCAGGAAGGAGGTGGAGGAAAGGCTCATCAGGTTCTCGTAGCCGGTCTGATTCTTGGCCAGGAGGACCTGATGGTAGCGGGTCGCGTCGCTCTTGTCCTGAATGCCGCTGGGGGTGAGGTAGAACTCGCACCCAATGATGGGATCGACGTCGTGCTCCTGCGCCGTGGTGTAAAACTCGGGCACCCCGTAGAGATTGCCGTGGTCGGTAATGGCGACCGACGGAATGTTGCGCCGGTCGGCGCTCTCGAGAAGGTTGTCGATGCTGGCGGCGCCGTCGAGGAGCGAGTACTGCGTGTGGCAGTGGAGGTGCGAAAACTCGGGCATACGGCGTCGGTCGATCCGATAGGCGAGGGGCGAGAGGGCGAAGGGCGTCGCGGAGACCGCCGAAACGCTCGGTCCGCGTGGATATGCCCCACCCCCCAACTAAAGTGCTACCCACGCCGGAGTCAATGAGCCGCGTCCGCGGCGCCGTTATTGGGCGATGAAAAAGGGAGCCCACCTTCTCCGATCGAGGCCGACGCACGGGGCCCCCCGGACCGCCCGAGATCGGGGCTCCGGCGGATAGGCGGAGTGGGCAGGACCCCGTTTTTCTGTTATTGCAAAAAGTATCCTTGTAGCGGGCACGGTTTCCGTCACCGGGAGGCCGGTGGAGGCGGCGGGTCGAGCTCGCGGTCGGCGCCCTCCGCGAGGATGTAGGCCGCCCCGCCGGCGAGGCCGACTGCCAGCACCTGCAGCGCCAGCACGTCGTACGCGATCTCGGCCTCGGGGCCCTCGATCCGGGTTCCGCCCGCGCGGCCGCTCTCGGGGTCGAAGGTGCGGACGTACGTGAGCGGCGGCTGGTAGATCGGGCTCCACGCCAGCTCATTCCGCGGCTCGATCCGCCAGGGGCAGAAAAACACGGTGCCCAGGATCAGGGCCGCCAGGGTTGTGGCGACGACAATGTTCTGGCGGTCGGTCATGGGGCTACGGAGAGAGACGGGGGCCACGTTGGAGGAAAAGCCGACATCCGCTTGGGGCGCGGCGGCGGGAATTCGGGTCCCTGAGGAATCCCCCGAGAGACGGATCGTGCTCCGTTTGTACCGTCGGCCCGCTTGGAAGGGAAAGGGGACGGAGACCACCCGTTCCTTTTTATTCGCTCGAAGTCGCCGAGGTACCGGACGTTTCGGCCGTCTTCTTGGCCTCCGACACGATGTAAGCCTGGATGAGGCGCACCTCCTCCGCGGTGAGTCGCCCGGCGAACGACGGCATGCCGCGGGCTTCGCGGGTCCCCCCGAGCACGATCTTTTCAAACGCCTCGTGGGTGGCTGGACTCGCCGTCTGCAGGTTCGGCATCGCGCCCTCCGACGCCCCTCCCGCTCCGTGACAGATTCTACAGTTCGCCGCGTACAGATCGGCCCCCCGGTCAATCGCGCCGGGCGACGACGGCAGATCGAGGTCGGGAACGTATGCGCTGTCGGAACGGGGCGTGAGCGCCGGCATCGGAGCGGAGCCTCCGAGCTTGAAGGTGAACACCCGTCCGAACTGCTCGTGCTTGGGAGCCTCGCCGACCGGCGGATCCGTACGCCCGCCCGCTCCGCCCCAGCCCGCCGCGACGGTGACGTACTGCTCACCGTCGACCTGGTAGGTAACGGGCGAGCCGATGATGCCCAGCCCGGTCGAGACCTCCCACAGCACCTCTCCGGACCGGGCGTCGTAGGCGACGAAACGGCCGTCGCCGCCCCCCTGAAACACCAGATCACCCGTGGTGGTCAGCACACCCCCGTTCCACGAATGGGCAAGCGGCACGCGCCAGACCTCCTGTTGTTCGACAGGGTCCCATGCGAGGAGTGCGCCGCGGGGCTCGGAGGTGTTCCACTCCAGGCGAACTCCTGTGTCGAACTCCCCCGGCTGATATTGCCAGTTCGGATCGTCGGCATAGCTGGAGACACGCTCCTGAACGGGCACGTAAACGTACCCTGTTTTGGAGTTGTAGGCCATCGGTTGCCAGTTGTGCCCTCCAAACGGATCGGGCCGGACCTCGACCGGCTCGGTTCCGTAGACCGCTTCCGGACGCTCGACCGGGCGACCCGTGCTCGGGTCGACGCTGTCGGCCCACGTCACGGGGACGTACGCCTCGGCAGAGATAAATTCGCCCGTTTCGCGGTCGAGGACGTAGAAGAACCCGTTCTTGGGCGCCTGCATGATTACCTTGCGGAGCCGGCCCTCGATCTCCAGATCGGCGAGAATCAAATGCTGCGTGGCGGTATAGTCCCAGTGGTCGCCCGGCGTGGTCTGGTAGTGCCACACGATTTTCCCGTCGTCTGGGTTGAGTGCCAGGATGGATGACAGGTAGAGGTTGTCCCCGCCGCCCGGGCTGCGCTGGTTGCGCGACCACGGCGACCCGTTGCCGGTGCCGACGTAGAGCAGGTCAAGCTCCGGATCATACGCCATCGCATCCCACACCGTACCACCGCCTCCGGCCTTCCACCACTCGCCCGACCACGTCTTCGCCGCCTCTTTCATCGCCTCCGACTCGAACGGCTCGGAGGGGTCGCCGGGCACGGTGTACGTGCGCCAGGCAAGCTCTCCGGTCTCGGCGTCGTAGGCCGACACGTACCCGCGAACCCCGTATTCGGCGCCTCCGTTCCCGATGATGATGTTGCCCTTTACGATCCGCGGTGCCCCGGTGATCGTGTGATCCGTACTCGGATCGAACGTGGCGACGGTCCACACGGGCTCGCCGGTCGCGGCGTCGAGGGCGACGAGCCGGCCGTCGAGCGTCCCAACGTAGACTTTGCCCTGGTAGAGCGCAACGCCCCGGTTCACCACGTCGCAGCACGCCTTGAGCCCGTGCAGGCGCGGCACCTCGGGATCCCACGTCCAGAGCTCCTCCCCGGTCCGGGCGTCGAGCGCGTAGACGATGCTCCAGGGCCCGGTCAGATACATGATCCCGTCGACGACGAGGGGCGTGGTCTCGACACCGCCCCGCATGCCGGTGTCGTAGCTCCAGGCGAGGCCCAGTCGATCGACATTGTCGGCCGTGATCTGACCGAGTGCACTGAAGCGATCCTCGGCATAATTGCGGCCGTAGGAGAGCCAATTCTCCGGATCAGCGCCGGCCTGTATCAAGCGATTCTCGTCAACGGCATCGGTGACGCGTCGGACGTGTGCCTCCGATCTCGGCTCGGGCTCCTGGGCACAGCCGACCATCAGAATGAGACAGCAAACCACGACGACGGCACACGTAGAGGTCTTCATGGGGGCCTCCATTTGCTATGGGCGGTACATACGATAAACCCATTCTTTATGACCGACTGCCGTTCGTTCAAGGAGTGACGCATTCGAAACTCGAGGCCTCATTGGGGTCCCCCTCGCCGTCGTAGAACGCGCGTTGCGGATACGGGCAGACCGGGCGCGTCCACTGCACGGCCCCTGTCGAGTCTCTCTTGGTTGTCATGAGATTTTCAGGCGCGCGTCCCTGCTCGACCCACCGCTCCATCGCCGTGAGCGGATCGAACCCGTGTTGCGTAATGCCCGGCCCCTCGCCGATGCCGCAGTGATCCATGCCCGGTACTACGAAGAGACGAAAGAAGTCTTGGGTGCGCTCTCGGCTGCCGACGCGCTCTTCGACTGCTTCGTAGTACTCAATTGTCTCCATTGGAGGGGTCGCTGGGTCCCCCCAGGCGTGCCACATCAGGAGCTTGCCACCGCGTTTCCGAAACGCGTCCAGGTCGGGGTCGTCCGCATCGTAGATCTGTGCCATATGCTCCAGGCGCTGCGGATCTTGGTCGAAGTCGAAGTCTGCGATTGAATAGCCTTCGCCAGGGTCCTCCCGAAACGCCATATAGCGCAGGAATTGTACGCTATGAAGGCGTGAAAAATCGTCACTCGCGTCCGGCGTTTCTCCCGTGACCCCAAACATCCCGTCCCAGTACGGCTCAGATCCCAACGGCAGCCCTGCATACAACTGCCGTCCCTCTGAGTCCCTCGGGCCGGCATAGAACGCTTTGACCGCTTCGACCTGATTCGCTGTCAGGCAGCTGTCGGTCTCAGCCCCGTCACAGGCCAGCGTCGCCGGATCGAACTGGCAGGCACGTGGATCGCTGATGAGCCCGTCTTCGAGCCCATCGAGCGAGTCACAGGCCTCGTATACGGCTTCTTGTACGAGCTGGACTTCAACCGGTGTGATGAGGTTCTTGCCGTCCGGCCCGGTGTTGGCCCGGGCCAGCCAGGCGCCTAACATTACGGTTCCCCCGGTCTTCGGGTGTGGACATCCGCTGATGACCCCATCGAAGTCGTCGGGATAGCGCAATGCTTCCATGACCGCCTGGCGCCCGCCGGTGGAGCAGCCGGCAAAGTAGGACTGGGCGGGCCGCTGGCCGTAGAAGGTCTCGATGATTGTTTTCGTCACCCGCGCGGTTTCATGCACGGCGCGGTAGCCCCAGTCGATCTCCGCCTGCCGGTCGTGGTAGGCCCATCGGCCATCGAACAGGTTTTCCCCCCAGTGGCCGCCATCCGTCGTGGAGACGGCATAGTTTCGTCTCAAGCCGTAATTGATGGAATTCGTGAACTGGCTGCTCGGATTCTCACTCTCCAGCTCGCCGCAATAACCGCCGCAGCCGGCCATGTAGAACTTGCCGTTCCAGCCGGCGGTGGGCAGGCGGATCTCGAAGTTGATCGCCGGGCGCACGTACCCGAGCACGCGGCAGTATTC
>JAZKTD010000056.1:0-15335 GCA_036625705.1 Salinivenus sp.
GGCGCTGCTCTACGCGCTGCTGCACCTCTACGGCTACGACCTGCCGCTGGAGGAGCTCAAGAACTTTCGCCAGCTCCACAGCAAGACGCCGGGCCACCCCGAGTACGGGGACACGCCGGGCGTCGAGACGACGACCGGGCCGCTCGGGCAGGGCTTCGCCAACGGCGTCGGGATGGCGCTGGCCGAGCGCTACCTGTCCGAGACGTTCAACACCGACGAGCACCCCGTCGTGGACCACTACACCTACGGCATCGTCTCGGACGGGGACCTGATGGAGGGCGTCTCGGCGGAGGCGGGGGCCCTGGCCGGCCACCTGGGCCTCGGCAAGCTCATCTACCTCTACGATCAGAACTGCATCTCCATCGAGGGAGAGACCGACCTCGCGTTCACCGAGCGCGTGGCCTCCCGCTTCGAGGCGCAGGGCTGGCACGTGCAGCACGTCGACGACGGCACCGACCTCGACGACATCGAAGCCGCGATCGCCGCGGCGCAGGACGCGACGACCCGGCCCTCGATCATCTGCGTGCACACCCACATCGGGTACGGCAGCCCGCAGCAGGACACGGCGGCCGTGCACGGCTCGCCCCTCGGCGCCGAGGACCTGGAGGCCACGAAGCAAGCCCTCGGCTGGCCCACCGAGCCGCACTTCCACGTGCCCGACGCGGCGTACGAGCACTGCCGGCGGGCCCTCGAGGAGGGACGGCAGCAGGAGATTGAATGGTCGGGCACGGTCAACGCCTACCGGGAGGCCCACCCCGACGCCTGCGAGCTCTTCCTGCAGGCGATGGACGGGGAGGTGCCCGAGTACGACGCCGGGCAGACGCCGACCTTCCGGCCCGAGGACGGCCCCCTGGCCACGCGCAACGCCTCGGGCAAGACGCTGCAGGACCTGGCCGCCCACATCTGCACGCTCGTCGGCGGCTCGGCCGACCTCGCCCCCTCCAACAAGACACACCTGGAGGGCTACGGCGACTTCCGGGCCGACAAGACGGGCCGAAACCTCCACTTCGGGGTCCGCGAGCACGCGATGGGCGCAATCACCAACGGCATCGCTCTGCACGGCGGCCTGCTGCCCTACGACGCCACCTTCTTCACCTTCTCCGACTACATGCGCCCGGCCCTGCGCCTCGCCGCCCTGATGGACCTGCGCCGCGTCACCGTGTTTACCCACGACTCCGTCGCCCTCGGGGAGGACGGGCCCACGCACCAGCCGGTCGAGCACCTGATGGCGATGCGGGCCATCCCCGGCTACACGGTCCTCCGCCCCGCCGACGCCAACGAGACGGCCGCCGCCTGGCGGTTTGCCGTGGAGCACGACGGGCCGGTGGGCCTCGTCCTCACGCGGCAGGACCTCCCCATTCTCGACCCGACCCGCGTGCCGGACGACGCGATCGAGCGGGGCGCCTACGTGCTCCGCGACCCTCGGCGCGCGCCGGACGCGACGATCGTGGCCACCGGCTCGGAGGTGCACCTGGCCCTCGACGCCGCCGAGGCCCTGACCGCCGAGCACGCGGCCGTTCGGGTCGTGTCGATGCCCTCCATGGAGCGGTTCGAGGACCAGCCCGAGGCGTACCGCCACGAGGTGGTGCCGCCCGACCGCCCCACGGTGGCGGTCGAGGCCGGGACGACTCGCGGGTGGCACCACCTCGTCGGCGAAAACGGGGCCGTCGTCGGCCTCGACCGCTTCGGCCTCTCCGGGCCCGGCGAGGAGGTCTACGCCGAGCTCGGCTTCACCGCCGACCGCGTAGCCGACACCGTCCGCAGTCTGCTGGAAGGGACGACCACCCCAGCCCCGGCCGCGTAACCCTGCCGCCCGACCCACCTTCATCCTTCCACCCTTCAACCTCCAAGCGAAGACGTCATGCCCGAAACGAAAGCCGCACGCCCCCCGACGATTGCGCTCCGCGACGAAGGCCAGTCCCTCTGGCTCGACTACATCCGCCGCAGCCTCATGACGAGCGGCCAGCTCCAGCGCCTCATCGACGAGGACGCACTGCGGGGCCTCACCTCCAACCCGGCCATTTTCCAGAAGGCCATCGGGGGAAGCGACGAGTACGACGACGACATCGCGTCGATGCTCGAGGCGGACTCGTCGCTCGGTGCCCGCGCCCTCTACGAGCATCTCGCGGTGGAGGACATCCAGCGCGCCGCCGACGTGCTGCGGCCCGTCTACGACGAGACGGGGGTCGACGGCGTCGTGAGCCTGGAGGTCGACCCGCACCTCGCCCGCGACACCGAGGGGACGATCGAGGAGGCCCGCCGCCTCTGGAGGGCGGTCGACCGGCCCAATCTCATGATCAAGGTGCCGGCCACGGAGGCTGGCATCCCCGCCATCGAGCAGCTGCTGAGCGAGGGGATCAATGTCAACGTCACCCTCATGTTCTCGCTCGACCACTACGAGAAGGTGGCCCGGGCGTACCTGCGCGGCCTCCGGGCGGCCGACGACCCGAGCGGCATCCTGTCGGTGGCGTCCTTCTTCGTGAGCCGCGTGGCGCGGGAGGTGGACACCCGCCTGGAGGAGCGCGGCCTCACCGACACGGTCGACTTCGACGGGAGCGACGTGGCGATTGCCAACGCCAAGATGGCCTACCGGCGCTTCCGGGAGATCTTCCACGGCGAGGCGTTCGCGGACCTGCGCGAGCAGGGCGCCGAGGTGCAGCGGCCCCTCTGGGCCTCCACCAGCACCAAGGACCCGACCCGCTCGGACGTGCTCTACGTCGAAACCCTCATCGGCGAGGAGACGGTGAACACCGTGCCCCCCGCCACGCTCGACGCCTTCCGTGACCACGGCACCGTCGGGGACCAGCCCGTCGCCGCCGACCTCGATCGGGCCGAGGCCGTGCTCGACCGCCTCGAAGAGGCCGGCATCGACCTCGACGACGTCACCGAGACGCTGCAGGACCGCGGCGTCGAGAAGTTCGTCGATCCGTTCGACGACCTGATGGAGACCCTCGAGGAGAAGCGGCAGGCCCTCCTGCACGACCCGTCGGCCCCGATTGTCTACCACCTGAACGGCCTGGAGGAGCGGGTGGTGGAGCGGCTGGAGATCTGGCAGACCGACGACGTGGCGTGCCGCCTCTGGCGCCGCGACCCGACGCTGTGGGCCGACGAGGACACCCCCGAGATCACGAACCGCCTCGGCTGGCTCGACCTGCCGGAGTCGATGCAGGAAGAGGCCGAGCGGATTGAGGCGTTTGCCGACGAGGTGGCCCCCGAGTTCGACGACGTGGTGGTCCTCGGCATGGGCGGCTCCAGCCTCGCGCCCGACGTGTTTGGCCGCGTCTTCGACGCCCGGGAGGGCTACCCCGACCTGCAGATTCTGGACAGCACGCACCCGGAGGCGGTACAGGCCCTGGAGGCGGAGCTCGACCTCGCCTCGACCCTGTTCGTCGTCGCCAGCAAGTCGGGCACCACGACCGAAACGCTCTCCTTCTTCCGCTACTTCTGGGATCGGCTCTCGGACGAGACCGACGCGCCGGGCGACCACTTCGTGGCGACCACCGACCCGGGCACTCCGCTCGGGGAGCTCGCCGAGGACCGGGGCTTCCGCGCGGTCTTCGAGGCACCCAGCGACGTGGGCGGTCGCTACTCGGCCCTCACGCCCTTCGGCCTCGTGCCGGCGGCGATGATGGGGCTCGACCTGTCGACGCTCCTGGGTCGGGCCTGGTCGGCCTCCGAGGCGTCGGCCTTCTGCGTGGAGGCGCCCAACAACGCCGGCCTGGAGCTCGGGGCCGTCCTCGGGGAGCTGGCCGAGACGGGCCGCGACAAGGTGACGTTCGTGACGTCGGAGTCCCTGGCGGCCGTTCCGGCCTGGCAGGAGCAGCTCATCGCGGAGAGCACCGGCAAGGACGACACTGGCCTCGTGCCGGTGGCCGGGGAGGCGCTGGCCCGCCCCGACGTTTACGGCGACGACCGCCTGTTCGTCTACTTTGAGCTCGCGGCGGACGAGGCCGCCGACACGACCGCGGCCGTCGAGGCACTCGCCGACGCCGGCCACCCGGTCATCCACATTCGGCTCGACGACCGCTACGACCTGACGCGCGAGATGTACCGCTGGGAGATGGGAGTGGCCGCGGCCGGGGTCCTCCTCGGCATTCATCCCTTCAATCAGCCAAACGTGGAGGCCGCCAAGCGCCTCGCCAGGGAGGCCATGCAGAGTGAGGACGGCGCCGCGACCGCCCAGACGCGCACCATCTCGGGCGACGACCGGGGCGCCCTCGAGCGGGCCGTCGGCGACTGGCTCGACGCGGCCGACGACACCAGCTACGTCGCCCTCCAGGCGTACCTGCCCCCGACCCCGGACACCGACCGGACGCTGCGAGCCCTCCAGGAAACGATCCGGGACGAGACGGGACTCGCCACGACGCTCGGGTACGGCCCGCGCTTTCTGCACTCCACGGGCCAGCTGCACAAGGGCGGGCCCCCGAACGGGCTCTTCCTGCAGCTCGTGGACACCCCCGAGCGTGAGGGGCCGGTGCCGGAGACGGACTTCACCTTCAAGGAGCTCATCGCGGCCCAGGCCGCCGGCGACTACCAGGCCCTCCGGGAGGCCGATCGCACGGTGCTCCGGGTTCGGGTGGACGAGAACTCCCTAAGCGGGCTCGCCGACGTGTTTGCGGGGTAGCTGATGCATACTTCCTATTGCGTATTTCGTATTGCGTCGTGAACTAACGGCGGAGACGAAATACGCAACACGCAATACGCACTCGTTCCGCGAAGCAGATGGACCCCAATCTCAACCAAAACGCTCGACGAAGCAGCCCAATGTCTAAAGTCAGCGCCTTCATCTTCGACCTCGACGGCACCCTCGTACAGACCGAGCGCCTGAAGGCCCGGTCCTACGCAAAAGCGGCCGTCGAGCTCTGTCCCGACAGCATTACGGAAGAGGCGGTGGTGGAGGCGTACAAGGACGTGGTCGGCGAGTCGCGCAAGACCGTGGCCACCACGCTCATGGAGCGCTTCGACCTCGAGGCCGCCTCCGCCGAGCGCATGACGGACGTCGACGTGGACGCGCCCTGGCAGGCCTTCGTGCAGGTGCGCCTCGACTACTACGAGACGCTCGTCCAGGACCCGACGGTGCTCCGCGAGAACCGATGGCCGCACACGCTCTCGCTCCTCGACCGCGCGAGAGACCATCGGTGCGCCGTGGGCCTGGCCACCACCTCGCGCCGGCAGCAGGCCTGCCACGTGCTCAACGTGCTCGGGCTCGACGACACCTTCGACGTCGTGGCAACGGCGGACGAGGTTGCACGTACGAAGCCCCACCCCGAGATCTACCGCCTCTGTGCCGTGGAGCTCGGCGTGCCGCCCGAGCGCATGCTGGCCATCGAAGACTCGCCGACCGGCACGCAGGCGGCCGTGGACGCCGGGCTGCACTGCATCGCCTTCGGGACGCCGTTCACGGAGGCCCGGCTCCGGACCGAGTCGCCGCTCGACGACCGGTGGATCGTCACACACCCGGCGGCGCTCCTCGACACTGTCGACGCCCTTCTGGCCGAGGAGGTCGACGCCCCGGCGGCCTCCCAGTGACCGTGCACAACTCCTCTGACCACTTCGAGGACAACCGTTTTGGGACCGACCTGATCGGGTCGCCGCGGTGAGCCCGCGGACGGACCTTCATATCGAACAAGAAACAAGGGGCGACCCCGTTGCGGATTCTGCGAGATCCGTCCATCCGGCTGTGCACGCCCACCAGCGGCGCGCGGCGGCGGGCTCCCTTCACGTGTTCACGTTCTTTTTTCTCAACACCCCCTTCTCGACCATGAAACTCGGAATGATCGGACTCGGCAAAATGGGCGCCAACATGACGCGTCGGCTCCTGCGGGACGACCACGAGGTCGTCGGCTTCGACCTCGACGAGGACGCCGTCCAGGAGATCCGGGACGACGGGGCCGGCGGCGCCACGGCGCTCGACGCTCTCGTCGACCGGCTCGACCCGCCCCGCGTGCTGTGGATGATGGTGCCGGCCGGCGACGCCGTCGACGCCACCATCGACGACCTGCTGCCCCACCTCGACGAGGGCGACATCCTCGTCGACGGCGGCAACTCGAACTACAAAGACACCCTCCGCCGCGCCGACCGCGCGCAGGAGCACGGCCTCCACTATGTGGACGTGGGCACCTCCGGCGGCGTATGGGGCCTGGAGGAGGGCTACAGCATGATGGTGGGCGGCCCCGACGCGGCCGTCGACCAGCTCCGCCCGGCCCTCGAGACCCTCGCGCCCGGCCCGGACAAAGGATGGGGCCACATGGGCGCCGTCGGCTCCGGCCACTTCGTGAAGATGGTGCACAACGGCATCGAGTACGGCGTCATGCAGGCCTACGCCGAGGGCTTCGACATCATGAAGAACAAGGACTTCGACCTCGACCTGCAGCAGGTGGCCGAGACCTGGCGCTTCGGGAGCGTGGTGCGCTCCTGGCTGCTGGACCTGACAGCCCGCGCGCTGGAGGGGGACCAGGACCTGCCCGACATCGCCCCGTGGGTCGACGACTCCGGCGAGGGCCGTTGGACCGTCAAAGAGGCGATCGACCTCGACGTGCCGGCCCCCGTCATCACCGACGCGCTCATCTCGCGGCTCGACTCGCGGGTGGAGGACTCCTACACCCACAAGCTCCTCGCCGCCATGCGCAACCAGTTTGGGGGGCACGACGTGAAATCGAGTGACGAATGACGAATTGCGAATGTCGAATTGGGAAGACCGCACCGTCGTCATTCCGCACTCCCCGCTCCCCATTCGCAAATCGAAACTCGCAATTCGAAAATGCCACAGATTCAGCCGCACCTGTTCGTGATCTTCGGCGCGACGGGCGACCTCACGAAGCGGAAGCTCATCCCGGCCCTCTACCACCTGATGCAGGATGAGGACGTGGCCCGGCGCTGCGTCGTCCTCGGGGCCGCCCGGTCCGACTGGTCCGACGAGCGGTTCCGGGAGGAGGCCCGGGAGGCCCTCCACGACAAAGGGTATGCCGACGACGAGGTGTCGGCGTGGTGCACCCGAAATCTCTACTACCAGTGCCTGAGTGGGGGCGGCGACGACTACAGCGGGCTTCGGGACCGCATCGATCAGCTGGAGCGCCACCTCGACCTGCCGGGCAACCGTGCCTTCTACCTCTCGCTCCCGCCCAGCGTTTACGGCCCGGCCATCGACGGGCTCGGCGAGGTGGGTCTCAGCGAGAGCCCGGGCTGGACGCGCGTCGTGGTGGAGAAGCCGTTCGGGTACGACCTGCAATCGGCCCAGGCCCTGAACGAGCGGGTGCATCGCCACTTCGAGGAGGATCAGGTCTACCGGATCGACCACTACCTCGGCAAGGAGACGGTCCAGAACCTGATGGCCTTCCGGTTCGGGAACGCGATCTTCGAGTCGCTCTGGAACCGGGAGCACATCGAGCGCATCGAGATCACGGTGTCGGAGGACCTGGGCGTCGGGGGGCGCGGCGGGTACTACGACCAGTCCGGTCACGTGCGCGACATGGTCCAGAACCACCTCACGCAGCTGCTGACGCTCGTGGCCATGGAGCCGCCCGCCAGCATGGACGCCAACGCCATCCGGCAGGAAAAGGTGAAGGTCCTCAACGCCGTGCAGCGGCCCGATCCCGAGGCCGACGTCGTCTTCGGGCAGTACGAGGGCGGAACGATCGACGGGGAGCCGGTGCCCGCCTACCGCGAGGAGTCGGACGTGCCGCCCGACTCCTCGACTGAGACGTTCGCCGCCCTGCGTCTCCAGGTGGCCAACTGGCGGTGGCAGGGCGTGCCGTTTTACCTGCGCACCGGGAAGCGGCTGCCCACGAAGCTCACGCAGATTGCCGTCCGCTTCCAGGGGGCGCCCGTGTCCCTCTTTCAGGCCGACGGGGGCCCCTGTATCCCGCAGGACGCCGACTGCGAGGCCCGCTCCAACGAACTGCTCATTACCCTGCAGCCGGACGAAGGATTCGACCTGCGCTTCGAGGTGAAGGCGCCCGGGGAGAACGGCAACGGCACGATGAACCTGGAGACCCAGCAGCTCAGCTTCTCGTACCGCGACGCCTTTGGGCCGGTGCCCGACGCCTACGAGACGCTGCTTCGCGACATCATCGTCGGCGACCCCACGCTCTTCGTGCGGGCCGACGAGGTAGAGGCCTCCTGGCAGCTCTACGGCCCGCTCCTTGAGGCCGACGCCCCCGTGCACCCGTACGAGGCCGGCACCTGGGGGCCCGACGCCGTCGACCGGCTCCTCGAGGACTGGACCTCCGGCGCCGCCCGGCCCCGTGCGCCCCGCTCGACGGCCGGGGCGGTGTCGTAGCCGGGGCGCCCCATGCGGCGTCGCGAACCACTCGCATCAGATCAACACTTCGAACGAACCCCCCGCAACATGTCCTACGACCTCATCGTCATCGGCGCCGGTCAGGGCGGCGGCCCCCTCGCCGGCACCGCCGCCGACCACGGCCAGTCCGCCGCCCTCATCGAACAGAAGCACGTGGGCGGCACCTGCGTGAACGAGGGCTGCACGCCGACCAAGACCATGATCGCCAGCGCCCGCGTGGCGCACCTGGCCCGCCGCGCGGAGGACTACGGCGTCCACACCGGCGACGTCTCCGTGGACATGGAGACCGTGCGGCGGCGCAAGCGCGACATCGTCGAGTCTTTTCGGGCCGGCAGCCGCAGCAGCGTGGAGGAGACCGAGGGCCTCGACCTCATCGAGGGCGCCGGCCGGTTCGTCGACGACCGCACCGTGGAGGTGACCTTCGACGACGGGGCGACCGAGACGCTGACCGCGGACCGCGTCGTCGTCAACACCGGCACGCGGCCGGTCCGTCCCCCGATCGACGGGCTCGACGCGGTCGACTACCTGACGTCCACCTCCATCATGGAGCTGGGCGCGGTGCCCGAGCACCTGGTCATCCTCGGCGGCGGGTACATCGGCCTCGAGTTCGGGCAGATGTTTCGGCGCTTCGGGGCCGAGGTGACCATCGTCGACCGCGGCGCACACATTCTCGGCCGCGAGGACGACGACGTCAGCGAGGCCCTCGAGGAGATCCTTCGGGAGGACGGAATCCGAATCCTGAACGAGACGAGCATGACGGCGGTCGAGCAGGACGACGACGGCCCCATTACGGCCCACCTGGAGGGGGCGGACGCCCCCGACACTGTCCGCGGCTCCCACCTACTGGTGGCCGTGGGGCGCCGCCCGAATACGGATGCCCTCAATCCCGAGGCCGCGGGGGTCGAGCTCACGGAGCGCGGCTACGTGCAGGTCAACGACCGCCTCGAAACGACGGCCGACGGCGTCTATGCCCTCGGCGACGTGACCGGCGGGCCCGCCTTTACCCACATCTCGTACGACGACTACCGCGTGCTCTGCGGCAACTGGTTCCACGACGCAGGGGACACGACCGAGGACCGGCTCGTGTCCTACACCCTCTTTACGGATCCGCAACTCGGGCGCGTCGGGCTCAGTGAGGAACAGGCCCGAGAGCAGGGACGCGACGTGGTGGTGGCCCAAATGCCGATGACGCACGTCGCCCGCGCCCTCGAGGTCGACGAGACCCGCGGCCTCATGAAGGCCGTCATCGACCCGGAGACGAATCAGCTGCTCGGGGCGGCCATTCTCGGCATCGAAGGGGGGGAGGTGATGTCGGTGCTCCAGACGGCCATGATGGGGAACGTCCCCGTCGACCGGCTCCAGTCCGCACCGTTTGCTCACCCCACCCTGGCCGAATCCCTGAATAACCTCTTCTCCGGCCTCGACCTCGGGCCGTCTGCTGGTCGTCCGCGGGCGGAGAACTAGCGACGGCCGACGGGGAAGGACCCCTCCTCGTCTGGGGAGGAGCGGTCTTCCGTCGTTCGGGGAGGCGAACCTGAGGAACTGACTGGGGGTGGGACTGGTGTCCCGCTCCGCAACGGCTCCGCTCCCCGATGAATCGCCGCGCCGCCGTTCCGTGTGTCGCGGCCGACCGGATGCGGGTTGTCACCGCGGCCCCACCCGACACGCGGGCATCCCGGCCCCACCCGACACGCGGGCATCCCGGCCCACCGCCAGACGCCCCTTCTGGGGCGGCTCGACTGTCCGGACGACCACCTCCCGGCGGCCCTCCTCCGGCTCCGCTAATTTTCGCCCAACCCCCCAAGACCAATGACCCCGACGCCCTCGTTTCTGTCCTCTCTCCTCTCCGGCGGGGCGCGCCGATCGTTCCTGCCTGGCGGGGCGGCCCTCGCCCTCTTCCTCGTCGTCGGGTGCGGCGGGGGCGCTCCGGACGATGCCGGATCGGGCTCGTCCGCCAACGTCGTGCCCCCGTCGGAGGTGGAGCGCCGCGTGGAGGCCGCCCGGGAGCGCCTCACCCAGAACGAGGGCGGGCGGCGCGTGCTGCGGGCCATCGAGGCGCACGGCGGCCTGGCGGCCTGGTACCGCGCGCCCACCAGCTCCTACACCTGGGAGTACGCCAACAAGGAGATCGACGTCCGCTTCAAGTCCTTTCTCGTCGTCGACAACCGCACACGGCGGGCGTACCACGACCTGCTCACCACCGGCACCTACGACGACGCCCGGCCGGTGGACGCCCGCTTTGCGTGGACCGGCGAGCGGGCCTGGATCGCTCCCGACTCGATCGAGACTCCCAATCCGCGGTTCTGGGCCCTCTCCGGCTTCTACTTCCAGCAGATCCCGTTCGTCTTCGCGGATCCGGGGCTCAACTACGAGGCCCTGCCCGACGATACGATCGACGGGACGCCGCACGACATGGTGCAGGTGACCTTCGCCCAGGGGGTGGGCGACTCCCCCGGCGACACCTACACCCTCTACCTCGACAAGGACTCCGGCCAGGTCGACGCCATTCGCTACACCGTGAGCTTCGGGCGGGACGTGGAGCCGGGGGCCGACCTCCCCGAGACGTTCTTCGACTACGAGGACTACGTGACGGTCGACGGCCTCACCGTCCCCACCCGCTTCGAGGGCTACAACTACTCCGACACCGAGGGGCCGGGCGATACGCTCCGCAACGAGGCCGTCGCCGACAGCATCTCCTACCGCCGCCCGTTCGACGCGTCGAAGCTGGAGCCCCCCGCAACCGCGCGGTTTGTGCCCCTACCGGGAGAGGAGTAGGCCGGGCGAGGGCCGAGGCTCAGGGCCGCTTTTCGGGCACGAAGGATCGAGACAGACGGGGGCTGGCGGTCGATGCTCACGCATCTGTAATGTCATCGGCACGGAGCGGATTGCCCGGACCCGCGGCTTCCAGGGCACGTTAAGAATCTGTGTTCTTAACGGCCATATCCTCCTTTTCCCGTGCCGGCGTCCAGCAATAACGCTTCTCAACCGGTCTCCTCGGATCGACTGTCCCCCAACGGGACGTCCGCGGAGGCGGCTCTTCGCGAGCAGGCCGTGGCGGCCGCCGGGGCACTCCGGCGCCGCAACGGCCTCGACGTATCCCCGGAGCGTCTGCGCACGTTCCTGCAGGCGAAGAGCGTGACGCCGGAGACGCTCTTCGGCGCGCTGGCCGACTTCGGGCGAGCCCACGGGTTGTCCGCCACGGCCGGGACCGTCGCGGCCCACGACCTGCTGGGAAGAGCCGCGGTGGGGGACCTGGTACTGCTTCCCGGACCCACGATCGGGATCCTTGAGGAGGTGCGCACCGAGACGGGACAGATCTCCTTCTACGACGTCGAGGCCGAGCGCCTGCGGTTGAGGGCGGTCGACGACCTCACAGACGATGAGGCCCCGCTTCGCCTTCTCCACCTCGACGGAGAGGGCCACAGTTTCCTGCGGGATCGCGCCCAGGACCCGGATCTTCAGAGCGACGCGTCGGCCCACTACGACCCGCACGACCATCAGGAGAACATCCAGGAGACGTTCGCCAGTCTCCTGCGCCTGCTGAGCGACGAGTCGGACGACCTCATCACGGTCGCGATCTACGCCTCCGTCGTCGCGCTTTTCTCCCTCACGATCCCGATTGCCTCGCAGGGCATCATCGACTCGGTCTCGCTGGGTACGTTCACCAACCAGATCGTCGTGCTCTGTGCCGCCGTGAGCGTGGGGCTGCTGCTCTACGGGGGGTTCAACGTGCTGCAGTACTATACGGTCGACATGCTGCAGCGCCGCCTCTTCGCCTCCACGGCGCTGGAGATGGCCTACCGCCTGCCCGCCATGAAGCGCTCGGCGCTGGAGGGGGAGTACGGCCCGGCCCTGGTGAACCGGTTCTTCGACGTCGTGGCGATGCAGAAGAGCCTGTCGAAGCTGCTGCTCAACGGGATGGAATACGCCCTGATCGCGCTGGCGAGCCTGGTGCTGCTCACCCTCTACAGCACGTTCTTTCTGATCGTCGGCCTGCTGGCGGTTCTGTTTGTGCCGGTCCTCATCTGGGGCCTCGGCCGGAACGGCCTCACGACGAGCATCGAGCAGTCCAGCACGAAGTACGCGATGGCCCACTGGCTGGAGGACCTCGCCCGGTGCCAGCAAAGCTTTAAGCTCAACGGGGCGATGTCCTACGTGCACACCCGCACCGATCGGATCGCGTCCGAGTACGTGCGGGCCCGGGGCAACCACTTCCGCGTGTTCGGCCGTCAGCTCGCGGCGGCGGCCGTCGTCCGGGCGCTCATCGTGGGGCTGGCGCTCGGCATTGGCGGCTACCTCGTCACGGGAGGGCAGATTACACTCGGCCAGTTCGTCGCCGCCGAGCTCGTGATCGCCTACCTCACGCGGTACGGCTTCGATCTCGTGGAGCTGTTCATATCCGGCTACGACCTGCTCACGGCGGTCAGCAAGATCCTGCACGTGACGGAGAAGCCGCTCGAGTCCCTGGGGGGCGAGGACGTGCCGGCGGGGACGGGCCCGGCCGCGATCCGGCTGCGGAACGTGACCGTCGGCTACGGGGGCGAGCGTCCGGCCCTCGACGACGTGTCGGTCGACGTGGAGGCCGGCACGCACCTGTGCGTGGTCGGGGAGAGCGGCGCCGGAAAGACGACCCTTACCCGGGCGCTCATGCGCCTCCACGACCTGGACGGGGGGCAAATCACGTTCGACGAGCACGACATCTCGCGCCTCGACCCGAAGGCCTACCGCCAGGTCGTGGGCCTGGCCCTGCCCACCAACGAACTGTTCAAGGGCACGGTGGAGGAAAACATCACGATGGGGCGCACCTTCGACTACGGCGACCTGGAGCAGGCCCTGCGCCTCGCGTGCCTCCAGGAGGACGTCCTGGCACTGCCGGACGGCCTGAAGACGCCCGTGATGTCCGCCGGGCTGGAGTTTCCGGAGGGGCTCGTGCGCCGCATCATGATTGCGCGGGCGGTCATCGGCGAGCCGCGCGTGCTCGTCCTCGACGAGGCGTTCAACGGCGTGGAGGAGTCGATGAAGCGGCGGCTCGCCGACCGCATCTACGCCCACGATGCCTGGACGCTCATCTCGGTGATTGACGACAACCCCACGGCCGTGCGCCGGGCCGACCGCGTCGTTGTGCTCGACGGCGGCCGCGTGGCGTGGACGGGCCCCCCCGACCGGCTGCGCAGCGACCCCGGCGAGTTTTTGGAGGGGCACTTCCCGCAGCTCGTGGCGGCGCTCCGACGCGACCCGGTCGTTCCCTCATAGTGGACTTGCACGACTGGATGGACGGATCTCGAAGAATGCGCAACGGAGTCGCCCCCGTTTCTCCGTCGACACGGAGCGACGTCGAGGTCGGGGACGACCCAAAAATGAAGACAGTCCCTTAAGGCGCCGCTCCGAGTTCGCCCAACGTAGCATCCACCTCTCATCCCGATCCCGCCATGTCCTCCTCGCGCCCCGACGCTGAGTCCTCCGACGCGGCCTCGTCTACGTCGCTGGCCTGGGGCCAGCAGTGGAGCCGGTCCACCTCGTCGAACGGCGAGGCCCGCGTGCTGCGCACCAGTGCCCTGCAGGCCGCCCAGACGCCGTCCGCGGCGCGGACCATCATGCTGGGGGCCCTTGCCGTGCTCGTTGTCCTCGGAATTGCGCTGCTGTTCGTGCCGTGGCGGCAGACCGTGTCCGGCACCGGCCAGGTCACGGCGTTCTCCCCGGACGCCCGCCCCCGGTCGGTGGAGGCCCAGATCCCGGCCCGCGTCGAGGACTGGCGGGTCACCGAGGGCGACGCGGTGGCCGCGGGCGACACGATCGCGGTGCTCGAGGACATGAGCACCTCGTACATGGACAATCAGTTTCCCCGCCGCATCGCGGAAAATCGGGCCGGGGTGCTCCGCGACCTGCGTCTGGGGGTCGACCGGGCCCGCCAGTCCCTCTCGCAGGCCCGCGAGAAGCGCCGGTCGGCCCGCGCGAAGGTGAACAACGCGTCGCTCGGCGTCGAGACGGCCCGCAAGCGATACAATCGCGTGGAGACGCTCCAGCAGGACGGGATCGAGTCGGTCCGTTCCCTCGAAACCGCCCAGCTCAAGCTGCAGAAGGCGCGCACCGACTCCGTGGCGGCCGCCGCGGACCTGCGGGCGGCCGAGCAGGCGGTCGAGTCGGCCCGCCTCAACGTCCAGCAGAAGGAAAGCAAATTGAAGGCACAGCGGGCCAAGCTGGACCTCGAGCTCGGAAATGCACAGGAACGGCAGGCGGCCTCCGTCGTGCAGGCCCCGATTGCCGGCACCGTCGCCCGGATCAACAAGGTCGGTCCGGGACAGACCGTAAAGTCGGGGGACAAGCTGGCGTTCGTCGTGCCGGAGAGCGACGACCGTGCCGCCGAACTCTTCGTGAGCAGCATCGGGGCGTCGCTCGTGCAGCCCGGCAGGCGCGTGCAGCTCCAGTTTTCCGGCTTCCCGGCCCTCCAGTTTTCCGGCTTCCCCAACACTTCGGTCGGCACCTTCTCGGGCACGGTCCGCTTCGTCAACCCAGTCGACGACGGCACCGGGCGCTTTCGCCTCCTCGTCGTGCCCGACACGTCGGAGGGCCGCCCGCCCTGGCCCGGCAACAACTTCCTGCGCCAGGGCGCGTCGGTGCAGGGAAACGTTTTGCTCTCGAACGTGTCCCTCGGCTACGAAATCTGGCGCCGCATGAACGGGCTGCCGCCCCAGGTGTCGATCCAGCAGGGACAGGCGTCGTCAAAGTAAGGCCTCGACAGACCGTGTGCTCGCTCGCTGCTCCCGTCCGCCGCCTCCTCGCACGATGACTGCCCGCTTCCCGCCTGCCGTCGTCCTGCTCGTCGCACTGTGTCTTGCGGGCACGCCCGCCGCGGCCCAGCAAGGGCCTCCGGCGCCGTCGACGGCCCGCGCGGACACAGCAGGCACCACGGTCCCGTGCCGGGCCGACGACTGCCCGGTGCTGGAGCTGGATCCATTCCTGCGCCGGGTGCTGCGCACCAGCCCCCAGGCCCGGTCGCTCCGGCTGGCCGGCGACCGGGCGGCGGCCGAGCTGCTCG
>JAZKTD010000057.1:0-15259 GCA_036625705.1 Salinivenus sp.
CCGTCGACAAGGCCTTCGCGAAACAGGCGGACGTAGCGGGCGAGCGCGGCCTCCGTCTTGCCCGAGCCCGTATCGGATTCCAGGATCGTGAGGCCTCCATTTTCGTGGAGGGGGACGTCGCGGACCGCCTCCTGAATGGGATACGGGTCCCAGTCGGGATCCTCCAAAATCTGGTCGAAGGTGCTTCCATCACCGAGTGCTCCTCGCGGAGGACGCGCGTCTAGAAAAAGCTTCTCCATGGCGCCCGTGGCGCGGGCCCGTGCTCGCTCCATCGGGGAATAGGCCGTGTCGGCGAACTCGAAGAACGTCTCGTCCGATCCGATCCAGTCGGCCAGCGTGAGAAGCCCGTTGAACGCGTGTTGGAGGGCGGGCGTGTCGGGAAAAGGAGGAGCATCCCCCTCGTAGGTCGTCGGAAACCATCGCTGCGCGCGGTCGGAAAGCGTGGAAAGACCCTGATTCGGATCGCGGGCCTCGCCCTCCTCCCAAAGCATTGGGTCGTGCCGTCCGGGTGGGATCGGCTCGCCGTGGTGCCCGAAGGTGGCAAGGAGCAGGTGGCCGAGCACGTCGAGGTCGACTGCCCATTCTTGTAGACGACCGATCCCGAGCGGGCCGAGGTGCTCCAAGGGGTCTGAGGCTCGGTATACGCCCACCATCGGCGTCACGTGATCGGCTTCGGGGGAGTCGCCGAACGCCCGGTTTTGGAAGCCCTGGTTCACCTTCCCGGCATCGTGTAGCGCTGCAAGAGCTAAGTAGGTCTAAAAAAGTACGTTAACGGCAGTCATTCTGAGCGACCGACGGACGAAGGAAGGAGGGAGCCGAAGAATCTTCTTGAAAGCAGCGGAAACGCCTGGCCTCTACCGTCTCTGCCATCCCGCCTGGAGATTCCTCGACTCCGCTTCGCTGCGCTCGGAATGACCGCTTCTTACAAATGTGTTTTCCCGGTTCTACTTAGTAAGATGGTTTTGGACTTGAAGCCTCCGGCCGGAGGGAGGAGGGAGTTCCGTACTGGACGCCTTGCGTCCTATCCTCGATGTTGGGCCCACACGGCTCCTCCAAACACGTCTTCGTCGCGAAGATGATTGGTTTCCCCCCTCGTTCGATGCGACGGGCCGCTGCATTCGTGCTCGGGATCGCCCTCCTGGCCGGCTGCGATCCGGCAACCGACGGGCCAGCCCCCGCTTCGACCCCTTCCCTCGACTCGACCCTGTTCACCCACCACTACGTGAGCCGGGACCTGCCCGGAAGCAAGGGATGGGGCTACGGCCTGGTCCCGCCCGCCGACTTCGACGGGGATGGGGACGTCGACTACGGCGTATACGCCCGCAACGACTCGGTCTACTGGTTCGAGAACCGCGGTGTGGACCACTGGATCCGCCACACCGCCGGGCCCCTTCCCGGTCGCAACCTCGGCGGGACCGTCCTGGACGTGGACGGAGACGGCCATCCCGACATTCTGCAGGGCAGGCACTGGTACCGGAATCCCGGTACCCCCACGACCTCCTCGTTCGGGCGCTTCGTGTACGACGACCGGATCGACTCGGAAATCCACGACCTGGCGACGGCCGACATCGACGGGGACGGCCGGGACGACGTCGTGGCCCTGGGGGACGAGGAGGGGCTCTTCTGGTACCGCGTCCCGGACGCCCCGGCCCAGGACCAGAACTGGCCCCGCACCACCATCACCACGAGCGTCCTCGACGCGAACGACGACATCCATTCCGGCTTCTTCCCGGAGGGCATCGGGGACCTGGACGGGGACGGCGACCTGGACCTCGTGCTGGCCGATCGGTGGCTCGAGAACCGGGAGAAGGGACGGCAGTGGACCCGCCACCTGCTGCCGGTCGGCGCGCGCGGCCCCTGGGGCCTCTCGGCCCGCACCTGGGTTGGGGACCTCGACGGCGACGACGACCCCGACATCGTGTCGCTGGAGGCCGACGGCACCGGGTCCGGGGGCGCCTGGCTCGAACACGACGGCGGGACCCCGCCCTCGTTCTCCGTCCACGAGCTGCCCACCACGCACCGCGGCACGCGCGGCTCCTTCCACTCACTCGCCGTCGGCGACTTCGACGGCGACGGAGACGCCGACATTTTTACCGTCGAGCAGGAGGACACGAGCATCTTTCCGAAGGGCGCACCGCCCCGATGGTTCATCTGGGAAAACGACGGCGGCACGCCCCCCACCTTCACCGAACGGGTCATCTTTGACGGGCGCCTCGGCGGACACGACGCCCTGGCGGCCGACGTCGACGGGGACGGCGACCTCGACATTCTATCCAAAGTGTGGAACGTCTGGGGCGACAACGCCAACGGCGGCGTCGAGCACGTCGACGTCCTGGAAAACACGCTCCGCTGACCCCGCTCATGCCCCCCGGAATCGGGCAGACGAGGATCGACTCGGCCCGCTCGAAACCACCCGGCGACCCGTTCCGTCTGTTTCCTCGTCTTTTCTCGACGACGGAGCGGAACGAACGTGCCCTGAGCCCGCGGGATCAAGGGCCATGTGTTTGTCCGCCACGCGTCGCCGGGCGTGTCTCCTCGATGGGGGAGCTGCACGGAGGCCTGCCTGCGGCCCCACACCCAACGATCTTTTCCCCGAATCGGCCTCTCCGGAATGACCGCCACCTACCGCCTCCAGCTCACCCCCGACGTCGGCTTCGCCGAGGCCGAGGCGCTCGTGCCCTACCTGAAGCGCCTGGGCGTGAGCCACCTCTACCTCTCTCCCATTACCGAGGCGCGGCCCGGCAGCACCCACGGCTACGACGTGATCGACCACAACAGCGTCCGCGAGGCGTTCGGCGGCCGCGAGGCGTTCGCGTCGCTGCGCGAGACCGCCGTGGACGCGGGGCTCGGCCTCGTGCTCGACTTCGTACCGAACCACGCGGGCGTGGGCCCGGCCAACGAGGGCTGGCAGGACATGCTGGCCTACGGCCGCCACTCGGCGTACGCCCACCACTTCGACGTCGACTGGACGCCGCTGAAGCCGGAGCTCCAGGGCAAGATCCTGCTGCCCTTTCTGGGCACCACCTACGGCGCGGCCCTCGACGACGGGGAGATCACGCTCGCCTACGAGGACGGCCACTTCGCCGCCGCCTACTACGAGCACCGCTTCGCCCTGAGCCCGCGCACCTACCCGCAAATCCTCGACGCGCTGCTGCCGACCTTCGAGCGGACCGACGCCTACTTCGACCTGCAGGAGCTCCGGGACGCCTTCGCCGACCTGTCCCCCGCGGCCCGCGAGCACGCCGAGGCCCTCTGCCGCCGCCTCGACGCCGTGGACGTCTCCTTCGACGCGGAAACGCTCGACGAGGCCCTCGACCGCGACGCGCTGCACGAGCTCTTCGAGGCCCAGCACTGGCGCCTCGCGTACTGGAAGACGGCGGGCCGCGAGATCAACTACCGCCGCTTCTTTACGATCAACGACCTCGTGGGCCTGCGGATGGAGGACGAGGACCTGTTCTGGGGCGCGCACCGCCTGCTCGGCGATCTGCTGGCGGAAGAGGGGGTCGACGGCGTGCGCATCGACCACATCGACGGCCTTTTCGATCCCCACGAGTACCTCGACCGCCTCCGCGACCTCGGGGCCGACCGCATCTGGGTCGAGAAGATCCTCGCCCCCGGCGAGACGCTCCCCGACGACTGGCCGGTCGCCGGCACCACCGGCTACGACTTCCTCAACGACGCGATGGGCGTGCTCCTGCAGGGCGACGGCGAGGCCGCCCTCGACCGCGTGTACCGCCGGGCCGTCCCCGACGCACCGACCTTCGAGGACAGCGTCTACCGCAGCAAGTCCCTCGTCATCGGGCAGACGCTCTCCAGCGAGCTCGCGCGCCTGGCGTACGGGCTCGACCGGCTCTCGGAGGCGGACTACCACACCCGCGACGTGACGCTCGCGGCCCTGCGCGAGGCCCTCCGAGAAATCGTGGCCGCCGTCGACCGCTACCGCACCTTCCTGCCCCACGACGAAGACACTGCGCGCGAGGTGGTGGAAGAAGCGATCTACCGCGCCCTGCAGCGCAACCCCGCCGCCGAGCCGACGGTGTTCGACTTCGTGGAGCGGGCCATCCTCGGGGACCTCCGTGCGGACCTGCAGGCCGACCAGCGGGCGTGGGTGGGCCGCTTTCAGCAGTACACCGGCCCGGTGGCGGCGAAGGGGATCGAGGACACGGCCTTCTACCGATACCACCGGCTCACCGCCCTCAACGAGGTGGGCGGCGAGCCCGGATCGTTCGGCGTCCACGACCATGCCTTCCACGCCCGCAACCGGTTTCGGGCCCGCGAGTACCCGGAGGCGCTCACAACCACCGCCACGCACGACCACAAGCGCGGCGCCGACACGCGGATGCGCCTCCTCGCCCTCGCGGAGACGCCGGACGCCTGGGGCGAGGTCGTGCAGGCGCTCGACGAGGTCGGCGACCCGTACCGCGGCCCCCACGGCCCCTCTCCCAACGACGCCTATCTCTTCTACCAGACGCTCGCCGCCCTCTGGTGCGGCGACGACGGCGTCCCCCGCCCCGCCGAGGCCCGACCGGCGCTGACCGAGCGCCTCCAGGCCTACATGGAAAAGGCCGCCCGCGAGGCGAAGCAGCAGACGAGCTGGATCAATCCGAACGAGGACTACGAGGCGGACCTGGCGGCGTTCGTGGAGGGCGTGACCACCGACGCGGCGACCCCCGACGTACTGGACGACTTTGCCGTCCGGCTGGCGGAGGCCGGCTTCGCGAACCGCCTGAGCCAGCTCACCCTCAAGGCCACCGCCCCCGGCGTGCCGGACGTGTACCGCGGCACCGAGCTGGCCGACCTGTCGCTCGTGGACCCCGACAACCGGCGGCCGGTGGACTGGGCGCGCCGCCGGGCGGCCCTCAACGACCTGGGCCCCCTCCTCGACGATCCGTCCGCCGAGGCGGTGCAGGCGCTCGTCGACGGGCCCGACCCCCGCGCCTATCTCTACCTGACGGCCCGCCTGCTGCGGTGGCGCCGCGCCCACCCCACGCTCGCGGCGGCCGAGGGGTACACCGGGCTCTCGCCGGAGGGCCCGGGCGCCGACGACTGGCTCGCCTTCGCCCGGTTCACCGGCGACGCGGACGCCCCCGACGCGGCCCTCCTCGTCGTCGTCGCCCGCCACCCCCTCACCCGCGATTCCGACGCGCCGGCCCCCCTTCCCCTTCCCGACGGGCTCGCCGACCGGGCCTGGACCGACGTGATCACCGGTACCGCGCTCGAGGTCGGCAACACGCTCGACCTCCGGGCGCTCCCGACCGACCAGGCCGCGGTGCTGGCCACACTTCCACAGAACGGCCGGGAAAAACAGACAACAACGTGAACACATTCCGCCGCTCCTCCCTTTCCTCTTTCCCGCGCCGAACGCAGGCGGGCGGAATGCCCCCGACCGGATCTTCGAAGAAGCCGTAGCTCTCCTCCGTGAACCCCTACGCCATCATCATCCTTGCGGCCCTTCTGGCCGAGTACGCCCTGAACGTCGTCTCGGACGTGCTCAATCTGCGGCACCTGAGGCCGGAGTTGCCGGTGGAGTTCGCAGATACGTTCGACGAGGACGAGTACGAGCGCGCCCAGGAGTACACCCGTACCCGCACTCGGTTCGGGCTACTCTCCTCCACCGTCGGCCTCGCGGTGCTCCTCGCCTTTTGGTTCGCGGGCGGCTTCGAATGGCTCGACACGCTCGTCCGGGGCTGGGGCCTCGGGCCGATCCCGACGGGCCTCCTCTACATCGGCCTGCTCGTGCTGGGCCGGGGGGCGCTCTCTCTTCCCTTCTCGGTGTACTCGACGTTCGTGATCGAGGAGCGCTTCGGGTTCAACGAGACCACGCCCGGCACCTTCGTGCTCGACCTCGCGAAGAGCCTGGGCCTCGGGATCGCGATCGGGGGGCCGCTGCTGGCCGCCATCCTCTGGTTCTTTCAGTCCACCGGTCTCTACGGGTGGGTGTACGCCTGGGTCGTGGTGACGGCGGTGATGCTGGGGCTCCAGTTCCTCGCCCCCCGCTACCTGATGCCGCTGTTCAACGACTTCGAGCCGCTGGAGGCCGGGGAACTGCGCGACGCCCTCCTGTCGTACGCCGACCGGGTCGACTTTCCCGTCGACGAGGTCTACGTGATGGACGGCTCCCGCCGCTCGAACAAGGCCAACGCGTTCTTCACCGGCTTCGGGGCGAACCGGCGCATCGTCCTCTTCGACACGCTCGTCGAGCAGCTGGACCCCGACGAGCTGCTGTCGGTCGTCGCCCACGAGATGGGACACTACAAGCTGCACCACATCCCGCAGCGCATCGCCATCAGCGTCGTTCAGACGGGGGTCCTCTTCCTGCTGCTCTCCGTCTTTCTGCAGGTCGAGGGACTCTTTCAGGCATTCTATGTCGACCAGCCCGCCGTCTACACGGGCCTCCTCTTCTTCGGCCTGCTGTACTCGCCGGTCGACCTCCTGCTGTCGATCCCCCTCAACGCCTGGTCGCGCCGGCACGAGTTTCAGGCCGACCGCTTCGCCGTGGACACGACCGGGCGGGGCCGCCCCCTGGTCGACGGCCTCAAACGCCTCGCGGAGACGAACCTCTCGAACCTGACCCCCCATCCGCTAACCGTGACGCTCGACTACTCGCACCCGCCGCTCCGGGAGCGCATCGCCGCCATCCGGGGTGCGTGACGGTCGAGGACTTCGGACTGTGGAATGCGGAGGGTGGGACCCGGCGCTGTACAGGCCGGTCGCAGCCTGCGGACTCACATTCACCACCCCTCGCCTGTCGCCTCTCGCCTGTCGCCCCTCGCCCCTCAAACAGGCTGCGCGTCCGGGGTGCTGGTTCCCACGACGCCAATCCGCCATCGGCGGGGGTCACTCTGCCACCGGAAGGCGCACCCGGAACGTCGTCCCCTTGCCCTCCTCCGTCTCGTAGCCGATCGTGCCGCCGAGGTCGTCGATGCTCTTCTGCGCGATGGCGAGCCCGAGCCCCGTGCCGCTCGTTTTCGTCGAGAAGTTCGGTTCGAAGATCTTGTCCCGCACCTCCGGCGGAATGCCGGTACCGCTGTCGATGACCCGGCTCTCGGCCGTGGGGCCGTCGGGGCCGTTCCGGAGCGTTGTGGTGACGCGCACTCGCCCGTCGCGGTCGTCGGGCAGAGCCTGCAGCGCGTTCTTGAGCAGGTTGATGTAGGTACGGCGCAGCTCCTCGCGGTCGGCCTCCACCACGAGCGGCTCGGCGTGGAGGTCCAGCTCGATGGTCCCCGCCTCCGCGTCCTCTCCCATCAGTTGGGCCGCCTCTTCGATCACCTCGTTGAGGTCGAGCGGCTCGGGCACGCGGGTGGGCAGCCGCGCGAACGTCGAGAACTCGTTGGCGATGCGCACCAGCGACTCGATCTGTTCGATGAGCGTCGAGGTGATCCGGTCGAACAGGGCCGCAAACTCCGAGTCGCTCTCGCCGTCCGCCCGCGCCCGCTCAAAGGCGCGCCGCAGGTGCTGGATGGAGAGCTTCATGGGGGTGAGCGGATTTTTGATCTCGTGGGCCACCTGGCGGGCCATCTCGCGCCACGCGACCTCCCGCTCCTGCTGGGCGAGCTTGCGCCGGCTCTCGGCGAGCTGGGCCCGCATCTCGTTGAACGTGCGCACCAGGTCGCCAATCTCGTCGCGCGTTTCGACCGGCAGGGCCTCCGCAAACCGGCCCTCGCCCACCGCCTCGAGGCCCTCGCGGAGCCGGGCAATGGGCCGGGCGAGGGCGTTCGCGAAGGTGACGGCCGTGAGCATCACGACCACGAACAGGACCAGCAGCGCGCCGAAGAGGTAGGCGAGGGTGCGCGCCTGCTCCTCGGCCACCTGCTCCTGCTGGGCGAGCGTCGGGACGCCCACCACGAGGCGGGGCCGGCCCTCCCCGTCGACCAGGGCCTCGTAGCCGACCCGGTACCGAAACCGGCCGAGCGCGGCCTCGGCCGCGGCAAAGCGGTAGGCCTCGTTGTAGAGCTGGTGGTATACGGCCCCCGGCAGCCGCTCGTCCACGAGGCCGTCCCGCACGAGGCGGGGGCGGCTCGTGCCGACCAGCTGGCCGTCCTCGTAGACCCGCAGGTCGAGCCCCACCCGGTCGGCGAGGGAGTCCACGTCCATCCGCGCGGCGGCCCGCCAGAGCGGTTCGTCGGGACGGGCCTCCAGCGAGAGGGTCTCCTCGACCCGGGTGAGCTGGTCGCGCAGCCGGCGCTCGACGATCCGCTCGTTCTCGCCGGTCACCACCTGCACGCCCACCACGCCGACGGCGGCCATCGAGACGATGCCGACGCCCAGGAAGGCGTTGAGCACCTTGTTGCGGAACCGGACCCGGCGGGCCGGCACCAGGCCGTGCCGGTACCGCCCGTAGAGGGCCAGCAGGTACACGACCAGCCCGACCCCGAGGCCCGCTACTGTGAGGCGCAGCAGGTAGTAGAGGTGGTCGAAGGCCAGGATGGACGGGATCCGGGCCGCCACGATCGTCGACTCCTCGGCCGCGGGCCGCTCGTAGTAGGTGAGATACCGACGGCCCTGAATGGTCTCCGAGCGCCAGAGGCGCCCCTCGTCGTCCAGGCCCGCCGCGACGGCGGCCGGGAGCGTCGTGCGCCCAAAGCTCTCTCCGTAGCTGCGCGCGATGGTGCCGCCCTGGAACGTAGCCAGCGACATCTCGGCGTACAGGTCGCTGAACGAGCCGTCCGGCAGCAGCACGCGGGGCACACCGGCCCCGGTCCCCGGCAGGATGGACCGGGGCTCGGCCCGCAGCAGCACCCATCCCCCATCGCCGTTCCCGAGGCGCAGCAGGCCGGCGTACTGGAACCGTTCGCCCGCCCGCACGACGCCGCGGTCCCCGGCGAGCCGGTCGATGACCGGCCCCGGCGACGGCTGCCGCGCGTGTACCTGTCGGAGCACGTCGAAGACCGCCCGATCGGCCCGTCGGGGCCCGGTCCGGAGGGGCTGGCGACCGGAGGCCCCGTACCGGCGGAGCAGGGCGCCCTCCTCGGTGAGCAGGCTGAGGCTCACCTCATAGGTTGTGAGGGAGGCCAGCAGCGACCGACGCACGAGCTGAGCGGCGACCGAGTCGACCTGCACGGCAAACGGCCGGCCCGCCCCCGAGGCCAGCGCCTCGTCGGCGGCGCGCAGAATCTGGCGAATGGAGTAGAGCGCGCGGGGGTCGTAGCCCTCCTCGAAAGACTCGGTGGCCTCGACCATGCGCTCGCGCCGCTGGGCGTCCATCCCGGCGTACAGGAGCGGGTAGAACAACAGCGTGACGGCGAGGAGCGCGAGGAGGAGCCCCCGCACGGTGAGGATCTCCGCCCCGCCGTTGCGCCCCACCATGCCGTAGACGGCCGCCCCCGTGACGACCCCCATCAGGCCCAGCGGGTACGGAAAGGGCACCAGGACCTGGGCGTTGGTGCTAAGGTAGAGGCCGGCCACGCCGAGCGCGAAGAAGACGACCACGCTCGTGGGCACGAGCCCCTGCGGCCACGCCGGCCGGTAGCGGAGCCCCAGCCGGAGGCCGACCCACGTGCACGCCACCCCAAACAGCACGACCGCCACCACCAAAAGCACCAGTGCGGAGAGCACGATCAGCACCAGCGGCTCCGGGAGCAGCCCCGTCCGCGAGAAGAAGTCAAGGGTACTGTCGAGTACCGCCCGCCGCACCACGTACGCCAGCCCGAGAATGCTGGCGAGGGCAATGCCCACGAGCCCGACGATGAGGACGACGAAGCGCCCGCTCGACGGACGGTCGGGGGTGTGCCGCTGGAGGGTGCCCACGAGCGCCCGCACCGACGACGCCCGCGGCCGAAAGCGGAGCGCCAGGTGGAGCCCCCCGGTGGCGAGGACCGCGGCCCAGGCGCCGGTGAGGAAGAGGTCGCCGATGGACCGAAACACGCCGCCGCCGATCGTGGACGCAAACCGGGTCGGGTCGAAGAAGACCGACACGCCCTCGATGGGCTCCAGCCACCGGGCCGGGACGTCGATCGCGAGCAGGAGGTACCGCACCCCCACCCAGACCGCCGCCGCACACGCCAGCCGTCCGGCGGCCGCGGCGCGGGCCCCCGCATGCCGCCGCAGCCCGGGCCGGGCGGCGAGGCGGAGGTACCACCGCCCCACGCCCCACACGATCCACCCGAGAAGCAGGACGACCCATCCGGCCAGCACGTCGTCGTAGACGGCGGCGGTCCGCTGCGCCAGCCGCTCGGTGGAGGGCGGCACGACGGTCACGGCCCCCAGCACGTCGTTGGGCCCGCGGAGGACGTGGTGGGGACGGTCTGGAGACGCAGGGGGCGCCGACCAGGTGAGCCGAAGCGACTCGCCGGTTTCCTGCTCCCAGCGCTCCCGCAGACTGAAGCTCTGGACGTACCGGTTCTGCACCGGGGGCTGGAAGCGGATCAGCCGGACCACCCGCACGGCGCCCAGCACCTCTCCGTCGGCGCGCACGGGCCACCACGCCACGAGGGCCCGGCGCACCGTGCCGTCGTCGACGATGGCCATCTGGGGGCGCTGCAAAAACGCCTCGGCGTCCGGCGCCCTGCCGAGGGGCATGCGCTGCCCGTGCCATGCCAGCACGCGCGGCGACGGGGTGTAGACCTCGAGCGTCGTCCGGTCGTCGACCGGAAGGTCGAGAAGGCGCCGGGAGAGCGCCGCCGGACGATCCCCCCGTTCCTGCCTCTCCCGCAGCGCCTGCACGACGACGGAGTCCGCGGCCAACCGCTCCGCCTGCCCCTGGACCCGGTCGCGGAGCTGGCCGAAGCGCCGCTCGACCGTCTCGACGGCCGTCTCCACGACGGCGGCGCGCTGCGCGTCGGGGTGCGTCTCGACCCGATGCACGGCCCACTCGCGGCCTCCGGCCGTAACGGCCAGGGCAATGAGGAGCAGGCCCCCGAGGCTCCCCCAGGCATTTCTTCGTATACGACGGGCGAGGCGCGACATCATGAGGGCGTGAACGGATCCCGGAGTCCAGGGCACCGGCGGGCCTTCCCCCCGGAGCGCGGCCGGACGCTACTCGGCGTCCGCGTCGATCCGGATCTCCTGCAGTCGCCAGGCCGCGTTGCGAGTTGTGAGCCGAACGTATACCTGGAGGGTCCGTTCGTCGCGGCGGTGGTCGAACCGGCCCCGCAAGAAGCAGCTGCTCCCCGTCTCGGTGACGTCGTCGACCGTGAAGTGCGTGGGCGGGTACCGGTCGAAGAAGTCGTCCAGCACGTAGTAGGCCTGCGCACTGCTGTAGAAGGTGCGTGTGCCGAAGAGACTGACCTCCACCCGGTCGGCGGCGGGGGTTAGGAGACGCTGCGCGTTGCCGTTGGTGAAGGCCGTTTCGACGCGCGAAATGATCGTGTCCGGCATCGCCCGGGCGTCCCTGGCGGTTGACGTCTGTCCGCGTGTTGGGGGCGCGACCATCCCGACCAGCAGTAGAGCAAGGGCGAACCGTACCGGAATCATGAGGGCGGGACCGACTCGCTACCGGGGCAGATGAGAATCGTACCGTCGTGAGGGGCAGTTACAAAAAGTACGCCGTCGCTTCGCGACCGTACTGAGGGCACCTGTGCGGGCGCGTGTGTCCGGAATGACCAACGCGACCGTCCACCGCAGCGGTCACTGTCGTCCCGGCCGCGACGGTCCGCGTCCGCGGCGCGTTGTTGCCCTGGCGCGTCACACCGCCCGGTGAGGAATGGAGTCCTCCCCGTCGATACACGCACGAATCGACGCGACGCACATGTGTGCCATCTCTCGGCGCGCCTCTCTCGTCGCGCTTCCGAGGTGAGGGGCCAGCACGGCCCGCTCCTGCTCCATCAGTCCCGGGTGCACCTCGGGCTCCTCCTCAAAGACATCGAGGGCCGCCGCCGCAATCTGGCCGGTCTCCAGCGCCTCGACGAGGGCCGCCTCGTCCACGACGGCCCCGCGGGCGGTGTTGACGAGGATGGCCTCGTCTTTCATGCGGGCCAGCGCCGAGGCGTCGACGAGGTGGTGGCTCTCCGCGTTGAGCGGGCAGTGCAGGGACACGACGTCGCTCGTGTCGAGCAGGGTCTCGAGCTCCACGTAGCGGGCATTGGTCTGCCGCTCGACGGTCGGATTGGCGCGCGTCCGATTGTGGTACACCACGTCCATCCCGAAGCCGAGCGCGCGGCGGGCCGTCGCGGCCCCGATCCGCCCGAGGCCCACGATGCCCATCGTCTTGCCGGCCAGCTCCGTGCCCAGCAGCGTCGTCGTCTCCCAGCGCTCAAACCGGCCGTCGCGCACGTACTGGTCGGCCGCCCGCACGTGCCGGGCCGCCGCCAGCAACAGGGCCCACGCCTGGTCGGCCGTCGCGTCGGTGAGCACCCCGGGCGTGTGGGTCACCACCACGTCGTGCGCCGCGGCGGCCTCGAGGTCGATGTTGTCGATGCCCACGGCGTACTGGGCCACCATCTTCAGGGTCGGGCACGCCGCAAAGACCCGCTCGGTCACCGGGTCGGCCAGGACCGTGAGCAGGACATCGGCCTCGTGCGCCAGGGCGATCAGCTCGTCCTCGGACCGCGTGGCGCCCTCGGGGGGCTCGCAGACGGTGACGGTGTGCTCCTCGTGCAGCTCGGCGAGCCCGTCTTCGATGAGCGGGCGAGTGACGACGACGTGCGCCATGTGGTAAGGCTCGGTGTGAAAAAAAAACAATCCGGACAAACTGCCGACGGCGAAGCTACAAAGCAGGCCGCAGTTCCGCCAACTGCCGCGTACGGGAGTGCGGGCGTGCGGAGAGGTGAGCGCAATGACGGTTCTGCTTTCACACTCCCACACTCCCCATCTCCCACGCTCCCCCACACCAGGACTAGGAGAGCGTCACCTTCGTCACCCCGGCGCCGCCCTCCTCGATGGGCGCCTTCCGGTAGTCGGCAATGTCCGACCGGTCGGCGAGCAGCTCGTGGAGGGCCTCCCGGAGCGCGCCGGTGCCCTTCCCGTGGAGGATGTCGACGGTGTCGAGGCCGGCGGCGATGGCGTCGTCGAGGAAGTGCTGCACGTTGTGCCGGGCCTCGTCGACGCGCTGGCCCCGCACGTCGATCGAGGGGCTCGCCTGGAGGGCCGCGAGCGTCGCGTCGCCGCTTGTCTGTTGCTGGGGCTCTTCCGGCTCCGGTCCGGCCACCTTGGTGAGCCGGTCGAGTTCGACGCGCATATGCATCGAGCCCATGATGACGACCGCCTCCCCGTCCTCGATCTCCTGCACCTCCATCGCCGTCGATCCGTCGTCGACCACGACCTGGTCGCCCTCGTGGATCGGAGCGTCGGGGTCGCGGTCCGCGCGGCCGTCGGCCGCGTCGGGCGTCTCCGCCTCGGGGGCCGGCTCGTCGGGCACCGCGGCCGCCGCCTCCTCGCGGGTCTCCTTCAGGGTGTCCTTGTAGTCCTCCAGCTGCTCGCGGGCCTCCTTCGTGGCCTCCGTTTCGGCCTGGGCCTCCTTGATCTCCTTGATCGTCTGCTCGATGCGGGCGTTGGCGTCCTCGACGATGCGCTCGGCCTCCTCGAGGGCCTGCTGGCGAAACTCCTCCCGCTCCTTCTCGAGCTTGCGCCGCTTCTCCTCGTGGCGCTGCCGCTCCTGCTCGGCCTGCTCCCGCGCCGTGCGGGCCTCGTAGAGCTCGTCCTCCAGCTCCTGGGTGCGCTTCTCGAAGGTCGCGATGAGGTTCTCCATCGCCGTTTTCTGCGTGCCCGCCAGCGTGCGGGCCCGGTCCAGCAGCCCCTCCGCCAGTCCCATGCGCTGGGCGATCTCGAAGGCGTAGGAGGAGCCGGGCACCCCCTCCTGGTAGCGGTAGGTGGGCCGCAGGGTCTGCTGGTCGAACTCCATCGACCCGTTCTCGACGCCCTCGGTCTCGTGGGCGTACACCTTGAGGGTGCCGTGGTGGGTGGTGGCGATGGTGCGGGCCCCGGCGTCGGTCAGGCGCTCGAGCACCGCCTGCGCGAGGGCCCCGCCCTCGTCCGGGTCCGTGCCCGTGCCCGCCTCGTCGATGAGGATGAGCGTGTTTTCGTCGGCCGTCTCCAGCATCCGTCGCAGGTTCGAGACGTGCGAGCTGAAGGTCGAGAGGTCCTCCTCGATCGACTGCTCGTCGCCGATGTCGGCCATGATCCGGTCGAACAGCGGAAACGAGGAGTGCGGCGCCACCGGGATGGGCATCCCGTAGGCCAGCATCATCGCGAAGAGGCCGACCGACTTCATGGCCACGGTCTTTCCCCCCGCGTTGGGGCCGGTGATGACGAGCGTGCGGAAGTCGGCGCCCAGCGCCAGGTCGAGCGGCACCACCTCGCGCGGCGGGATGTCGTCCTCGCCGGTGGACCGCCCCTCGGTCTCGGCCTCCGCGTCGAGGTCCCGGAAGTGGAGCTCGAGCACCGGGTTGCGGCCCTCGTGGAGCTCGATGCGCCCCTCCTCGTTGAGCTTCGGCACCACGGCGTCGAGGCGATTGGCGAGCCGGGCCTTCGCCTGCAGGAGGTCGAACTGGCCGAGGGCCCGCAGATTGCCCTCCATCGCGTCGGTCTCGCGGCGCAGGTGGGCGGTGGCCTCCCGCAGGATGCGCTCAATCTCGCGCTGCTCGGCACTTTTGAGCTCGCGGACCTCGTTGTTGAGCTCCAGGCAGGCGGCCGGCTCGATGTAGACGGTCTGGCCGCTGGCGGAGGTGTCGTGGACGAAGCCCTCCACCTTGCTTTTCGCTTCGGCCCGCACGGGGATCACCATGCGCCCCCCGCGGAGGGTGGCCTGCTCCTCGGTGGCGTAGCCCTGCTTGATGGCGGTGCGGAGCGCCTCGTCGAGCGTGTCGCGAAGCTGGTTCTCCTTCGTCCGGATCTGGGCCCGCAGGCGCCGCAGCTCCGGGGAGGCGTCGTCGCGGATCGAGGCGTTTTCCTCGAGGATGGAAGCGACGTGCTCCTCCAGGTCCGGCAGCGGCGTGATGCGCTCGACGGCCGCCGCAAGCGTGGGGTAGTCCTCGCCGCGCGACGCGAAATACTGCTTCAGGCGCCGGAGGGAGATCAGCGTCAGACGCACGGCCTTCAGGTCCTCCGGGTCCACGAAGGCCTCCTCCGGCGCGGCCCGCCGCAGGACGTCCCGCAGGTCGTAGAGGTTGCTGAGGGGAACCGCGTCGTCGTACTGAAAGGCCCCCTGCAGCTCCTCGACCCGCGTCAACTCCGTCCGGAGCCCCTCCAGCGAACGGTTCCGAATGCGGTCGGGGATGCCGTCGAGCCGCTCCCGCCCGATAGGCGTCTTGACGAGCCCCTCTAACCGATTCCGAATGACGTCGAACCCGAGCTTCTCCTCGAGCCCGTCCGGATACGTCTGCAT
>JAZKTD010000058.1:0-15245 GCA_036625705.1 Salinivenus sp.
CACGCCGTTCGTGGTCGGCGCGGCCGTCCTCGGAGGGCTCCTGTACCGGCTGCTCTCGCGCTGATCGCCGCCGCCCTTTCCCCGCGGCCACGTTCGCCCCGGGTCCCCTACGACGCCGGTCGGGCGCCAGTGCCGGGGCGGGACGATCCCTCCAGGGCCACGCGGCCCTCCGGCATCGGCACGCCCTCGTACGGATCGTCCGCCAGCAGGAGCGAGCCGTCGAGGTCCGCGTAGTCGAGGAGCGGGGCGAGGTGGGCGGCCGCGGCGATGCTCGCGTTGCTCTCGATCATGCACCCGAGCATCACCTCCAGGCCGTGGGCCCGGGCCGTGTGGATCATGCGGCGCACCGTGCGCAGCCCGCCGCACTTCATCAGCTTCAGGTTGGCGATGTCGGCCCGGTCGGCGATGCGCGGCACGTCGGCCGGCCGCACGCACGACTCGTCGAGGGCGATGGGGAGGGCAGCGTGCTCGTACACGAACCGGAGCCCCTCGTGGTGGTCGGCCGGGAGCGGCTGCTCGACGAACTCCACGTCGTGGTCGGCGAGCACGCGGGTCATGCGCACCGCCTCGCGGGGCGTCCAGGCCTCGTTGGCGTCCACCCGGATCGTGGCGTCCGGCGCGTGGGCCCGCACGGTGTCGATGATCGCCTCGTCCCGCTCCGTGCCCAGCTTCACCTTCAGGATGGAGTAGCCCGCCGCCTCCGCCGCGTCCGTCTTCTCGGCCATCCGGTCGAGGGTGTCGATCGCGATCGTGAACGAGCTGGTGACGCCGTCGGCGGGATCCAGCCCCCAGTACCGGTAGAGCGGCCGGCCGGCCCGTTTGGCGACGAGGTCGTGGAGAGCAATGCTGACGGCGGCCTTGGCGGCCGGGTGCCCCCGCACGACCTGCTCCATCCGCCGCTCGATGCGCTGCCGCTGGGCGGGATCGTCGACCGCCTCGACGACCTCGAGCAGCGCCGGAAGCACGGCGACGAGGGTCTCAACCGTCTCGCCGTAGTGGCGGGACGGCCCCGCCCCGCCGATCCCGACGTGCCCGTCGCCGTCCTCGACGCGGACGATCACGTTCTCGATCTCGTGGATCGTCTCGCGCGCAATCGTGAAGGGGTGCTCGGTCCGGAGCGAAATGCGCTCGACGTCAGTGGTCAGCATCGGCGGAGACGGTATCGGTGAGGGCGTCCAGAAGCGGGTCCGCCCCGAACCGCAGGGGGTCGGCGGCGGGGCGGTCGAGCGCCGACGCGTAGCGGTCGATGGCGCGCCGCGCCTCGGCGTCGGCGTCGAGGCGGCTCGTATTCAGGGCCCCGGCGGCCACGCGCGTCGGGTGGACGGGCCGGGCGAGGGCCTCGTGCAGATGGACGTACTCTCGGAGCGGGGGCAGGGCGAAGGCGTCGTAGCCGTGAAGCGTCTCGCGACCGGCGACGTGGCAGAGCACAAGGGCGTCGGGCATCGCCCCGTGGAGGAGGCCGCACGACACGGCCGAGTAGCCGGGGTGCACGATGGTGCCCTGCCCCTCCACGAAGAGCCAGTCGGGGTCGTCGCCGGCCTCGAGGATCATCTGCTCCACGGCCCCCGCGACGAAGTCGCCGGGCACCGCGTCGACGACCGTGCCCCACCCGGCGATCAGAACGCCGGTCTGCCCCGTCGGGACGAACGCAGCGGAGTCGCCCCGGGCCCGGGCGGCCTCGGTGAGCTCGAGCGCAGTTGTTTTCTTGCCGACGGCGCAGTCGGTCCCAACCGTCAGCACCACGGTGGCGTCGACCTGATCGGCAATTCCCCGCCCGACGGACAGACCGTCGGGGGGCCGGCGCACGTCCCAGAAGTCTCCGTCGTGCGCCTCCGCCAGGGCGGCCAGCTCCTCGTCCTCCGCCAGGAAATCGTGCAGGCCGGCCACGACCGTGCATCCTCGTTTTAAGGCCGTGCGCACGTCCGGCCGCCAGCGCTCGTCGAACTGCCCGCCGACGCTGGCCACGCCGACGACGAGGGCGTCGACCTCGGCCTCCACCTCGTCCATCCCGGCGACGATCGGCACGTCCGGGCCGCCCGGATGCACGTCCGAGACGCGGCGCCCTGCGCAGGAGCGGTCCAGCACCGCCCGGACGTCGTAGTGGCCGTACCGGAGGAGGCCGCGGGCCGTCTTGGCCTCGTCGCTCTCGGAAAATGTATCGTGGGCCAGCAGGGCGATGCGGGTCATGGGGCCGGTGACCGGTCTACAATCCGTCCGTGAAGATGCGACTCAGGGTCAGAAGGTACGGACTGGCCGACAGACTTTCGAAGCGGCGTACTCTCTTCCCCGCGGCCATCGCATCTTGGACGTGCAGCCGCACGCCTCCGTCGTTTGGGCCTCCTGGACGACACGAAAACGCCCACAGTCGCACACGGCCCGGCCCATTCGGAGGACGCACGGCGGGCCCCGCCCGCTCGACCCGACGGTTGCGGCCCCAGTTAGAAGCCCGGCGAGAGGCGGATGCCCCACGTCCAGGTCGCGTCGCCACGCTGGAACGGGCGGGCCAGGTAGGTCTCGACCAGCACACGCCCCAGCACGTTGAACCGGGCGGTGACGCCGGAGCTCACGACCGGAATGTTGGTGGCGCCACTGCTCGTCTCGAACGAGAAGTCCGGCCCCTGCCCGCCGGTCCAGGTCACGCCCGCGTCGGTGAAGACGCCGAGCGTCGTCGGCAGGTACCGGAACGGAATGAGGCTGATGCTCTCCGGCCCGAGAAGCGGCACGCGCAGCTCGGCCCGTCCCACCAGGGACCGGGTGCCGAAGAGCCGGTCGACTTCCGCGCACCGCGAGCGGGTGGGGGATCCCTCGACCTGCGTACAGCCCTCGCCGGTCTCCCGGATGCCCGTCGCGATGTCCTGCGTGTTGTACCCGCGGATGAAGCCCTGTCGGTAGGGCTCCCCGAGGTACTCGTTGCCGATGCCGAGCCCCTCGCCGAACTCGGCGCCGTAGTTCCCCACGTGGAGGCCCTGCAGCGCCAGGGTGAACGGCTCGGCGTAGAGATAGCGACGGGCGTCGACGCGGGCGGTGACGAAGTTCTGCGAGCCCACCGACGGCGCGACCTCCAGCCGCCAGCGCCCGCCGCGGACCGGGCCGGTGAGGGCACTGACCGAGAAGTCGCGCACGTACGCCAGGCTCGACGTCGCGAAGTACTCCGGGTCCGGCTCCCGGAAGAACTGCCCCCCGAGGAGCTGATTGATGTCCTCGATGGTGAGGTCCGTACCGACCCCCACCTCGCGCACATTGGTCCCGAACCCGTAGCGCGTCGCCCCTACCGACAGCTCGAACCGGCGGGTGGGGTCCAGGGGGTAGGACGCCAGCCCGTTGGCGGAGGTCAGGAAGGCCCGCTGGACGACGCTCGCAGACCCGACAATCCGGCCGTTCTGGTTTGGAATCGGCACGGTGTTGGCCCCGAACACGATCGGGCGGTGACTGATCGATCCGCCCCAGTTGAGCTGGCCGCGCTGGTTGAGGTACGAGACGCCCCCGCCGATGTCGCGGATCGTGCCGCGGGCCTGCACCGAGACGGTGAGCGTCTGGTGGCCGAGCATGTCCCCGAACCGGAAGGCCACCCCGCCCTGGGCCCCGCCGCCGAGCGGCCCCCCGACCGAGACGCCGACGCGCGGCGGAGCGATCGCCTCCAGGGAGAGCGACGGGTCGAGGTCCTCCGTCGCGTAGTCGGTGGAGGCCGGCGGGAGGCCGCTCTCGTAGTCGGACAGGTTCGTCGCCACGAGGCCCTCCCCGAGGGCCGAGGCCGGCGGAAGCACGCCGGCCTGCGTCGCGGCGGACACGCCGGTCGTGTCGGGTGCGGCCGACGCATCGGCCGCGGTCGTCGTGTCGGTCCGGGTCGTATCCGTCCCGGGCGCGGCGGCGGCCGTCGTCCGGAGGGGGGTGCCCGTAATCTCGTCGCGGCCGAGCCGCACGCCGGTATACCCGCCGCCGTAGACGGAAAGCATCATCTCGCCGCTCTGCGCCGCCACCGACAGGGCGGGCGCAAGGGCCGTGATGCCGCTCACGCCCGTCTTCAGGTGAGTGACGCGGGCGAGCTGCCCGCTCGGCCGGTCGAGCCGGTAGACGTCCTTGAACCCGTCGTGGTCGCTGATGAAGTAGAGGCTCTCCCCGTCCGGCGAGAACTGCGGGTTGTGGTGTAGCGCGTCGCCGAAGGGCTCGCGCACGGTGACGTCCCCGCTCTCGACGTCGATCAGGCCGAGGTCCATGTTCGAGGAGAGAGTGAGCCCGTCGAGGTCCGTTTCCGCCCGGTCGGTCGTGAAGGCGATCGTCTCGCCGCTCGGCGCCCAGGTGGGCTGGAGGTCGGCGTAGCGGTCGTCGGTGAGCTGGCGCACGGCGTCGGTCTCGAGGTTGAGCACGAAGAGGTCGCTCACGCCCCCGTCGGTCCCGGAGAAGGCCAGTCGGGTCCCGTCGGGCGACCACGCCGGGTTCTTCATCGAGGTGACGCCCTCCACCTGAATGCTGCGCTCGATCTCTTCGGTCAGGACGTTCCAGATCGTGATCTGGTTGTCCCCCTCCGCGGAGCTGACGAACGCGAGGCGGCGCCCGTCGGGGGACCACGCCCCGGCGGAGCTGATGAACCGGAGGGCGTTGAAGTGGCCGGTGGTGCCGGCCCGGTCCAGCTCCGCGATCACCTCGCCGGTCTCGGCGTCCGCGACGAACAGGGTGAAGCCGACGAGCTGCTCCGCCGACATGTAGGCCACGTAGCGCCCGTCGGGACTCAGGACCGGCCCCACGTTCGTGCTGCTCCCGCTCGTCTCCTCCGACAGGACCGTCGTGCCGAGCGAGTCCGGCGAGGTACGTCCTTTCATCAGGGGCGCGTACGTGTCGCGGGTGGCCTGCGCCCACTCCTTCGTGAGCGAGTCGGGCGTCACGCCGAAGAGCTCGACGTAGGCGGAGTCGAGTCCCACCTGTCCTCCTCGCTTAAAGAGATCGGTGACCGCCGGGTCCCCGTACTTGCCGCCGATGTAGGCGAGGTAGGCCTGGCCATAGCGGTAGGGGAAGTAGGCCCGCGGGTTGTTCAGTTGCTCGAAGGTGGGCATCGTGTCGCGGCGCACCGCGTCGCGCATCCACATGGCCGTGTGACTGCTGCGGCGGCCGACCGACAGGTACTCGGCCATCCCCTCAATCAGCCACGTCGGCAGGTTGCCGAGCTGGATGTTGAGGCTGTCGGCGTTGATGCCGAGGTCGTACTGGAAGGAGTGCACGAGCTCGTGGCCCAGGACGTGATTCGTCTCCCCGTAGGAGGCCGAAAACGGCATCACCACCCGCTCGCGCAGGCTCTCGGTAAAGCCCCCCGTGCCGGGCCCGAGCGGCTGGCGCGCCACGTTGGTCTGCTGAAAGTCCGCGTCGTTGGCGTAGAAGATGATCGGCTTCTTCTCGTCGAAGCGGTGCAGGAAGATCTCGGTGTGGCGGTCGTACCACCGCTCGGCCATGCGGGCCACGTCCTTCACGGCCGCCTCCTCCGCCGGGTAGAAGTGAAAGACAAAGTGCTCGGTCTCCAGCGTCTTGAAGTCGAAGACCTCGTACTGCACCCGGTTTTTGCCGAAGTACTGGCCGTTGGCCGCCGGAGCGAGCACGACGCCCACGAGGAGGAGTAGCGCGGTCGAAACAGCCGGGAGCCGGTATCGCATGACGGGATCGGCAACTGCTTGGAAGAGACGGCGAGGGGTCCGCACGCCGGGGCGTGCCTCCGGGGTGTCTTCCCGAAATCTCTCACCTATTGGTGGCAGAGTCCCCACCGGATCGTTACACCCCCGGCGTCCTGCTCGCGACGCCCCGTTTTCAACGAGGCCCTGCAGGGAATTATTGCTCGATTCGAGCCGTCAGTATTAAAACGTCGTAAGGGCTCGACGGCCGCAATCCCATGAGATAGAAGAAGACAGGCAGGGAACGGACCGGCCGCCTCGGACTACGAAGCCGTGGCGGGTCCTCACGGCCCGTCCCTCCTCCCCAACGACCTCCCCGCGTCCTGTGTCTGCTTCCTACGACACCGCCTCGGCGTACGCGCCGATCGAGGACTACGCCCTCATCGGCGACTGCGCCAGTGCCGCCCTCGTGGGACGGAACGGATCGATCGACTGGCTCTGCTGGCCCCGCTTCGACAGTCCGTCGATCTTTGCTCGTCTCCTCGACGCCGGCGACGGCGGCCACTTCCAGGTGCGCCCGGTGGCCGACTTCTCGGTCGAGCGGCGATACCTCCCCGACACGAACGTGCTGGAGACCACGTTCACGACGGAGCGGGGCGTGCTCCGCCTCACCGACCTGATGCCGGTGGCCGAGCGGGCGGCCTATCGGCGCGAGCTCTGGCCCGAGCACGAGATTCTTCGCCGCGTGGAGTGCGTGGCCGGCACCGTCGAGGTCGACGTGTACTGCGACCCGCGGCTCGACTACGCCCGGATCGATCCGGCCCTCGACGACCGGGGTCCGCACGGCGTCTTCTACAACCACGAGGGGGCCGTCCTCATCGTCCGGAGCGAGCTGCCCCTCGTGCTGGCCCGGGGGCGGGGCGCCCTCCACGGGCAGGTGCTACTCCGGGAGGGCGACCGCCACTTCCTGTCGCTGACCTACGACGAGGGGGAGCCGGCCGTCCTGCCCCTCCTCGGCGAGCACGCCGAGACGAAGATCGAGCGGTCGGTCGCCTTCTGGCGCGGCTGGGCCTCGCGGTGCGAGTACGACGGCCCCTACCGCGACGCCGTGGTGCGGAGCGCCCTCACCCTCAAGCTCATGACGTTTGCCCCCTCGGGGGCGATCGTAGCCGCCCCGACCACGTCGCTGCCCGAGGCGATCGGCGGGACCCGCAACTGGGACTACCGCTACTGCTGGCTCCGGGACGCCGCCCTCACCCTGCGGGCCCTCTACGAACTGGGCTACGAGGAAGAAGGGCGCGCCTTCTTCTCGTGGCTGCTGCACGCCACCCGGCTAACCGCCCCCTCCCTCTCGGTCCTGTACGACGTGTACGGCAACGACCACGTCGAGGAGCGCACCCTCGACCACCTGGAGGGCTACCGCGGCTCCTCGCCCGTGCGGATCGGCAACGGCGCCCACGACCAGCTTCAGCTCGACACCTACGGCGAGCTCATCAGCGCGGCCTACGAGTTCGTCCGTCGCGAGCAGCGACTGGACAGCTGGCACGCCCGGCTGCTGCGCACGCTGGGCAATGAGGTCTGCGAGCGGTGGCGCGAGCCGGACGAGGGGATCTGGGAGGTGCGCTCCGGCCGCCACCACCACACCTTCTCGAAGGCGATGTGCTGGGTCGCCCTCGAGCGCCTCGTGCGCCTCCACGAGGCCGACTATCTCTCCGTGCCCGCCGACCGCTACCGCGAAACGGCCCGGACCATCCGCACGGCCGTCGAGGAGCGGGGCTACAACGATGAGATGGAGAGCTACGTCGCCACCTTCGACGGCGACCGCCTCGACGCCAGCCTGCTGCTGCTGCCGATGTACGGCTACGTGGAGGCCTCCGCCCCGCGCATGCGGTCGACGTTCGCCCACATCCACGACGAGCTGGGCCGGGACGGGCTCCTCTTCCGCTACCCCCACGGCACCGACGACGGCTTCGCCTCCCGCGAGGGCGCCTTCGGCATTTGTAGCTTCTGGGACGAGGAGCTGTTTGCCCGCCTCGGCCGCGTCGAGGAGGCCCGCGCGAACCTCGACCGGACGCTCTCCTACGCCAACGACCTCGGCCTCTTCGCGGAGGAGATCGACCCGGACACCGGCGCCTTCCTGGGCAACTTCCCGCAGGCCTTCACGCACGTCGGCCTCATCAACGCCGCCCTCGCCCTCGAGACGGCCCGCACGGACGCCGCCCTCTCCCCGGACCTCTCCGCCTGACCCGCCTCATGCTTCTCACCTCTGCCCTCGACGTCGGCGCGGCCCTGCTCTGGGGCGTCTTCGCCACGGGCGTCCTCACGCTGCTGATGGCCGCGAGCCAGGGGCTCGGCTGGTCGCGCATGAGCTTCCCGTTCATGATTGGCAGCATGGTGACCTCCCACCGGAGCCGCGCCATGGGCCTCGGCTTCCTGCTTCACTTTGTCTTCGGGGTAGTGTTTGCGATCCTCTACGCCCTCGTGTTCGAGGGCTGGCAGCGGGCCACATGGTGGCTCGGCGGGCTGCTCGGCGTCTTCCACGGCCTGTTCATCCTCATCGTCGTGATGCCCGCCCTGCCGGACCTCCATCCGCGCATGGCCGGCAAGCACCACGGCCCCACGCCCACCCGGCAGTTGGAGCCGCCCGGCGTCCTGGGGCTCAACTACGGCCGCACCACGCCGATCCTTACGCTGGCGGCCCACGTCGTCTACGGCGTGCTGCTCGGGGCCTTCTACTGAGGCGGGCGGCGACGGGCCGCCCCCCTCGGGTGCCGCCGCTACTCCCCCCGCGGCAGGGGATTCAGCGGCTCGGAGGGCTCGACGTCGGGGATCGCCACGTAGGCGTCGAACGACACGATCTGTCGGCTCAGCTGCTCCGACAGGAAGTCCGCCCCGAAATACTGGCGAAGAGCCCGCAGGTCGATCATCGTGATCGCGTCGTCCCGGAGATGGCGGACGAGCGGGCTGCCCTCCCCGCCCAGGTAGGCGGTGCACTCGCCCCCGCCGCCCTGGCCGGTCTTCGGAATCTGGCCGCCATTGCAGTCGGCCAGCACGTGGAAGGTCTCTTCGCCCCGCCCCCGCGACCACTCGGCCACGAACCCCCCAAACGGTACGTGCAAGTCCGCCGGGGCGAGCTTGCTCACGTGGGCGTTCTTGTGGAAGACCTTCGGCGCCTCTCCGTGTTCGCGCTCCCAGGTCCGGACGTGGTCGATCAACTGCTCTTTCATGAGGGTCTCCCGGCGCCGGTTGCTCTCGGGGAAGGAGCCCGTATCCCGGACGTACGGGGCGTAGATCGCGTTGCTTTCGAGCATCGCGTCGATGCGGGCCAGCGCCGCCTCGTCGCCGCGGGGCTCGAAGGCGGCCCGAAGCGCGCGGAGGCCCGAGGGGGCGGCCGCGGCAAGGGCCTTGCCGCCTTCTCCGCCCCACTCCTCCCTCATCCGGTCGCGGGCGGTTTGCACCGCCTGCCGCTCCCGGTCGGTTTCGGCCCGGTCGGCCAGGGCATCGAGGTGCATGGGCAGGCTGAAGAGGAACTCGTAGTCGACGCCCCAGATCGTCGCCCCGGCCTCGGCCATGCGGGCGGCCATCTCCGACTCCTCCCGCCAGCTCAGAAACGGAATGACCGGCCCTTCGTAGCGCGTGATGAGGGCCTCCAGGCCCGAATAGCCGCCCTGTTCGAGGGCGGCGTTGGTGGCCTGGGCGGCGTAGGGTCCGATCTCAAGGGCGACGGGGCCGTAGCCGTGGTCGGCGAGTCGCTCGTAGAGGGTGGCGGCGACCTGGGGAATCGCGGTGGTGCCGTGGCGCTCGCCCATCAGGAAGTGGTCGGCCTCGCGGCCCCGGGCGGCGAGCCAGTCGGCGCCGGGCCCGGTGAACCGGCCGTCCTCCAGCGTGGCGGTGTAGGTGTGGGCCGTCACGACGCTGTCGAAGGCGGCGCGCACGGCCGCCGAGTCCGACTGCTGGGCCGGGGCCGAAAGGACGGGGACGAGAACGAGGACGAGCAGGAACGCGGGGAGTCGTCGGAGCATCATTCGGAGGGCGAACGGTGCAGAGGTCATTCGAGGAGGGGGATGATCTGTGAAAGGGGCCGGACGCGTCGCGCGACGCGCCCCCTGGCGATCCGAGAGTCGAGAGCGAAGGCAGTCGCCGGCCGGCGGCTTTCCGGCCACTTGTAGCGGACAGGCGGACTTGCTCACAGGTTGCACCCCTCCGGCGCGCAGGCCCGACCGGCCCGCCGCGAGGGGCGGATTGCAGGGGCCGGAGCCGACCCCTACATTTTTAGAGACTGTTTTGATTTCAAACGATGGCGTTTCAGGCAGAACGTAACGACTGCTGACCGTTCGAGCCCGGCCGGTAGAACCACCGTTCGTAAGACGTGCGGGCGTCGTCGCCGGAGTATAAATTCTCCAATCGCAACGCGGTCGAAAATCAAAACAGTCTCTTAGCCCCTGCGTGTCCTACTGTCGCCTTCACCCTCGCGGTCCCGACCCGGTCTCGCGCTCGGGGCGCCCCTCCCGCTTCGTCCCACGCCTCCCCCCGTCCGTCATGCTCCGGGCTCTCCTCTACGCCGTCGCCGCGCTCCTCGCCGTGGCCGTGGTGGCCTACTTCACCGCCGCGGCGCCCATTGCCGACGCCCAGTTCAACGCGAAGCCGAAGGCTCCCTCCGATCCGGTGTCGGACCGGGCGCAGGCCGTGCACGCGGACCTGATGGTGGCCGACCTCCACAACGACCTCCTGCTCTGGCCCCGCGACCCGCTGCGCCGCTACGACCGCGGCCACGCCGACGTGCCCCGTCTCCGCACCGGCGGGGTCGGGCTGCAGGTGTTCGCCGCCGTCACGCAGGTGCCCCGGGGCCGCAGCTACGCGGGCACCGACGGGGAGGCGCTCGACCAGATTCCGTTCCTGGCGGCCGCTCAGCGGTGGCCCCTCCGCACCTGGACGAGCCGCCGGGAGCGGGCCCTGTACCAGGCTCGCAAGCTCCGCCGGGCCGTCGACCGGGACACGGCTCTGACGCTCCTCCGCACGCAGGCCGACCTCGAGAACGCCCTCATGCGGCGGGTCGACGCGCCCGACCTGCTGGCCACCCTCCTCGCCGTGGAGGGGCTGCACGCCCTGGAGGGAGAACTCGCGGCGGTCGACACGCTCGTCGACGCCGGCTACCGCATGATGAGCCTCACCCACCTCCACGACAACGCCCTCGGCGGGTCGAGCACCGGCCTCGAGAAGGGCGGCCTCACCGACTTTGGGGCGCGGGTGCTCGACCGGCTTCGGGCGCGAGACGTCACGATCGACCTCGCTCACGCCTCCGAGGCGCTCATCGACGACGTGCTCGCCCGGACGGACGCGCCGGTCGTGGTCTCGCACACCGGCATACGGGCCACCTGCGACAGCCCCCGCAACCTGAGCGACCGCCACATCGAGGCCATCGCCGCGCAGGGCGGGGTCATCGGCGTCGGGGTGTGGGAGCGGGCCGTCTGCGGGTCGACCCCGGCCGCCGCGGCGCGGGCCATGCGACACGTCGCCGACCTGGTGGGCGTCGAGCACGTGGCCCTCGGCACCGACTTCGACGGCACCGTGTCGGTCCCGATCGACGCCGCCGATCTGCCCCACCTGACGGAGGCGCTCTTAGAGGCCGGCTTCTCAGCAACCGACGTCCGCAAGATCATGGGCGGGAACGTCGTTCGGGTCCTCCGCCGCACGCTGCCGCCCGGCGCGTGAAGGCCTCAAAAAAGACCCAACCTCCAGGAACGTGCACGCAAAAAACGTTCGTTATATTGCTAGAGTCTTCGTCCAGATCTTGCGAACGATTGCCGCGATGCCATGCTGCCCGTTCGCGCTCGACGCTCGCTTTACGCAGTCCGTGCGGGACTCGTCCTCGGACTGACCGCCCTCCTCCTGGGCCTCTCCGCCCGTCCGGCCCGGGCCCAGGCCGCCCCGACCCTCACGGGTACGGTCGTGGAGGCGGGCACGGAGCGCACCCTGCCCGGGGCCACCGTGACGCTGCGCGGCACGGCTTCTCCAAGCGTCCTCCGGCGCACCACGACGGCCCCGGACGGCACGTTTCAGCTCACGGACCTGCCGCGCGGCACGTACGTGCTGCGGGTCCAGCTTCTGGGGCACGAGGCCCACGAGCGGACCCTCACCCTTGAGCTCGGGGAGGCGCGCGACCTGACGGTCGCCCTGCCGCTCGACGAGACAAGCGTCGAGTCGATCGTGCTCTCCCCGTCGCGGCGGGCCGAGCGGGCCCTCGACGTGCCGTCGTCGGTGTCGGTCTTGACGCCGGAGGTCATTCGTCGGGAGGGGGCCTCCTCGTCGGTCGAGGCGCTGCGCCCGACCGTGGGCGTGAACGTCGCCCAGACCGGGGTGGACCGCCGCATGCTGTCGCTGCGCGGCTTCGGGGCGCCCTTCTCCGGCCCGCCTCACGTGCGGGTCGACGGCCGCACCGCCGAGCTGCCCCTCCTCGGGGCGAATGCGTTCGGCCCGATGCCGATCCTGCCGCACGACCTGCGCCGGATCGAGGTGGTGCGGGGCCCGGCCGCGACGCTCTACGGTCCGGAGGCCAGCGGCGGCGTCGTGCAGTTCTTCACCCGCGACCCATTTCGGGCGCCCGGCAGCTCGCTCTCACTGGCCGGCGGCTCGAAGGCGTTCGTCGACGCCCAGTTTCGGCAGGCCGGCGTGATCGGGGGCACCGTCGGCTATAAATTTACCGGCCAGTTCAGCCGGGCCGACGAGTGGACGCTCGACCCCCACGACGCGCCGGACGCGGCGGAGATCGCACGGTACCGACCCTACGAGCCCGACGAGACAATTCCCGAGGGCCGTCCCACCGCCGACCGCCGGCTCCGCCGCGACGACCTCTACCGCACCTTTAACACGAACGGCCGGCTCACCTACCGCTTCGACGACGGGACGCGCCTCTCGCTCCGGGGCGGCTTTGCGTCGCTCACCAGCCCGCTGCAGACCGGCATCGGCACGATCCAGGCCGACGAACTCAGCCACGGCTACACCCAACTCCGGCTCGACGCCGGCCCCTTCTCGGCGAGCGCCGGGTTCAACCGCAACCTCGACATCGGGACCGCCTATCGCCTCGAGACCGGCGAGACGGTCCTGGGCGAGGGGACCCGCTGGACCGGGCAGGCGCAGTACGACCTCGGCCTCGACGCCCCGAACACGCGCCTCCTCGTGGGCGGGGATTTCGACGTGACGCGGCCCGAAACCACTACGCCCACGCTCGCCGACTGGCTCGGCGACGACGGCATCGGCCGGTACGGGGCGTACCTCCAGTCGACAACCGACCTGGCCGATCCGCTCACGCTTACGCTCGCCGGGCGGGTCGACTACAACGACGTCGTCGAGGAGGCGTCGCTGGCCCCGCGGGCCGCTATCGTCGCCGAGCTCGGGGCCGGGCACACGCTGCGCGCCAGCTACTCGCGCTGGGCCTCGTATCCGGGCACCGATCCCCTCTTCGCCGCCGGGCGCTTCGGCGTGGACCCGTTCGGCGTGGACCCGTCGGTGCAGACGACCGGCCAGACCGTGGAGGTCGGGTACAAGGGCTCGCTCCTCGACCGTGCACAGGCCTACGTCGATGTCTACTACGAGACCCGAGACGACGTGCTGACGCCGCAGGAACGCGCCATCGTCTTCGGTGCCGACTCGATCATTCCTCCCCCGACCGACCCTCCCAGGATCAGCTACACCGTGGCCGACCGCATTGAGTACGGCGGCCTCGACGCGTCGGTCACGGCGGACGTGACGGAGACCGCGTCCGTGTTCGCCAACGTGTCCCTGGTGACCGACGACCGGTTCGACGAGGACGCGTCGGGCTCGACGGTGGCCCTCAACGCCCCGTCCTCGTCCGTCAAGGGCGGAATCGACTACGGCCTGCCCGCGGGGGTCTCGGTGGGCGCCACCGCGCAGTACGTGGACGCGTTCCCGGTACGGTGGGGCCCCTACATCGGCGCGGTCGACGCCTATACGCGCCTCGACCTGCGGGCCGGCTACCGGGTGCCGGCGCTGCCGGGCCTGCGGATCGACGTGTCCGCCAAGAACGTGTTCGGCGCCGAGCGCCGGGAGTTTGTGGGCGCCCCTGAGATCGGGCGCATGATCATCGCCCGCTTCACCTACGAGCTGGGATAGCTCCGGCCGGGGAGCCGGGGGACGCGAGGGGCTGCGCCCCCGACGCGACCGACCGGTCTCGATCCACCGCCCCCATGTGCCGGACCGTGCGGCGTCGGTTTCACTGGCTCTTCGGGGCGCAGGAGTGGGCACGCCGTTGCATCCGCGGAGGCGGATTTGTAGTGTGCATGGTCCTTGCTCTCCGTCTTTGCCCACCCCGCCGCCCCGGATCACCTGATCGTCCCCGGCCATGTTTGGTGAGTTTGTGCCCCTCTTCGTGATGATCGCGCTGGCCCTCGGCCTGGCGCTCACCCTGCTGGCCGCCGCCGCGTACGTCGGGCCCAGCCGCCCCAGCGACACGAAGACAATGCCGTACGAGAGCGGCATGGACCCGGTGGGCAGCGCCCACGAGCGGTACTCGGTCAAGTTTTACCTCGTGGCCATGATCTTCATCGTCTTCGACGTGGAGGTCGTCTTCATGTGGCCGTGGGCCGCCAGCTTCCACCGCTTCGTCGACAGCGGCGCCGGGCTCGGCGTGGTCGCCGTTGTGAGCCTCTTCGCCGTCATCCTCCTCGTCGGGCTCCTGTACGACATCCGGAAGGGCGGCCTCGACTTCGAGCAGTAGCGTCGCCGTCGGCCGTCGCCGGCCCCCGCGCGAGAAGCCGGCAGGGAATTCAACAGTTGCGTGCATTTCCCGCCCGGGGTGAAACAGGGGCGCGAGCCGTGGCATTTAACGCGGTGGCAGCACGGCCTTGGGTGCATTCCCCGTGGACGTGCACGTCGTTTTCGTTCCTCCCCACTCCCGCAACTACCATGGCTGGATCCAGCGCAAGCAACGGACAAGGCTTCTTCACGACCCGGGTCGACGCCATCCTCAACTGGGCGCGGTCCAACTCGTTGATGCCCATGCCGATGGGCCTGGCCTGCTGCGCCATCGAGATGATGGGCTTTGCCGGGCCGAAGTACGACGCGGCCCGCTTCGGCAGCGAGGCGATGCGCTTCTCCCCGCGTCAGGCCGACCTCATGATCGTAGCCGGCTGGTGCTCCTACAAGATGAGCCACGCCATCCGGCGCGTCTGGGACCAGATGGGCGACCCGAAGTGGTGCATCGCCATGGGCGCCTGCGCCTCCACCGGCGGCATGCACCGCTGCTACGGCGTCGTGCAGGGCGTGGACAACTTCCTGCCCGTCGACGTCTACATCTCCGGCTGCCCGCCGCGCCCGGAGTCGGTGCTCCACGCGCTGATGGACATTCAGGAGAAGATCCGCAACGAGTACTCGGTCGTGCAGGACTACGCCCACGGGGAGGCGGCGAAGCGAACGCCCATCATGCCGGAAAACGCCGACCGGTTTCCCGGGCAGCTCGAGAAGCCGAAGGCGCCGAGCCACACGTTCGACGCAGTCACCGAGCCCGCGGACGAGGACGCCGACGACGCGTCGGCCGAGCCCGCCCTGGCGTAACCCTGCCCCCTTCCCCGCGACGTTCTAAGACGCTGGATCGCCCATGAGTTCTTCCGACAATCCTCGCGACGCGGACCCGAA
>JAZKTD010000059.1:0-15073 GCA_036625705.1 Salinivenus sp.
AGGCCGATCCGGTCGGTGCCCACGATGGGGGTGTACGAGACGTCGTCGCCGAGAGTGGGGGAATCGCTGACGGTGCGGCCGATGAAGTAGCCGAGAGCGCCCCCCACCATGACGTCGGTCAGCCAGTGGTCGCCGCTCCGCACCCGTTCGAGCGCCACCGACCCGGCGAGGCCGTAGGCCGGAACCGACACGAACCAGCGGTTGGACTGGTGGGCCAGGACCGAGGCGACGGCAAAGGCGCGGGCCGTGTGCCCCGAGGGCATCGACAGCTTGGAGTGGGTGCCACTGAACCGTCCGGGGGTGGCGGTCAGCGGATCTGAGGCCGAGTAGGGTCGGGTTCGGTTGATGGCGCTCTTCGCGAGGCCGGTCACGAGCTTTGTGTAGACGAGCGCCTCGACCACCCGCACCGAGGTGCGCGTCCAGGCCCGGCGCCGGAGGGCGAGCCCGCCGGCGGCGAGCAGGCCGGCCGTGCCGAGGGCGAAGCGGTCCGGTCCCACGCGGTCGTACCACCGTCCCGGGGCGGCGAGCGGGCCCGACGCGTCGGCCACGGGGCCCGACCCGAGGTGAAGGCGGCGGTGGGCCGGTCGGTCGAGGGCCGCGGCGGTGCTGGCCACGAGGCCGGTGGCCCCGAGGGTCATGAGCTGTTGCCGCGGCGAGAGGTCCAGGGGAGCCTGTACGATGTCGAGGGCGTCCTGTCCCATCGTGCGGACGGACGGCACCCAGCCCCGAGGAGCATCGGCGGGCGACAGGGCGGGCGTGGGCGCCTGTTGGCCCTCCGCGCAGGGCGGACACGCGAAGAGCAGCCCGGCCCCACACAGGGCGAGCAGCAGGCGGCGCGCCCAGCAGGAAGGAGACGGCGGAAGAGGAGGCATGATAGGCCGTCGGGCGGGCTTCACGCAGGAGGGCAGTAGCAAAGAAAAGAGTGAACTCTTCACCGGAGAGAGCAACATTGGTTCCAATTCTTCACACGCACAGGACGTCGGGACAACCCCCCTGCGCGTTTCATCGCCGGGGACTTCAGTCCGAAGCGCCCGGGCAAGAGAACCCCGAGCACGGACGCTGCATAGAGCGTAACGATCAGTCGGCCGCGAAGACGTAGCGGCGATCGAAGCACGTCCGTTCACCGTTGCACGCCTCACGCTTTCGCATCATGTCCCTCGTTTGCCGGGTTCGCAGGCTCCTCCTCGGACTCGCGATCGTGGCCGGGGGGGTGGCCGGAGCCCCGTCGGGCGCCTGCGCACAGGAAGGCTCGCCGGCTCCATCCCCCGATAGCAGCGACCACCCGAACCAGACGCCCTACGCGACGGACCGGAGCCTGGCCTACCACGCCCTCGCGTCGCCCGCCTACGCCCTGCACGCCGTAACGCGGCCGCTGGGGTGGGGAGTCCGGTACGTGACGCAGCGGTTTCCCAACCTGTTCGAGGGCCGGCGCCCCCCCGCGGGCGTCCTTCCCCTCGTCGAGATCGGCGGTCCCACGGGGGCTCTCGGCGGCCTCGCCCTCTACGACAACACGCTATTCGGGAGCGACCACTCGGGCCGGGTTGAGGGGCTGTACGGGGGCCCCGACACTTACGAGGCGGAAGCGACGTACCGGGTGCCCACGCCGGTCGGTCCGGGCACCCACTTCCGGCTGCGCGCCAACTTTTTCTCCGACCCCGAGAGCGAATTCTACCTCGGGGGGAACGACAGCGACCTCGACCGCGACGAATCGTTCTACCAACGGGACCAGGTCGATGTGACGGCCAGCCTCAGCGCGGCCCCCAGCGATCGGGGCCCGTACGGGCGGGTCGAACTGCTGTACGAGCACGTCGAGACGAGCCGGGGCGAGGGCCTTCGGGGCGACCGGTTTGCGCGCGCCCAGCCCGCCGGCCTCGGGACGGCCGACCTCCTGACGTCCCGCCTGGCCCTGGGCCTCGACCGGACCGTCGGGCGCCCCCGCACCTACAGCGGCACCGAGGTCCTGCTCCGGCTCGACTACACCCACGACCTCACGTCGGACCGATACCGGTACGGGCGCTACGTCTTTGAGGTGCGGCAGTACCTTCCCATCGGCCTGTTTCCGAACTCGCGTCGCCTCGCGCTCCGGGGCCGCCTGGAGCAGACCGAGCCGCTTTTCGAGGGGACCGCGATCCCTTTCTACCAGCGCCCCGGCCTCGGCGGCCAGAACCTGCTGCGCGGGTTCCGCACCAATCGGTTCCAGGAAGACGGGTCGCTGGTCCTGAACGCCGAGTACCGGTACCCCGTCTGGAGCAACTGGGACGCCGTCGCGTTCGTCGACGCCGGACAGGTCTTTTCGACGCTGAGCACGGTGGCGGCCTCCCGGTTCAACTGGAGCTACGGCGGGGGCCTCCACATGCTGAACCAGAAGGGGCTGGGCTTCCGCTTCGAAGTCGCGGGGAGCAGCGACGGCGTCCGTACCATCCTCACCATCGAGCCCACCTTCCGTCGCCTTAGCCGGTAGCCGGGCGTCTCCTTCCGTCAACGCTGATTCGCAATCGCACGATTCCTTATGGCTTTGCCCCGCAGTACTGCCATTTCACGTCGGGTCGGGCTGCTCGTCGTCGTGCTCGTTCTGGGAGCGGCCCTGGGCGGGTGCGGGGCCAGTCGGCCCTACACGCTCGGGCCCGTCAAGACCGCCGACCCGGACGACCGCCCGACCCCCCGCCCCGAAGAGACGAGCGAGAGCATGTACTGGGACCGCGTGGACATGAGCGTCTTCCACCAGCTTGAGAAGCCGCTCAACCTCAACTGGACGGGTCGCACCGTGGGGCAGGCCCTCGGGGTGGCCGATCCCGACGAGGCCGACAACGTGAACGTGATGGACGAGCCTCCCAACTCCAGCTGGTGGACGCGCCGCCACTTCTACGACGAGATGACGCCCCGCGAGCTGGCGATCGGGCCCAACGACCAGGACTCGACGGAGACGGCGGCCGGCCCGGCCGACGGGACCTGGACCGTAACGAGCGGCAAGTTTCAGGGGGCCTCTCGCGGCTTTCAGATCGAAGACCCGAAGGGCGACCGCTACCTCATCAAGCTGGACCACCCGGACTGGCCGGAGCTGATGAGCTCCGCGGAGGTCATCTCGACGAAGATCTTCCACGGCGCCGGGTACAACGTGCCCCAGAACACCGTCACCTCCTTCTCGCCCGACCAGCTCCGAATTGGAGACGACGCGATGGTGCAGGCCGGTGCCGAGCGCCGGCCCATGACCCGGGAGGATCTGAAGACCCTGCTCGCCCCCTACGAGGCCGGTCGCGACAGTACGATTCGGGGGGTGGCCAGCAAATTCGTGACCGGAGACCCGCTGGGACCCATCTACTTTCTGGGCACCCGCGACGGGGACAAAAACGACCGCGTCCGCCACGAACAGCGGCGCGAGCTCCGCGGGCTCCGTGTCATCGGGTCCTGGCTCAACGACGCCGACCGGCGCCACGCCAACACGCTGGCGGTCTACACCGACGAGCGGTACGTGAAGCACTACATCCTGGACATGGGCTCGACCCTCGGGGCGAACGCCGGGAATCCGCACCGGCCCATCCACGGGCAGGCCTACATGATCGACCAGCGGAAAATCCCGCAGGCCATCCTGGCGCTCGGCGCCTACCGCTTCCCGTGGTGGGACTACGACCCCACGCCCCGCTACACCGCTGTCGGCTACTTCCGGGCCGACGTCTTCCGGCCCGGCGAGTGGGTGCCGACCTACCCGAACCCGGCGTTCGAAAAGATGACCCTCCGGGACGCCTTTTGGGGCGCGAAGATCGTGATGAGCTTCTCCGACGAGGACCTGCGCGCCATCGTGGAGACGGCTCAGATCAGCAACCCGGAGGCCGAGGCCCACCTGCTCGACGTCCTGAAGACGCGGCGGGACAAGATCGGGCGGTACTGGTTCGACCGCGTCAATCCGCTCGACCGCTTTTCCATCGACGAGGCCTCGGGGCCGCCCCTCGCCGGACGCGGAGGGGCGGAGGGGCCCCCGGTGCTCACCTTCGACGACCTCGCGGTCACCGGCGACCTCGCGTCGGCCGAGGCCCGGCGCTACACCTACCGGATGGTGCTGGACGAGGAGGCGCTCGGGCCGGCCGACACCACCGCGCAGCCCCGGGTGCCCCTGTCGGTCGACGGCACGGCCCTCCGGCGGGTGCTGGACCGCCGGGAGCGGACGGGCCCGCACCAGCGCGTCGTGCGAATCGACCTCCGCACGCGACAGGACGGCGAGGAGAGCCGCCGGACCCAGGTGTACGTCCACGTGCCCACGGAAGGGGCGGCGCGGGTCGTCGGCCTGCGGCGCCAGTAGCCCCCGGCCCCTCGGCGGAGCCGTCCGCGGGGCGAACCGGCCCGTGAGTCCCCCGGCCGCAGGCTGGAAACCCCCGGCACGATTCCGGGCGGGACGGGATCGGCCCGAACGATCAATTCCACGGGCGGGCCGTTAGGGAGAGGCACTCTTTTTTCTGGCACGACCTGGACATGGGGCGCCTGATCGGTTCCATATTTGGCCTGCGGCAGGGCGAGCGCACGGTGGCGTTCCTGATGGCGGGCTACCACTTTCTGCTGCTGGTGTCGCTGTACCTGCTCAAGCCCGTGCGGGACAGCGTCTTTCTCTCGAGCCGAGGGCCGGACGAGCTGCCGTTCGTGTTCCTCCTGACGACCGCGGTCGTCACGCCCGTGGCCTTCCTGCACACCCGCGCCGCGCGCCGCACAACTGTCGGGCCGCTCATCGACGGGGTGTCGCTCGTGCTGGTCGGAAGCATCGTGGGACTTCGGCTCCTCATGGGCGTGGGGGGGGAGTGGGTCGCGTACCTGCTCTACGCCAGCGTGAGCATCTACGGCCTGATCGTGACGGCGCAGTTCTGGCTGCTGGCCAACGCCCTCTTCACGGCGTCGCAGTCGAAGCGCATCTTCACGCTCCTCAGTGCCGGGGCCATCCTGGGTGCCATCGCCGGCGGAGAAGTGACCGGCCTGCTCGTAGACGGGCTCGGCCTCGGCAGCGAGAACCTGCTGTGGTGCGCCGCGGGCGTTTTGCTCGCAGCGACGGGCCTGGCGGTGTGGGTCCGACGCGTCTACCGGGACCAGCAGCCGAGGTCGGCCGCGGACGCCGTCGGTGAGACGACCGCCGACGAGCCCGAGGCGACCGGCGCCCTGTCGATCATCCGCGACTCGCGCCACATCCAGCTGATCGTCGGCATCCTGACGCTGATGGTGGTGGTCACGACGCTGGTCGACTACCAGTTCAAGACGGTTGCGGCCCGGGCCTACCCGACCGAGGAGGCCCTCACGACCTTCATGGGCCACTTCTACGGCCGGGTGAGCATCATTGCCCTCCTGGTGCAGTTCGCCCTGGCCCCCCGCCTGATGCGGATCGTCGGCATCGGCGGGGCCCTGTCGGTACTGCCCGGGATGTTGGCCGTCGGGACGGCCGGCATGCTCGCGATGCCGGGCCTCGTGGCCGGCGTCTTCCTCCGCGGAGCGGGCCAGAGCCTCAAGCACTCCCTCGACAAGACCGGCCGGGAGCTGCTGTTCGTGCCCGTGCCCCTGGAAAAAAAGAAGCGCGTGAAGGTCTTCGTCGATCTGTTCGTCGATCAGGGCGCGCAGGGGCTCGGGGGGCTCCTCCTGCTCGGGCTCGCCTACGGGGCGGGGCTGAGCGTGCAGATGATCAGCGTGGTGACCCTCGTGCTCATCGCGGCCTGGGGGGCGCTCACCTATCGCGTCCGCCACACCTACGTCGACCAGTTTCGGGACAAGCTCCGGGAGCGCGGACGGGATCCCGAGGAGGCCGCCGACGACGGGTCGGCGCAGACAGAAGCGCCCTCGGCGGAGCTCGACGAGCTGCTGGGGGCCCTCTGCAGCCACGCCGAGACCGACGTGCTCCACGCCCTCGAGGAGCTGGAGACCCGGGACGACGCCGTGCCCGTCGAGGCGATGCTCTGCCTCCTCGATCACCCGTCGGCGACTGTGCGCGGGGAGACCATTCGGGTCCTCCGCGTCCGGGAGGTCGAGGACGTCGGCGAGCCGGTGGCGGAGGCGCTGCGCGATCCGGACCCGGACGTCCAGCTCGAGGCCGCCCGGTACCTCTACTGTCAGCTGACGGACAACCACCTCGAGCGGCTGGAGACGGCCCTCCAGCACGAGGATCCGCAGATTCAGGCGGCGGCCGTCGGCCTCATCGCCGAGGAGGGGACCGTCGAGGAGTACCGGCTCGTGTCCGAGTCCCTGATCCGTCGGCTCGTGGACATGGAGGGGGACCGGGGACACGAGGCCCGCACGCAGGTGGCCCGCATCCTCGGGGTGCTCGACCGCCCCTACCGCAACGAGCTGCTGCACCGCCTGCTGCGCGACGAGGTCTCGTCCGTGGTGCGGGCGGCGATCCGGGCGGCCGGGCGGACGGGCGACCCCTCGTTCGTGCACCCGCTGGTGCGGCGTCTGGCGGACGACGCCCACGAGAGGGACGCCCAGCAGGCCCTCGAGGCCTTCGGGGACGAGGTCTTCGGCACGCTCTACGACCATATGACCGACGAGGCGCTGCCGCTCGCCGCTCGCCGTCGGCTGCCGCCGGTGTTTGCCGCCCACCCGAGCCGGTTCGGGCTCGTGCTGCTGGTCCGAAGCCTGCGCCGGGTGCCGGTGCCGGTCCGGCACGCCGCCGTCCGCGCGCTCAGCAAGATCCACGAGGCCGACGACTTTTCCTTCGACCCGGCCCCGGTCGACACGGCCATCGAACGGGACCTCCGGCACTACGCCGCCCTCGGCCAAATTCTCCGCCTCTGCCGGCTCGGAAAGACCGGCGCCCTGCCGCTGCCCCCGGCCCGGGTGCAGTCGTTCCGGGAGGAGGCCCTGGAGCGGGTGTTTCGGCTCCTGGGCCTTCGCTACGACCAGCGCGACATCTACGACGCCTACCTCGGCATCACGAGCGCGGATCCGTCCCTGCGGGACAGTGCCGTCGAGTTCGTCGACAACCTCGTCGACTACACCACGCGGCGCGTCCTCCTGCCGCTCCTCGACGATCCGGAGGGGGAGCAGGCGCTCGCCATCGGCCAGAAGTACTTCGACCTCCACCTACGGGGCCCCCGCGCGGCGCGGCGCTACCTCGAGGGCGTCGACGACCCCCGGCTCGACGCCCTGCTCACGGAGGAAGGCTCGGTGCCGCAGGAGGGCGACGGAGAGCGCACGGTGCCCGTAGGGGCCTCTCCCGAGGCCGACGAGTAGGGACCCGAGAGCAACACCGTCGTGCTCAGGCCCGGAGCCGATCCGCCTGGGCTCCCACTGTAACTTGGCGGCCCGATGAAGGACACACCGGTGCCCGTCGGCCGGTCCACACGGGAGAGCCGCCGTGCATCGTCGTGTCGGGGCCGTCCCCGTTGATCATTCCGTGCCACGCAGCTTCCGACCGTCATGCTCGAACGCATCAAGACGGAGTTCTTCGACGTCCGGGCGGGCGAGTGGCCCAAGGCCCTCGGCCTGTCGGTGTATTTTTTCCTCGTGATCGCGGTGTTCTGGGTGCTGAAGCCGATCAAGCGGGGCCTCGTCATCAGCTACTTCGGAGAGCATCCAATCCGGATGGCCGGGTGGGTCCTCTCCGGCGCGCAGGCCGAGCAGATCGGGAAGGTGCTCAACATGGTCGTGGCCTTCGCCGTGGTCGGGGTGTTTACCTGGCTGGTGCGGCGCTACGCCCGGCACTACCTGATCCTCATCTTCTGCGCCGTCTTCGGCGGGCTCTTTCTGTTCTTCGGGAGCGTCATCGGGCAGATCGAGAGCCTCGGCGCGCCGGGCGTGTGGAGCTTTTACGTGCTGGGGGACATCTGGACGACGGTGATGGTGGCCACCTTCTGGGCCTTCGCCAACGACCTCAACACCGGCGACGAGGCGGAGCGGCTCTACGGCATCGTGGGGCTCGGCGGCGTGGTCGGCGGCTTCGTGGGGGCGAGCGTCGTCTCCGGGCTCGTGGAGCCGATCGGCCGGTCGCCGCTGCTCTTTGCGTGCCTCGTGCCGACGGGCGTGATCGGCGGGCTGGCCTACTGGATTCACTATCGGGAGTGTGCGGCCAACCCCGACCTGCCCTGCGCGCCGGACCACGAGAAGGTCGTCGATGAAGACAATGCCTTCCTGGAAGGAGGAAAGATCGTCTTTCAGTCGAAATACCTGCTCGGCATCGCCGCGGTGCTGGGGCTCTACGAGATGGTCTCCAACATCGTCGACTTTCAGCTGGCCGTCGTCGTCGAGGAACAGGTCACGTCGTCGGTCGAGCGGGATTCGTTCTTCGGACTGGTCGGGCAGGCCACGAGCCTCGTCTCCATCGGCGTGCAGCTGTTTCTCACGTCCTTCGTGATGAAGCGCTACAGCGTGAAGGTGGCGCTGCTCTTTCTGCCCCTCGCCATTTTGGGCGGCACTCTCGGGTTCGTGGCACTGCCCACGCTCGCGTTCGTCGGCTTTATGTCCGTGAGCGACAACGCCCTCAACTACTCGATCAACCAGTCGGCGAAGGAGGCCCTCTACACCCCGACGACGCAGGACGAGAAGTACAAGGCCAAGTCCTTCATCGACATGTTCGTGCAGCGGGCGGCCAAGGTGGCGGCCGTCGCGCTCAACCTCGGCCTCACCGCCCTCGTCATCACGGACGTGCGGTGGCTGTCGGTGGCGGTGGGCGTGCTGCTCGTCGCCTGGATCGCCACGATCCGCTACCTCGGCTCGCGTTACGAGGACCGGAAGGAGGGTGCCCCGGCCCTCGTGGGGGGATAGCAACGCCGGGGCGTGCCGTTCGGCGCCGTCCCGGCGTCAGGAGGGAGGCACGGGGAAGCAGGTGCGCCACTCCAGCAGGGTCGTCAGGCGGTCGGGGCCCGGGAGGTAGCGCTTGCCGGTCCACCGCACGCAGACCTGATCGCCCCCCTCGTCGCGCACGTCCATGAGGACGAACTGGCCCGGGCGGCGCCCGAAGAGCGTGAGGGGCGTCGGGTACGGGCCGTGGGTGTACGGGCCGCCCTTGACCGACCCGGTCTGGTCGAGGGCGGCGGCGTGGACGACGGGGAAGCCCCCGCCGCCGGCCCGGCCGTAGTGGTTGTGGGTGCCGTCGTCGAGGGCCACCATGTGGGCGTCGCCCGACAGGACGACCAGCTGGTCGGCGACGCCGATCGAGTCGATGTAGGTGGCCAGCTCGCGCCGCTCCCGGGCGAACCCGCCCCAGTGATCCTCCGACGAGCCCTCGGGCCCGATCCAGGGGACGGTGCTGACCCAGGCGACGACCGGGTACCGGTCGCGGGCCCGCCGGAGCTCTCGCTTGAACCACTGCTTCTGGCGGGCGCCCATCATCGTCTTCGTCGAGTCGGGGGCCCGGTTGGGCGTGCGGGCCGAACGCAGGTCGGTGAGTAGGAAGCGGACGCGGCCCACGGTGAAGGCCTGATAGATCGGCGCCGCCTCGTCGCGGCGGCCGAGGGGATAGTGGGGGACGTACTCGCGGTAGGCGCGCTGGGCGACCGACTGCCCCGGGGCCCGCCGCGAACTGTTGTTGGGCCCGTAGTCGTGGTCGTCCCACACGTACGCGAGGGCCGTGGAGCGGTACAGGGCCGCCTGCGTCGGCGAGCCGTGGACGCTGTGGTAGGCGCGGCGAAACGGCTCCGGGCGGCGGGCCGTGATGTCCTCGTAGTGCATGTCGCCGAGGTGGAGAAAGAGGTCCGGGTTCGCGCGCCGAATGGCCCCGAAGACGGGATGCCGGGAGCCCGTCTCGGCACACGCCCCGAGCGCCACCCGAAACGAAAAGGGCCCGTCGGCGAACGTGCGGAACCGGCCGCTCCGTGCGGTGTCAATGCGCCCGCCAATCGTGAGTGCGTACCGATAGTCGGTGTCGGGCGTCAGGCCCCGGAGGGGAACCTGGAGGACCTGTGGGTGGGTCGCGGAGCGGGTGCCCTCGTAGATCGTCGGGTCCGCCCAGTCGTCGGCCGCGGTCACGGCGACCTGGACCCGGGCAGAGTCCGTCGGGACGCGGGCGTGGATCCGGGCGGAGGTGTCGGTCACGGCCCCGGTCCAGAGGACCGTGACGGTCTCGGGCGGCGGGGGCGTCGGCGCGCCGCCGAGAAGGCGGCAGCCGGTCGTCCCGACGGGGAGCACGAGCGCGACCAGGAGCCCCAGAAGGGCGGAGCGGGCGGACGCAGTCACGGAGATAAGCGAGAGGCTACGAGGAGAGGGGGGCGGCATGCCCGATCGTCGTTCCGTCTACGAGGACGACGGGGAGGGAGCGGGCGAGTCGCTCGAGGAGCGGTCCCGCAGCTGGTGCATGAACAGGTAGGCGCCGAGGGCGATGAACAGATAGTAGCTCAGCAGGCGCCACGTGAGAAGGGTGGGGGCCACCAGGGAGGCCGGGATGAGGGGCCCGATGAAGAGGGCGTAGAGGCCTTCGACGCCGCCGGAGCCGCCCGGCGTGGGCATGATGAGGCCCACGAGCATCATCGCCGCGGACCGAAACAGGAGGGACAGGGCGTCGACGTTCGCGTACACGCTCCGCACGATGAGCACGACGAGCCCGTAGCGGGCCCCCCAGCTGAGGCCGGTGAGCAGAAAGCCGTTGACGTAGAACGAGGGCGACTGCGTCCCGAGGGTGCGGGCGCGGCCGACGTACGAGCGCACCTCCTCCATGACGCGCGTCCGGGCCCATCGGAGGTAGGGCCACTTCACGCACCACCGGGCGAGGCGAAGGAGGAGGCGGGGCCGAAAGAGGGTGGCGTAGGCATGGACGGCCGCCCACGCCAGCAAGACGCCGAAGTAGGCCATGAGTCCCCACAGTCCCACCGCCCCCGCGGCTGAGGGCAGCAGGTCGACGTAGAGGTTCGCGACGATAAGCAGGGGGATGGCGACGACGAACCACAGCTGGTCCAGCAGGATGCAGAAGAACATGAAGGCGGCGGACTCGCCGACCGGGATGTTCTGGTCCCGGGCGACGTAGAAGGCCGCGATGGGGCCGCCGCCCACGATGGAGGGGGTCACGCTCGAGAAGAAGTCCCAGGCGAGCTGGCCCCGCGTGCCGCTTCGCAGCGACAGGCGCCCCTGAGAGACGTAGCTCAGCCGCCATCCGTTCAGGCCGATGCGGGCGAAGGCGATCCCGACGGCCGCAAGCAGGAGGAGGGGCCGCAGGTGCCCGACCACCTCGCGGAACGCCGCCGCGTCGAAGGTAAAGTACGCGATGATCCCGAGCACCAGGAGGCTCAGCAGCAGCGAAACCCCGACGTTGCGGAGAGAGGCACCTCCCCGGGCTGAGTCTCCCTGGTTCGCGTCGGCCGTAGCCGACGGATCGGCGTCGGGCGTCGGCGACTGAACGGAGGGGGGAGACTCGGAAGAGGGCATTCGCACGAGACCATCAAGGGCGGAAACGGGCGAGGGAGAAGCGCGCCGACCCGTGGCAGGGGGCGATCTCGTCTCGGGGGCGGTGGCAATCCGCCCGCAGGCAGGAATGGGAAAAGCAGATCCGGTAGAGGGGCGCGTTCACCGAGACCCCTGCCCGACGGACCGTTCAGAGAGGCCTTTCGGGCATCGCTCTCTTCCCGACGTCCACTTATGAAATTCGACCCCACGATTCACGGTTTCGCGTCCCGAATCTCCACACGAGCCGCACGGGCTCCCCACACACTGCGTGTGGGTCCGGCGGGTCGCTGTTCGTAGCGCCCCGCGTCCAGACGTTACGCCGCCCCGTGTCGACGGAACGTCACGCGACGGTGCCGCCCATGATAATGGCGGCACTGCCCGTGGACGAGAAGAGACGCCGGCAGGCCCGTCGAGCGGGGACCGGCGAAGAGGCCATCGTCGGGGCCGCCGGGCGAACGGCGCTGCGTCACTTTGCGGTGGCAGCGGGGGTCCGGAGCGACCGCCACACGAGCCAGAGCCCGACCGCTACGGCCGGCAGGCTCAGGAACTGGCCCATGCTCATGCCCAGGGGCAGGGCGAGCTCGAAGTGAGCCTGTCCGACCTTGAACGTCTCCCACAGGATCCGCACCCCGAAGACGAGCGTGAAGAAGAGCCCGATCAGCAGTCCGCGCGGCGTGTCCTCGCCCCAGCGCCGGTAGAGGCCCCAGAGCAGCACGAAGATCAAAAAGTACGAGATCGACTCGTAGACCTGCACCGGGTGGCGGGCCGTCTGGTCGATGCGCTCGAAGACGACGGCCCACGGCAGGTCGGCGGGCAGCCCCAGGATCTCGGAGTTGAAGAGGTTGCCGAGGCGGATGAAGCTGCCGGTGAGGGCCACCGGTGCGGCCAGGCGGTCGAGGAGCCACACGAACGGCTGGTCCTCGCGGCCCCGGCAGTAGAGCCAGATGGCGGCGGGCACGCCGATGAGGCCGCCGTGGCTCGCGAGCCCGCCCTCCCAGATCGCAATGATTTCGAGGGGGTTCATGAGGTAGTAGCCGGGCGCGTAAAACAGGATGTGCCCGAGCCGCGCCCCGATGACCGTCCCGCCCAGCAGGTAGAGCAGCAGAACGTCCAGGTCCGTCTCCGGCCGTCCCTCCCGCTGGAAGACGTGCCGCATCAGGTAGAACCCGATCAGAAAGCCCGAGGCAAAGAGCAGCCCGTACCAGCGGGGGGCCAGGGGCCCGAGACGAAAAATCGTGGGGTCGACGTTCCAGTGAATCTGGAGGAGCATAGAGACGCGTCGTGTCGGGAGAAGACCACGGAGCGAGGTCGCCGCGAACGGGGTTCGTCGAACCTTTACACGGCGGGCCTCAACGCCAGAAACTTTGGTTGTTTACATTCGATCTAAATAGAGAGCGCACTCACGACCCACCTGCCCGCTCCGCAATGGCCTCCACCGCACTCGATCCCTCGGCCCTCTTCTCCACCGAGCACGGCACGGCCCACTGGACGTCCGAGGACCAACTGCGCGTGGCCCTGGGCGACCGCGACTGGACGTTCAGCCCGGAGGAGGCCCATACGCTCCACGACGCCCTCCAGCCCCTTGCCGCCCAGGTGTACCGGTGCAACTGCGACTGCCGGTGGCAGTTGCGACTGGAGGAACGCAGTACCATCGTGCTCGGCACCGACGAGGTGCTTCGGCTCCACTCGCTGCTGGACGGGACGGTGGTCATGCTGGAGCTCTACGAGATTCTCGGGGACACCTCGATTGCCCGGGCCTCGGTTCAGTCGTAGGGGGCGGGTGCCGCGGTCGCCGGAGGCACGGGCCTACATGCTCCGCGGGGCGGAGATGCCGAGCACCGTGAGGCCGTTCTGGAGGACCGTCTTTGCGGCCAGGGCCAGGTGCATGCGGGCGGTGGCGAGGGCGTCCTCCTCGCCGATGATGCGGCAGTGGTCGTAGAACTGAGAGAAGGCCGTGGCCACGTCGCGCAGGTACGGGGGCACGAAGTGGGGCGCCCGCGCCTCGGCGGCGTTCTGGAGCGCCCGGGGAAAGCGCAGCAGCTCCTTCATGAGGGCGATCTCGTCCTCGTGCGTCAGCAGCGACAGGTCCGCCTCGTCGTCGTACGTGAAGCCGACCTCCTCGGCCTTGTCGATAATCGAGCAGATGCGGGCGTGGGCGTACTGGAGGTAGAAGACCGGGTTCTTGTCGCTGGCCTCCTGGGCGAGCTCGAGGTCGAAGTTGAGGTGCGTGTCCGGGGAGCGCATGAGGAAGAAGAACCGGGTCACGTCCGCGCCCACCTCGTCGATGAGGTCGTCGAGCGTCACGTAGTTGGCCCGGCGCGTGCTCATCTTGACCGGCTCGTCGCCCCGCACGAGCGTCACGAACTGGTAGAGCACCACCTCCACCCGGTCTGTGTCGTAGCCGAGGGCGTCGAGGGCGTTGAGGACGTCGGGGTAGGCGGCGTGGTGGTCGGCGCCGAAGACGTCGACGATGCGGTCGAACCCGCGCTCGAACTTCGTGGTGTGGTAGGCAATGTCGGGCGTGCGGTACGTGGGCTCGCCGCTCTGTTTGACGAGCACGGTGTCCTTCTCCTTGCCGAACGCGGTGGTCTCGAGCCAGAGCGCACCGTCCTCCTCGTAGGTGAGCCCCGCCGCCTCGAGCCCGTCGAGCACCGCCTCGACCCGGCCGTCGTCGTGCAGGTCCTGCTCGTTGGCGTAGCCGTCCATCTCGATGTTAAGGCGCGCGAGGGTGGCCTCGATGTCGGCAAAGATGGCCTCTTCGGCGGCCGCCTGGAAGGGGGCCAGCGACTCGGTGGTAAGGAGGCTGCTGCCGTTGTCCTCGTAGACCTGCTCGGCGATCTCGACGATGTAGGCGCCGAGGTAGCCGTCCTCCGGGAAGTGTTCGGGCACCTCGACCGTCGTGTCGTCGTCGAGCGTGAGCGTTTTGGTGGGCACGTCTTCGGCGGCCCGTGCCTCGTAGCGGGCGCGCACCGACTGGGCGAGGACCCGCATCTGCCGGCCGGCGTCGTTGTAGTAGTACTCGCGCGTGACCTCGTGGCCGGTCCAGTCCAGCAGGGTGGCGATCGTGTCGCCCAGCACGGCGTTGCGGCCGTGGCCCACGGTGAGGGGGCCGGTGGGATTGGCGCTCACGTACTCGACGATCGCGCGCTGCCCCTCGCCGACGTCCGAGCGGCCGAAGGCGTCGCCCTCGGCCAGCAGATCGGCCAGGCCCTCGAACAGGTAGTCCTGCGCGAAGCGAAAGTTGATGAAGCCGGGCCCGGCCACCTCGACGCTCCGGATGCGGCTCGGGTCCACCCGCTCGCGCAGCCGCTCGGCGATCGTCTCGGCAATCGCCCGCGGGTTGTCGTCGAGCACGCTGCCGAGGCGCAGGGCCGTGTTGGTGGCGAGGTCGCCGTGCTCCTCGCGGGCCGGGGCCTCGAGGCTCGCCTCGAAGTCGTCGGGCACGTCGCCGAGGGTGTCGAGGACGGCGCGGAGCTGCGTCTGCAGGTAGTCCTTCATGGAGCGGAGGGGAAAGTGGGCGTCCCAGTGGAATGAGGAAATAATCTACGGGAACGCCCACCGCTCCGAAAGCAGGGCCGGGAGCGTTTCGATGGGTTTTTGTGGAAGCGGACCGGGGGGAGGGGGTTGTTCGCCCGGCGGAGCGCCCTATCCGGACAACCAGCGGACTCTGCGTGCCCGCCCGTCCTGCCGGAGCACGTGGATGTAGAGTTGCGTAGAGCGGAGGTCGTCGTGCCCG
>JAZKTD010000060.1:0-14876 GCA_036625705.1 Salinivenus sp.
GTGCCCAGCCAGCTCATCGTGCACAAGCAGGACCGCTCGGTGCAGGAGACGTTCTCCTACGACGAGGAGGACGCGGCGTAGGCCACCCGGCATCCCGATCAGTCCGATTCAGGCGTTCCGCCCCTAAGCGGCCCGCCCCCCAATCCATCTGGGGGACGGGCCGCTTTTTTGTGGTGCGAACGCCCCGTCGGGCCGGTGCGTTAGTGAAATCCACTGTTTTCTTCCAGCGCCCACGCCGCCATGATCCAACGCGACGTTCTCATGCGGCAAATCCGTCAGCTCGGGCAGGCCCTGGCGGAGATTGTGAACGCCGGCCAGACCGGCCAGCCCAACGCGGTGCTCGAACAGATCGACGAGGCGGTGCAGATCCACCTCGACGGCACCGCCGCCGACCTCCGCATGTTGCCGCCCGAGACGCTCCTCGCGATGTGCGAGGACGAGGGCCGGTTCGTCCCCGAGGCCGCCCAGACGCTGGCCCGCCTCCTGAACCTGCAGGGCCAGGCGCACCGCGAGCGGGAGGAGCCCGAGAAGGCCGGAGCCTCCTTCGGGCGGGCCCTCCTTCTTTACCGCCGCCTGCTGGGGGACCCGGAGGCGCCGGTGTCGTGGAAAGTCGGCACGACCGTGGCCGCCCTCTCCGACCGCGTCGACGACCTGCCGGTCGACGACGCCACGCAGGAGGCGCTCGAGGCCCAGCGCAACGGCCACACCTGACACACGAACTCCGCATGCTCCGTTCGGGCGTGGAAGTCTGGAAGGACGGATGTATGGACGTATTTTGCCTACACACCTTCACACGTCCTCACATTCAAACCCACCAGAGGCCGAAGGCCGACCGACGCAGTAAATCCTGCTACAGGATTCGGTATGACCCCAGCAGGCTGTTGCCAGCCCGCTAGCTCCGCCCCCGCTCACTCTCTCCCGAGTGCATGCGTCGTCGGGGGCTCGTGTGGGCAAACGCCTCGCCCCCGTGCCGGCGGGCGCGGTGCGAGTCCCCCTTTCGCTTTCGTCTATCCCTCGAGGGCCTCGCCCTCGGGCATCCGGAACTGGTAGGACGCGAGGCGACGGTACAGCCCGTCCTGCTGCATCAGCTCGGCGTGGGTGCCGCGCTGCACGATGCGGCCGTCGTCGAGCACGAAGAGGCGGTCGGCGGTCTGCACCGTAGAGAGCCGATGGGCGATGATGAAGGTGGTCCGTCCCTCCATGAGCCGTTCCAGGGCCTCCTGCACGAGGGCCTCCGACGCGGAGTCGAGCGACGAGGTCGCCTCGTCGAGCAGAAGCAGGCGGGCGTCCCGAAGCAACGCCCGGGCAATGGCCACGCGCTGGCGCTGGCCCCCGCTCAGCTTCACGCCCCGCTCGCCCACCTCCGTGGCGTAACCGTCGGGGAGGGCCTCGATGAAGTCGTGGGCGTTGGCCGCCCGGGCGGCCTCGGCCACCGCCTCGTCCGACGCCTCGAGTCGCCCGTAGCGGATGTTGTCTCCGATCGTGGTGTTGAACAGCTGCACCTCCTGCGAGACCGACGCGATCTGCTCGCGGAGCGACTGCCGTTTGACGGTGGACAGGTCGTGGCCGTCGACCCGCACCCGCCCCGACTGCGGCTCGTAGAAGCGGGGAAGGAGGCTCATGAGGGTGGACTTTCCTGCGCCGCTGGGCCCCACGAAGGCCACCGTCTGGCCCGCGGGGACGTCGAACGAGATGTCACGCAGCACCGGGACGCCCTCGTCGTAGGCGAAGGTCACGTGCTCCAGGCGCACGTGCCCCTCGATCGGGGGGAGGGCGATGGCGTCGGGGGCGTCGCGGAGCGCCGGCTCGGTGTCGAGCAGGCCGAACAGGCGCTCGGTGGCGCCGGCGGCGCTGTTGAACGTGGAGTAGAGCTGGGAGATGCTGCCGACGCTCCGCGCGATGTTGAAGGCGTAGAAGACGAACGCCACGAGGTCCCCCTCCGTGAGCCGCCCGGCCAGCACCTCGATTCCCCCAAACCAGAAGACGGCCACGAGGGCGGCAAAGAAAAGCAGCCCGACCGTCGACTCGAACAGTGCCGTGACCAGCACGCGGTAGCGCGCCGTCCCGAAGAGGTCCTCCACCGCCTCGGTGTAGCGGTTCACCTCGTAGTCGGACCGCGCGAACGCCTTCACGACGCGGATCGAGGCGATGGCCTCCTCCGCCACGGCCGTCGTGTCGGCGAGCCGGTCCTGAATGCGGCGGGCCAGGGCCCGGATCTTCCGGCCGAAGTAGACGGCGAAGCCCGTCACCGCCGGCACGATGAAGAAGATGATGAGGCTGAGGCGCCAGTTGAGCACCACCATGAGCACCACCGACCCCACCAGGGAGAGCGACCGGGTCAGGAGGTTCGAGAGGGCGTCCTTGACGGCACTGCGCACCGCGCCGACGTCGTTGGTGAGGCGCGAGGTGAGGTCGCCCGTGCGGTGATCCGTGAAGAAGCGCAGGCTCTGCCGGTGGAGGTGGCGGTACACCTTCTTCCGCAGGTCCGCCACGACGCGCTCCCCGGTCCAGCCCAGAAGGTACTTTCCGCCGAAGGCCGCGGCGGCCCGCAGCAGGAAGAGGACGATGAGCGCCAGGGTGAGCTGGTTGAGCAGGGCCCGGTTTTCCTGCTGGAAGACGGCGTCGACCAGTTCGCGCAGCCCCAGCGGCACCACGAGCCCCACGGCCGCCCCCAGCGTCGTGAGCACGAGGGCCCCCGCGAGCCGGTACCGGTAGGGCCAACCGAGTCGGAAGATGCGCCGGAGAGACGCCCACAGCCGCTCGGGGCGAAAGGACGGGTTCTCGGATGAGGACGACGAGTCCGTCATAGAGCGAGAGGGACAGGCGTACAGTTGAGCAGCACTACGCCCTACCATTGGGGGCCGGATCAGGTTCAGCCCCAAAGGAAAAGGTTGCGCAATAGACCCCCGCGCCGGGGGCAGGGCCGCACGCGTTCGGGAGCGACGACCCGAGGCCTGCTCACCGAGTGCCAATGTCGGCGTCGGCCATCGCCGGGCGCCCCACGGTCTCGTCCCGCTCCAGGCGGCCGTCGCGGAGGTGAATGATGCGACGGGCGTGGCGGGCGATGTTCTCCTCGTGGGTCACGAGCAGGATGGTGTTGCCCCGGCGGTGGAGGCGCTCGAGAAGCTGCATGATCTCCGCGCCGGTCTCGGAGTCGAGGTTGCCGGTCGGCTCGTCGGCCAGCAGCAGCGAGGGGCGGTTCACCAGCGCCCGGGCGGTGGCCACGCGCTGGCGCTGGCCGCCGGAGAGCTCGTTGGGCCGGTGGTCGAGCCGGTCGCCGAGCCCGACGCTTCGGAGCGCCTCCGCCGCCCGCTCGCGGCGCTCGGCCCGGGGCATGCCCGCGTAGATGAGCGGCAGCTCCGCGTTTCGGAGACAGTCCACCCGCGGCAGCAGGTTGAACGTCTGGAAGACGAAGCCGATTTCGCGGTTGCGGATCTCTGCCAGCTCGTCGTCGGAGAACGTGCTCACGTCCTCGCCCCGGAGGTGGTAGGTGCCGCTCGTGGGCGTGTCGAGGCAGCCGAGCATGTTCATGAGGGTCGACTTGCCGGACCCGGACGGGCCCATGACGGCGACGTACTCCCCCTCCTCGACGGTGAGCGTCACGCCGTCGAGGGCCCATACTTCCTCGCTGCCCATCATGTACTGCTTCGTCAGGTCGGCGATCTCGATCAGGGCCCGGTCGGTGACATCGCGCGGGGGATCGGTGGTGGCGGGGCGAGCGGCGTCCATGCGTCTTTGGGGGCTATGCGTGGGAGTGCGGGCGTTGAGGCTCCGGGTCGGGGCGCGCTACTGCGTCGCGGCGACGACGCCCCCGCCCGAGGCGTCGGCGGTGTCGAGGGCAATCCTGGACCCAGGCTCGAGGGTGCGGCTCACCGCGCTGTACGGCCCGGTGATGACGCGCTCGCCCCCGTCGAGGCCCGAGCGGATCTGCATGTGCGTGTTGTCGGCGATGCCGGTGGTCACCTGCACCATGCGGGCGCTGTCGGCCTCGGCGACGAAGACGACCTCGCGCAGGTCTTCCTCCGCCGGGCCGGCGGTCTGGCTTGAGTCCGGCCCCAGGTCGGCGAAGTCGCGGACCGTGACGGCCTGGATGGGCACGGCCACCGCGTCCCCCACCGTTTCGGTATAGATGTCGACGGTGCCGCTCATGCCGGGCCGGAGCACCGGTCCACTCGTGGGTCCCGTCGGCACCTCCGGCCGGGAGACCCCGCCCGCCGACTGGCTGAGGGACGGGCTCGTGTTCGGGTCGTCCAGGATGCGGATCGTGACGGGGAAGTTGGTGACCTCATTCTGGCTGCCCTCATTCTGGATGCGGGCCGAGTTGGCGATCTCCGTGACCGCGCCCCGAAAGCGGCGGTCCGGATACGCGTCGAACTCCACGCGGGCGGTGTCCCCGTTCGCGACGTTGATGACGTCGCCCTCGTTGACGTCGACCTCCAGCTCCATCCGGTCGAGGCGCGAGACACGCATCATCTCCGTCCCGGCACGCTGCTGGGTCCCGACCACCCGCTCGCCCTTCTCCACCTCGAGCCGCGTGATGGTGCCGGCCATCGGCGCGAAGATGCGCGTCTTCTGGAGCTGCTCCTGGGCATCCTGCAGGTCGGCCCGGGCGCTCCGGACCTGGTAGCGGGCCGACTGCAGCTGCGCCACGGCCTGCTTGTACGACGACTCGGCGTCCTGGAAGTCACTCTCCGGCACGACCCCCTTCTCGTACAGCTTCTGCTGCCGGTCGTAGACGCGGCGGGCCTGGACCGAGTCGGCGCGGCGCTGCGACAGGTTGGCCTTCGCCTGCAGTACCTGCGCCTCGTTGCGCTCCACCAGCGCCCGGTAGTCGTCGGGCTTGAGACGGGCCAGCAGGTCGCCCGGCTGCACCACGTCGCCCTCCTGCACCGGCAGGGCCACCACCTCGCCCGACACGTCGGGGCTGATGATGACCTCCGTCTCCGCCTGCGCCCGGCCGAAGGCGGTCACCATCTGGGTGAGCGAGCGGCGCTCGGCCGACTCGACCTCCACGGAGACGCCGGACGGGCCGCCCCCCACCCAGCCCATGCTCCAGGCCACCCCCCCCGCGGCGAGAAGGAGGGCGAGAAGGCCCCCGCCCCAGTACAAGATGCGTCGAGACGTGCTTGAGGATGCCATGGCTGACAGGGAAAATATGAGACGTGCGCGGAGAGGAATGAAGAGACCGCCCGACTACCGATCCGTCCGAACGCTCTGAAGGGGCCGCCGGGGATCGAGCCGCCCGACGTGGTAGTCGATCTGCTTCTGCTGAAAGAGGAGGTTGTACCGGGCCCGGACCTGCTGGCTGGCCGCGTCGACGAAGTCACGGTTTGCGTTGCGGAGCTCCACGATCGAGGCCGCCCCGAGGTTGTACCGCTCCTGGGTCGCCGTCTGGGCCTGCTCGGCCGCCCGAAGACGCGTGTTCGCGGCCTCGAGCTGCTGGACGGCGTTCTGGTAGTCGAGGTACGCCTGCCGCACCTCGAGGGCCACCTGCTGCCGCCGGTCCTGCAGAGCATACTCGGCGTTCTGGGCCTGCACCTGCGCGCTCTCGACCTGCGCGTTGCGCCGGAGCCGATCGAAGATGGGAATGCTCAGCGAGAGGGAGATCCCCCCTCCCCGGTTGTTTTCGAGCTGGTCCTGGAAGCTGGGGTTGATAAACTGATTCGGGTTGTTCGGATCCGGAATGCGCCCCCGGCTCGTCCAGTCGGTTCCGTAGCTGCCACTGATCGAGAGGGACGGGTAGTAGGCCGATTTGGCGGCCCGAACACCGTGGTCGGCGGCGCGTCGCTCGGCCTTTGCCACCTCCAGGTCCAACCGGTTCTGGAACGCCTCGTCGACCAGGGCGGGCAGCTCGTAGGCCACGGCGGCCCCGGTCGTGTCCTCTTCCAGCTCAGGGACCTGGAAGTCGTAGGCCCGCCGGGGATTCAGCTGGAGGGTCTGAATGAGCCGGGTCTGACTCACCTCCCGCTCGCGCTTGGCCTGCAGGAGCTGCTGCTCCGCGTCGGCCACGTCGGCCTGCTGCCGGTATAGGTCCGAGACCGGGCTCGAGCCGGCGTCCACGAACTCCTCGGTCTGCTGGAGCTGCTGGCGCAGGGCCTCCAGCTGCTCCTGCCGCACGCGGACCTGCTCCCGGCTCTCGAGCAGGCCGATGAACTGATCCATGACCGTAAACGCCACCTCCCGCTGGGTCCGTCGCAGGTCCTCACTGCGCGCCCGGGCTCGATCTCTTGCCCCCCGAAGCGAGGCAATGTTTTCGAACCCGTTGAAGAGGGTGATGCCCGACCGGCCGGTCAGGTTGAAAAAGTCCGTCGACTGGGTCGTGAAGTCTCCCGTGACCTGGCTGAAGTTGCGGCCGAAGCGCCGGGAGACGTCCGTGCCGAGGCTCAGGTCGGGCGCGAAGTCCATCCACTCGGCCTGCACCTCCGCGCTCGACTGACGGGCACTCGCCTGGGCCCGCTTCAGGTCGGTGTTCTGGTCCAGGGCGATCCGAATGGCCTCGTCGAACGTGACCCGTGTCGTGTCCCCGCTCGTCGACGTCGGGGTCGGCTGGGCCCGGCCACTGAAGGCCGACGCCAGGAAAAACAGAAGGAGGAGCGACCCCGCCACGCTGGCGCGGGCCCCGAAGCGGAAGAAGGACGAGGAAGAAAGCATAGTATGCGTCGTGTTGCTGAAAAGAGAGAACCTGTGTCGGCCCGGCTCACTCGTACCGGAGCGAGTCGATGGGGTCGAGGCGGGCGGCCTTGTAGGCGGGGTACCCCCCGAAGACCAGGGCGAGGGTGGTGACGCCCGCCACCGCCACGAGGGCCCAGCCCCACGGGAAGGACGGGGCGATGTCGAAATAGAGGGCCGTGGCGTTCCCGCCCAGCCCCCCGAGGACGATGCCGATGGCCCCGCCGATCTGGCAGAGCACGATCGCCTCGATTAGAAACTGGCCGAGGACGTCCCGCCACTTCGCCCCCACGGCCTTGCGGATGCCGATCTCCCGGGTGCGCTCGGTGACGGACACGAGCATGATGTTCATGATGCCCACGCCGGCCGCCAGCAGGGAGATGAGCCCCACGAGCGCCCCGCCGATCGTGAGGGTGCGGGTAAACTGGTCGAGGGTGCTCCGGATCGAGTCGTTGGTCTCGAACCCGAAGGTATCGGCCTCCCCGGGGCTCACCTTCCGGATCACCCGCATCTGCTGGCGCACCTGCTCCTGGGCGGCGGCCATCTGCTCGGGGCCGGGCGCCCGCACGCTGACGTCGCCGAAGTTGCGCCCCCCGCCCCCGTAGGTGCTCATCAGGTAGGAGACCGGGGCAAAGACGCGCGTATCGGGGTCGTAGCCCAGGAAGGAGCCCTTCGTGGCCAGGACGCCGACGACGCGCAGCCGGACCCGGCCCACGGTGATCTCCTTGCCGAGCGCCGAGCTGGTTGGAAAGAGCTCGTCGGCGACGGTCGCGCCCAGCAGGGCCACGGGCCGGGCGTTCTGGAGATCGGGCCGGGCCAGGGGGCGCCCCGCCCGCAGCTCGTAGCCGAAGTTGTTGAGGAAGGCCTCGTCGGTGCCGTAGAGCGTCACGTTGGGGTTCGTCTTTCGACGGGCACCCCGGACGGGCACGTTGTAGTCGAAGCCCTCCTGGACGCTCACGGTCAGATCCGGATCGAGCCGGTCCTCCAGCCGGCGCACCTGGTCGTAGGTAATGGGGGGGTGGTAGCGCTCCTCGTCGCCGCCCCGCACGGCGTAACGCTCGACCGAAAACGTCGAGGGGCCGAAGATCTGGAGCGAGCTCTTGAAGTACAGATCGATCACGTCCACGGCCGTCACGGAGGCGATCACCGCAAAGACCCCGATGACCATGCCCAGAAGCGTGAGCGCCGAGCGGAGCTTGTTCGCCCGGAGGGCAGTCAGGGCCTCCCGAATGGTTTCGACGAAGCGCATGGCGCAGCGGCCGTGATGACGAGGAAAAGCGAGCTACTCGTAGCGGAGGGCCTCGATCGGGTCGGCGGTGGCGGCCTGCCACGCCGGCGCGATGCCGAAGAGGACGCCCACCCCCACGCAGATGCCGAACGCGACGGCGACGGTCTCCATCGGGAGGGCCGCCGCGAAGCCCAGCGCCCGGATGCCCATGGCCCCCAGGGCCGAGAGCCCGAGCCCGATGACGCCGCCGATGAGGCAGACGATGACCGCCTCGATCAGAAACTGGAGCAGAATGGTGTACTTTTTGGCCCCCACCGCCTTTCGAATTCCGATCTCCTTGGTCCGCTCCCGCACCGACACGAACATGATGTTCATCACCCCGATGCCCCCCACCACCAGCGCGAGCCCGGTCAGGAACAGCCCGACCCCGTAGATGGCGACCTTCGTCCCGGAGAAGCTGGACCGGATCTGCTCCTGGTCGTTGACCGCGAAGTTGTTCTCCTCCCCGGGCGCCACGTCCCGCGCCGCCCGCAGGATGCCGGTGAGCTCGTCCTCCGCCCGACTCATCGACACGCCCGGTCGCACCTTCACCATGATCTCCACGCCCCAGCGCCGGCTAATGCCGAAGAGCTTGTCGTAGGTGCTGAAGGGAATGATGACGCGCTCGTCGGGCGAAGGGCCCCCGAACAGCCCCTCCCCCTCTTTCTCCTGCACGCCGACGACGCGGCACGGCACCCCGCCGATCCGGATGGTCTTCCCGAGCGGCGTGGCGACCGGCATGAGGTGGTCAGCCACCGACGCGCCGACGACGCACACGTTGCGCGCCCCGCGCTCGTCGGCCCGTGTCAGGAAGCGGCCCTGCGCGAGGGTCACGTCCCGGATCCGCCCGTACTCCGGCGGCGAGCCGAGGACCTCGGCCTCCAGGCTTCGCCCCTTGTACTCCGCCTGTCGGTCGGTGTCGGCCATCGGGGCCACCGCGTCGGCAAAGCGCGAGCGCTTCTGAATCGTCTGGGTCAGGGCCGGCTGAATGGCCGGCCGGTTCCGGAAGCGCCACCACTCCGCACCGGCGTTGTTGCCCCACGGAAACTGGTCGACGTAGAGCACGTCCGCCCCGAGTTGCGAGAGGGCCGTCTCGAACTCCTGGTTCAGCCCGTTGATGACCGTGGCCATGAGCGTGACCGCCACGATCCCGATGATGACCCCCAGCGTGGTGAGGAGGGAGCGCATCCGGTTGGCCCAGATGGCCTGCACCGCAATGCGGACTCCCTCTACAACGTCGAAGACGAAACGGCGCACGGGTGAGCGTCGGATGTGAGATGCGAGGGGCACGAAGGGCCTTCGTGTCCGCGGCCGGGGGGCCGGCCTCTTTCAGCGGGGTCGTGTGGAAGCAGACATCCCGATCGTCGAAGAGGTTGCAGGCTCCAACGCGGCCGCCCCCTGCGTGATGCCGTGGGTTCGACGAATCGTCGAAGTCACGGGACGGATCGACGAATCTACTCGACGAGCGGTGGCCCGGCGCTTGTCCGGCACCTGTTCGCGGAGCAGACTGCGCTTGAGCGAGAAGCGGATGTGAACGATCGCCCCGTCCCGGTCGATCTCGACGTCGTCGAGCAGGTTGCGGTGGCGCTCGTCGAGCCCGTCGCGGGAGAGCTTGAGGACGGCCACCGCCCCCTCGGCCAGGTCGACCACGCTCGACGCGCTCGCCTCGTCCCGCATCGTGAGGTAGGCCTTCCCTTCGAGGGCCGCGTCGGTGAGCCGAATCGACAGGGCCTGCTCGCGGAGGCGACGGGCGAGCCGGCCGACCCGCTCGTCGGCCCGTCCCTCCAGGGCGGACACCTCGGACAGGCCGAGGACTCGATCGGCCCACTCGGCGAGCACCCCTTGCACCCCGGCCTGCGTCATCGACCGCCCCTCTCCCCCCAGGGAAGACGTCCCGGCGGCACTGTCCCGGACGGGGCCGTCCGGTGCGGCACTGTCCTGTTCGGCGCTGTCCCGCAGGGCCGTCTCGACGACGCTCCGGCCCACGACCCAGGCGGTGCTGCCGCGGCCCACCCGCTTTACGAGCGCCATGTAGGCGTCATTCGACCGCAGCCCCCCCTGCGCCGCCCGATGCCGGTCCACCATGGCGGTGGCCTGCTCGGGGGCCCGGGCGACGGCCATCGTGCCCTCCCCCACGAAGGCGACCGAGAGCGTGTCGCCGGTGTCCGGCGCGTTGGGGGCAAGCACGAGGTGGTAGAGCGGCACGCCGCGATAGGTCGTGGCCCGGCCGGCGTCCGGCGGGGCCTGCGCGAGGTAGCGGTCCATCTGCTCGGCCGTCAGGTCCCCAAACACGACCGCGCTGAACGGCTCCGCCCCGGCCGTCGCCCCGTACACCGCGGCCACGTCGGTCCGCAGGTTCAGGTCGGTGGCGGCGAGGAAGCTCCGCAGATACGGATTGTCGGACCGGCGCAGGCTGTCGACGAGCCCGGTGCCCCCCAGCGTCTCCGTCTGCTCCAGGGCCGTCTCGACGTCGACCATCCCCACGAACTGGGGCGCGTCCGGCAACAGCGCGGCGGCCCGGCGGGTCTGGGACGGCACCTGGTCGGTCATGCTCATGTAGGGCTCGCAGGCGGGCAGCAAGAGCACGCCCAGCGCGAGGGCCAGCCCCCGGGCAAGCGATCGGCGATGTGACATGGCGGACGCAGTTGAGTGAGGGGTCGCGGTAGGCCGCCGATCTACCGACCAGCGGCCCTCCTCCCTACCACAGCGCCCGTTCAAAGATGCCGCCCGTACGACGAGTCGGCCGTCTGCGTCGATGAGTTGCCGGACTCCCTCCGTCCGGAGGCCGCTATCCGCCGGAGTCGATGAGGGCCTCCACGTTGTCGCTGTAGCCGCGGCTCGTCTTCAGCGGCGTTCCGGCCGCCATGTGGAGCCGGTACGTGCCGTGGTCGAGCGGCCGCAGCTCCTCCACGTAGTCGATGTTCACGATGTAGGACCGGTGGACGCGGAGGAACCGGTCCTCCGGCAGCCGGGCCTCCAGTTCCTTCATCGTCTTCCGGACGAGATGGGCGTCCTCGCCGTCGTGAAGCGCCACGTAGTCGCCCTCCGACTCGATCCACTGCACGTCGTCGGGGTCGACGAAGTAGATGCGGTCGCGGGTCCGCACCGTAAAGCGCTCGAGGGGCTCGTCGGCGCCGGCATCGTCCTCGTCGCCCTCGTACCGCCGGAGCAGGCCCTCCAGCCGCCGGCCGAGCGCGTCGGTCTCTACCTCCTGCAGCCGCGTCCGCGCCCGGTCGAGGGCCTCTTCGAAGCGGGCCTCGTCGATCGGCTTGAGGAGATAGTCCAGCGCGTGGGCGTCGAAGGCGTCGACGGCGTACTCGTCGTAGGCGGTGACGAAGATGGTGACCGGCATGTCGTCGACGCCGACCGCCCGCACCACCTCCAGGCCGTTCATTTCCGGCATCTGCACGTCGAGGAAGACGAGGTCGGGGGCCTGCTCCTCAATCTGGCGCACGGCCTCGGCCCCGTCGGCGGCCTCACCCACGACCGTCACCTCCTCGACCGGCTCGAGGAGCTGGGCGACGCCGGTGCGGGCCAGCGGTTCGTCGTCGACGATGAGCGCGCGGATCGGCATGGCGGGACGGACCTGAACGACACAGAACGCTACTCGGAACGCGGGGCGGCGGCCGGCGCGGCCTCGGCGTCGATCGCGCGGCCCCCCGGATCGACGGGGAGTCGGATGGTGACGCGGGCGCCTCCCTCGGCGGCCACGCCGAGCTCGAACGTGTGATGGTCGCCGTAGAGGGTCTCGAGCCGCCGTTGGGTGTTGGAGAGCCCCACCCCGCCGTCGTCCGTCAGGGCCTCGAGGGTTGCCGCCTCGAAGCCGGACCCGCTGTCGGCCACCGTCAGCTCGACCTGCGCCCCGTCGGGGCCCGACACCGGCGCGGCGCTCACTCGCACGACGCCGGCCTCCGCGTGGGGCGCCACGCCGTGGCGGACCGCGTTCTCCGCGAGGGGCTGCAGCAGGAGGTACGGCACCGGCACCTCACTCACGTCGGGACTCACGTCGACCTCGACCCGGAGACGGTCCCCGAACCGGATCTCCTCGATTTCGAGGTAGCGCTCGACGAGGTCGATTTCCTCGCGCAGCGGCACCGTTTGCACGTCGGCCCCCTTGAACGTCGAGCGCAGCAGGTCGCTCAGGAGGCGCAGCGTGCGCCCGGCCTTGGCCGTGTCGCCGCCCCGAACCAGTACGGTCACGGCGTTGAGCGTGTTGAAGAGAAAATGGGGGTTTACCTGCATCCGGAGGGCCTGCAGCTGGGCCTGGGCGAGTTCGGCGCGGAGCGTCTGGGCCTGCGCCTCCTGCTCGCGGGACCGGAGAAAGTGCTCGTGGGCGAAGACGAGGGCCCCGAGGATGAAGTAGGTGAAGTAGTCGGCCACGAACCGCCGAAACAGAAAGACGGCCAGGGACCAGTTCTCCATGTCGTAGGGCTGGGCCCGAACGAACGAGGTCGTGAAGTCCGGGTAGACGCCCTGGCGGGTGAAGTCGGCCCACGTGAAGACGGCCTGCTCCATGACCACGTGGACGGCGGCGATGGGCACCCCAATGGCGAGCCCCCACCAGAGCCCGCGCCGCCAGTGGGCCCGCACGTCGGCCCATCGGAAGAGGGCCAGCACCACCGGGGCCAGCAGGGCCCACAGGTGCAGCCGCGTCCACAGCCCCACGGCGAAGGCAAGGAGGGCAAAGGGCACGCGGAGCCACAGCAGTTCCTGAGACGAGCTCCGGAACCACTCGACGACGGCCGGCGCCCCCACCTCCGTGAGCACGAGGAGGCCCAGGAGTGTAGCCGTGCCGTAGAGAAGGTAGCGCCGGGCAAACCGGCGCAGCGGCGACAGCTCCGGGGGGGCCGAGGCGGCCATGGCGATGAGGGAGCGGAGACGGGAACGCCGGGCATCCGGCCTCCCGGGGGACGCGGGTGACGACGTCCGACAACGACGGGGCGGAGGGGGAGGGATTCGAACCCTCGGTGCCTCGCGGCACGCCGGTTTTCAAGACCGGTGCATTCGACCAGGCTCTGCCACCCCTCCGGATTGCGCAGGCAGGGCTGCGCAGTCCGGTACTCTTTCACACGGGCCCATCGGGACGGTTTCGAGGGCGCGGTGAATCTGGGGCGGAGGCCGATCGGGCGCCGGGCTCAGGCGTCTCCCTGCTCCCGGGCGGCCTCCTGCGAGAGGGACTCGGGCAGCTCTTTGCTGGTTTCGGCCCCGAGCTCCCGGATCATCTCGACCTGCCGGAGCAGGTTGCCGCGCCCGTCGGTCAGGCGCTTGCGGGCCGTGTGGTAGCTCTCCTGGGCCTGGTCGAGCCGCTCGCCGACCTCCTCGAGGGCCTCGGCGAAGAGGACGAACTTGTCGTAGAGGCGCCCGCCGCGCTCGGCGATCTCCCGGGCGTTCTGGTTCTGCCGCTCCTGCCGCCAGATGTTGGCGATCGTCGCGACGGTCGCCTGCAGCGTGGTGGGGCTCACGATGACCACCCCCTTGTCGAAGGCGTGCTGGTAGAGGGCCTCGTCGTGCCGGAGCGCGAGGGCGAACGCCGGCTCGATCGGCATGAACATCAGCACGAAGTCCGGGCTGCGGTCCCCGTAGAGGCTGCCGTAGTCCTTCGCAGCCAGGCCGTCGACGTGGCCCCGCACCGACTGGAGGTGCTCCCGGAGGTGCCGCTCCGTCTCGTCGTCCTCGTCGGCCGAGACGGAGCGCCGGTAGGCCGTGAGCGACACCTTCGCGTCGACGACCACGAACCGCTCCTCGGGCAGCTCGATGACGACGTCCGGGCGCAGGCGCCGCCCCTCCCCGTTGGTGCGGCTCACCTGCGTATGGTACTCCCGGCCGTCCTGCAGGCCCGACTCCTCGAGGATCCGCTCCAGCACCATCTCGCCCCAGTCGCCCTGCGTCGTCGACTGGCCCTCCAGGGCGTGGGTCAGGTCCTCGGCCTGCTCGGACATCGTTTCGTTGAGCTCGCGCAGCTGCTTGATCTGCTCCTTCAGCTCGCTCCGCTTCTCGAGGCCCTTCTCGTAGGTCTCCTCGACCTTGTCCTTGAAGCCCTCCAGCTTCTCCTGCAGCGGGTCCAGCAGCTGATCCAGGTTTTCCTCGTTCTGCTCGGTGAACTTTTCGGCCTTCTCCTCCAGAATCTCGTTCGCCAGGTTCTCGAACTGCTCCCGGAGCCGCTCCTGCTGCGTCTCGATCCGCTCCTCCTGCTCCGCGAGACGGGTGCGCAGCTCGTCGTTCTTCGTCTCGAGCTGGGACTTCTTCTCGCGCAGGGCCGTCACTTCGCCGCTCAGCTCGTCCCGGCGCTCCTTGACCTCGGCCAGCTGCCCCGCCAGGCCCTCCGCCTTCTGCCGGAGCGCGGAGACCTCGGACTGCTTCTCGCTCCGGCCCCGCTCCCGGGCCTCCGCGACCCGGCGCCGCATTAGCAGCCACGCCGCACCGGCCCCGGCGGCAACGGCAAGGAGAACGACGAGACTTCCCGAGAGCGACATGGATCGAACAGCGGGTTTTGAATTGGGTCCGGACGGGACTTCCGGCGCGAGGCATCGGGCAAGAGGCACTGGACGCTATTTACCCAAGTTGTGTGGTACAGCCGTTCCGTCGGAATAGACGGCAGACATCCCGGGGAGTACTTGTTCAGGGCCATCCAAGATGGCCTCGTTCACAGCGCCGCGGACAACGGACCGCCCCATACGTCCTATTCGGCGGTCTGGGGCTGAGCGAAGCGAAGTCATGCCCGGTGGTGCGGGCCGAAAGCCTTCGGCCCGCCGTCGCTTCGGACAACGGCACGTAGGTCACAACTTGAGTTGTTAATGTAGAGAAGCGGGCCGGGCCTTCCAATCCTCGCAGACTTATTCACGGATCGGTGACGCGAAGGGGCGGAGCGTCGGGCCGGGACCATTTCGCCGACCCGCCGCATTTCCCGTGCTGTGCGCCCCGGCGTCTCGCTCGTCTCGTT
>JAZKTD010000061.1:0-14687 GCA_036625705.1 Salinivenus sp.
CGCGTTTATTACAATCCTGTAAGGCGAGATCTCAACCAGCACTCCCTCCACATGTCCGCCACCGACACCGTCTCGGACCGTGCCCAGGAAATCGTCGATGAGTTTTCCCTCTTCAACGATTGGATGGGGCGCTACGAATACCTCATCGAACTCGGGGACGACATTCCCCAACTCCCCGACGACCACAAGACCGACGAGAATTACGTCCACGGCTGCCAGTCGGACGTGTGGATCAGCGCCGACTTCGACGACGAGGACCGGGTCCTTCGCTTTCAGGGAGACAGCAACGCCAAGATCACGAAGGGCCTCGCCGCCCTCGTCATCCGCGTGGTCGACCAGCAGCCGCCGGGGGCGGTCGCGGACGCGGACTTCGAGTTTCTGGACGAGATCGGCCTGCAGGAGCACCTCAGCTCCCAGCGCAACAACGGCCTCCAGGCCATGATTGAGGAGATGCGAGAGCGCGCCCGCACCCACGACAGTTAACCTCACCCATTCCCTCTACGGACCCATGAATCCTTCTGGTGCAATGCCCGGCGGCATGCCGCCCGGCGGCGGAGGCGGCGGCACCGCCGACGTGCCCGACGACAAGGAAAACACCGAGATCGAACTGCCGGAGACGGTCCCGGACCACCTCCAGGATACGCCGGACGACGATCTCTACCAGCGCATCGTGGAGAACCTTCAGGAGATCTACGACCCGGAGATTCCGGTGAACGTCTATGATCTCGGCCTCGTCTACCAAATCGACGTTCACGAAGACAACCACGTGGACGTGCTCATCACCCTCACGGCCCCGAACTGCCCCGCGGCGGGCGTCCTGCCGGGACAGATGGAGGACGCCGTCCGGGAAACGGAGGGTGTCGAGAGCGTCAACCTCGAGATGACCTTCGAGCCCCCGTTCTCCCCCGAGATGATGTCGGAAGCGGCGCGCCTGGAGCTCGGCTTTATGTAGACAATTGCGAATTCAGAATTGCGAATGTCGAATGACTCCGGCGTTCGCACGGATTCGCAATTCGCCACTCGACACTCGACACTGCCACCATGGACCACGCGCAGACCATAGCGATGGCGACCGACCTCCTCGCCGACGGGCGGGCGGAGGACGTGGCCCAGATGATCGATCCGCTGCTGGCGCCCGGGGAGTCCCCGACGACCAGCACCGGACAGTTGCTCCTGCGCGGCCTCCGGGCCCGGATCGAGATCGCGCACCGGGACCGGCCCGACCGGGCCGACGAGGTCCTTCCTCCCCTCTCCGCCGTCGATGACCTCTGCACCTGCGTCCAGGCGGAGGTGGCACTCTGGCGCGGATGGGTCCATGCTCGGCGGTCGAGCCACCCGACCGACGCGACCCAGTCCCTTCACCTGCTCGAGCGGGCCGAGGGGCTGTTCGAGTCCGTTCACGACCCGCGGGGTCGCTGCTGGGCCCGGCTCGGCCGCGCACAGGCCTTCTTCCACCGCCGGGAGTACGCGCTCATGCGCCAGGCCCTCCACGACGCCGAGCCCCTGGTCGAGCAGCTGGACGACCGTCAGGCCGCGCGGTGGCTCCACGACCTCAGCGTTCCGGCCCTGCGGGCGGACGGGCGGTTCGACGCGGCCGAGCAGCACCTCCACGCCCTGCGGAGCCTGGGCCCCGACCAAAATGATCGTCGTCTCCGGGGCCGCGCCGCCGCCCACGAGGCGGCCCTGCGCTACGACCTCGGGCGGTCCCCGGCCGAGATCGTGAGCACGGCCGAGACGGCCGAGACGCTCCTGCGCCAGGCCGACACCGGATCGCACGATGCGCTGCGGACTGCCTACCGGGCGCACGTCGGGGCCCTGCTGCGCCAGGGCCACTGGGCGGCGGCCGACACGGTGCTCGACGAGGCGGAGGCCGCCGTTCGCGACGCCCCCGCCGACCGGGCCCCGTTCCGGATTCTCCGGGCCCGCATGGCCCTTCGCCGCGACGACGGCCCCGCAGCCGAGCGCCTGCTGAACGATCTCGTGGAGCAGGCCGCCGCCCTGCCCCAGGGCGTGCACTGGGCGCCGCTCGCCCTCCTCCGGGGCGAGGTGCGGGCCCACCAGAACCGGCTCGAGGACGCCGCCACGTGGCTTCAGCGTGCGCATCGCAGCGCCCTCGAGAGCGGACACCGCGGTCTCCAGCTCCGCAGTCTCCTCACCCGGGCCCGCACCGCCGCGGCTCGGGGCGACCGCGACGCCGCTCAGTCTCACCTCGACGCCACCGGGGCCTACGACGACTACCTCGGCGTCCTGCCGGCGGCCGTCCGCCGGTTCTCGACAGAGGGCATGCTCGCCCAGATCGGCGACCGCCCGCAGGCGGCCGTCGAGGCCTACCGGCACGCGCTCGCGGCGGCCACGATGATCGGGGATCGCCACCGGGCCGCATCGCTTCGGCTCGCCCTCGCCCAACTCGAGGCGGACGACCGCGCCCACGCCCTGGCCGCCGCGGCCCGGTCAACGTTCGAGGACCTTGGGTCGACCGACGAGGCCACCGTGGCCGCGGCGCTCGCCGACGAGGCCTCGTCCTCGGCGGATGAGGCGTCCGCCCTCCCCTACCCGCCCGACGCCCTGTCGGACGCGGCGCTCGGCGACACCCTGGCCGCGACTGCCCGCTCGGTGCCCCTGGTGGCGTACGTGTGGCTCCAGGCCGCGACGACCCGGTTCCCCGACCGATGGGCGGCCGTTTACCGCCTCTCCGCCGACGGCATTCCCGCCCTCCTGCACGAGCACGGCCGCCGTCCCGAAGGGATCGAGCCGCCGTCCAGTGCCGACCCGGAGGCCGGCGCCGGCCCGGTTCGGTGGCAGCCCCTCCACTCGACCCGCCCAACGCTCTGCCTCGGCGTAGAGGAGGCCCCGACCGACGACCGCGATTCAGTGTCTGCCTCCGCCCCCCTCCGACAGTGGACCCGGCAGGTTCGAACAGCCCTCGACCGGGCCCGCCTCCACCAGCAGCGGGACCACGCAGACCGGGCGGCGCGTCCCCCGCAATCGGTGCCGGTGGACGGGTTCGTCGCCGAGAGCGAGGCGATGCGCGACGTCGTGCGCCGAATGGGCCGCCTCCAGATGAGCCACGGCCCCATCCTCATCACCGGCGAGCGGGGCGCCGGGAAGCGGCTTTTTGGACGCGCCCTCCACGCCACGAGCGAGCGCGCCGACGGCCCCCTGCGGCACGTGGCCTGCGCGACCATGCAGCGAGAGCCGCTCGGGGAACGGCTCTTCGGCCGCGTCGACGCGGAGGGCACCCTCACACCGGGCGCCGCCCACGAGGCGGACGGCGGAACGCTCCTCATCGAGGACGTCGACGCGCTTCCCGCCGCCGCGCAGGACGCGCTTCTCCACCTGCTGGAAACCGGCGAAGTCGTGCCCTGCGAGGCCACCGAGGGGACGCCGGTTGACGTGCGCGTGCTCGCAACTATGGACGGGCAGCTGGGCGCCGAGGTCGAGGCCGGCCGCTTCCGACCGGCCCTCCGCGACCGCCTGAGTGTCCTCTCGATCCGGATGCCCCCCCTCCGCGAGCGCCGCGCCGACATTCCTCTGCTCGTCCGTCACTTCCTCGACACCCTCCGGCCCGAGTCGATGAAGGACACCGCCGAGGCGCCGGTCACCCAGCCGGCCATGGAGGCCCTGCTGCGGTACGACTGGCCCGGCAACGTGCGACAGCTCCGCAACGAGCTGGAGCGGGTCCTCGTGCTCCTGGAGAACGAACCGGCCCAGACCATCGACCGCACCCTCCTGCTCGACCAGATCGTCGAGGGGGCCCGGCAGTCCGCGTCGCCGCCGAGCGTCGACGCCCCCGACGCGATTCTTCACTCGGACCAGACGCTCAGTGACGTCCTCTCCCAGACCGAAGCCACAATCATTCGGCGGGTCCTGCGGGCCTGCGACGGCCAAATCACCGCCTCCGCCGAGGTGCTCGGCCTCTCCCGACAGGGGCTCTACAAGAAGATGAAACGGCTGGGCATCGACGCCTCCGATCCGCAGCCCGCCGCCCCCTCCGCCCCGACTCCGTCCTGAGGCGTTGTTTTGCGCAAGCAGTTGTGCCGACCGACCCTATGACCCCTCCGCCGACTGACACGCCGACCGATCCGCCCTCGACCGAGGTGCGGCTCGACCACGCCTCGGTGATGACCACCGACCTCGAGGCGGCCACGGACTTCTACGTGAGCCTGCTGGGCCTCACGCTGCGCACCGTCGAGGACGACCCGGTCCGGGAGGGCCGCAAGCGGGCCATGCTCGGAGACGGCCGCGGCTACGCCGTCCTCGAGCTGATCGAGATGCCCGAGATGGAGCACCCGACCGTCCCGGGCCGGGGCGGCATTCACCACGTGGGCTTCCGCCTGCCGGATCGCGACTGGCACTCGCTCCGCTCGCGCCTCGACGCCGCCGACTACGAGTACCGCGAGGTCAAGGACCGCCTCTTCGTGCGCGACACCGACGGCCTCGTCCTCGAGATCGAGAAGGAGTAGTCCAAACTCCGCCTGCGGCTCGGTCCCGATCGAGTGCAGGCTCCGTTAGGGGATGGACGGGGGGAAGTATGAAGGTGTGGACGTATTCTGCCTCCATCCGACCCTCGAATTCTGCCCCTGAGTTCGGGGTGCCGCCCTCTCTGCCCAGCGGGCATCGGATCAAGTGCGCGGACGAGATACAGATTCCCGCTCACACTGTCGCTACGTGGACACGCCTCCCTCCCACTTCGCGCTGGGGGCACGCCGTAGACGTGTAGCGTAACGTCTTGATCGTTCAGCGTCTATGGAGAGGATGGTCTTCGCGATACAGAGACGTCCCGTGCTCGTCGGGCGACGTCAATGAGACCCCACGTCGACATCACGCGTCGGGGTCCGCCTCGGGGTCGGAGGACTCGTCCCGTTGCGCCTCGGGGGTTCGCACCCGGTTTTCCAGTTCGTTTTCGTCGTCGGGCCGGATGCTAACGCCGCGGCGTTCCAGCAGGCGGCCGCACATCTCGATCGCCTCGACGAGGCCGTCGGTCAGGTTTTCGTTGCGGATGCCCCGCCGGATGCGCGCCACGATTTCGGCCCAGTCGTCGGGCTCCACCTGCTGGTTGATGCCGCTGTCGCCGAGCACCTCGATGCGGTGCTCTCGCAGCGACACGAAGAGCAGGATGCCGGTGCGGTCACGGGTGTCGAAGACCTCCTCCTCCACGAACGACTGCAGGGCCCGCCGGTGGACGGTCTCGTCGAGCAGATCGCTTCCGGCCAGGAGACGCTGGGTCCACGGCACGTACGTGGCCAGGAGCGCCCCGGCGGTTCCGCCCCCGAGCGTGGAGAGGACGACACCCCAGGGCGTGTAGAGCCAGCCCAGGCCCCACCCGCTGTAGAACTGAAGGACCAGCAGAACCGCGGTGAGGACGAGGAGGCTTCCGCCCGCCGCGCCGCGCCACGTCACAACTTCGTAGTCGCTGCTCCGCGGCACCAGGACCGGCACAATCTCGCCGGCCGTGCGGGACTCGGCCCGCCGAACGGCCTCCTGGATTCGGGACTCCTCGAGACGGTCGATGTGCATCTGCATGGCAGGATCGGGATGGTGGACAAACCAGTGGGGCCGGCGTCCCTACCGCCTCGGCGAACACCGGGGGCCGGTGCGCTTCGGTCGGCCCGTGACCGTGCACAACGACTCTGACAAATTCGAGGGCGGCCGTGTTGGCGCCGCTTTGATCGCCGGGCCGCGGTAAGCAGACGGACTTATGTGTCGAAAAAGAAACAGAGGGCGACCCCGTTCCGGAGTCTGCGAGATCCGTCCATTCAGTCGTGCACGCCCCCTAGGGCGCCGACGCCGTGGTGTCGGCGGCGGCCGAGGACCGGCGCTTCTCGATGATCTCGATGGCCCGCTCGGCCTGCTTGTAGAAGGGCTGCTGCGGATCCGCGTACTCTTTGACGCGCCGGAACTGCTCGATGGCCTGATCGAGACGGTTGATCTGAAGCAGGGCGAGGCCCTTCTGGAAGCGCGCCGGCACGAACGTGGAGTCCTCGCCCAGCACGTCGTTGATGGTGCGGATGCCCTCCATCGGGTTATTGGTGAGCAGGTACGCCTCCCCCATCCGCGTTCGGGCGTCGAGGTCCTGCGGGCGCTGTTCGGCGACCGTCTCGTAGGCGGCCGCCACGTGCCCGGCCACATCCGCCACGCGGGCCCGGTCGCCCTCCTGCTCGACCTGCCGCATCCACCGGTAGAGCAGGTCGGCGGCCCGGCGCTGGTCGTCGACCGTACCGGTGGCCTCGGCCAGCCGGCCCTGCACGAGGGCGGCCCGCCCCGGCGTCCCGGCCCCGATGTACATCCGTACCAGCTCCGCGCGGGCCTGCCGGCGGCGGTCGCCGCTGGCCTCGTCGGCGACGGCCCGGAGGGAGTCGATCTTGTCGGCGACGGGGCCGTCGACCGGGCCGCCGAGCTCATCCACGAGCGTGCCTAGATCCGTGTCGGGGGCGTCGGTCGTGCCCTGTGGCCCCGCTCCGCCCCCGGACGCGGAGGGGGATGCCCCCCCACCCTGGGCGGCGGGCCGCTCCTCGGCGGTGGCGGCCGGGGACGCGTTGCCCTCCTGCCCGCTCCACTGGTACTGCTGGCTCCACCGCGTGGCGAAGAAGAACCCGAGCACGACCACGATGCCGAGGCCCACCATCCACACGACCTGCGAGCCGACCGCCTGCCGTCCGTCGTCGTTCTCCGCCTCCGGCGCGTCGGGCGCGGGGGCCTCGGTCGCTGGGTCCTCGGTCGATTCCGTCTCCCCACTCGGCAGATCGGCGCTCACTGGCGTCGTGCCGGGGGACGGGCCCGCACCCGACAGGTCCTGCAGCTCGGTGCCGCAGCGGCTGCAGTAGTTGGCGCCGCCGGGGTTTTCGAACCCGCACTGCGTGCAGAACACGCGGTCGGGGGTCCCTGCGTCGGACGGGTCCGACGAATCGGATGCCGGGGAGGCGCCCGGCGCGTCGGCCTCGGCCTCAACGTCCTCCGCGGACGACGAGTCGGGGGGCGGATCTTCCTCGTCGACGGGGGTTCCGCAGAGGGTGCATTGATCGGCGTCCGCGGGCACCTGTGCTCCGCAGGACGGACAGGAATCGGAAGAGTCGGCCATCAATCAGGGGGTCGTCTTCGTGCGTGCGGTTCAGAAACGGGGCCCCGCTGCAGCTACGCCGTGTCGCCGTTGGTCTGGGCTTCGCCCTCCTTCTGGGCCTCATCGACGGCCTCCTCGAATTTGTCGGACGGCCGGAACACCGGCTCGTAGCGGGCCTCAATGGGCACCGGCTCGTTGGTTTGGGGGTTTCGGCCGGTCCGCGGGGCGCGGTGCTCGACCTCGAACACGCCGAAGTTGCGCAGTTCGATCCGTCGTCCCTCCTCCATCGCCTGCTTCACGGTCGTCATGAAGCCCTCGACGACGGCCTTGGTTTCAATCTTTGTGAGCCCCGTGCCTTCAGCGATGCGGTCGACGATGTCGGCTTTGGTCATGGCAAATCACCGGGAGTCCGTTCGTGGTGCTGGCGATTGGGTAGACCGTGAAACGCAAGAGGCGGTCCCGGTGATTCCGGTCCGAACTCGATTCTCCGTAACATTCCTTTTCGGCACGGGGCCGGAAACAATCTGCCAGGGTCAGGAATGGAGACTGACCGTTCGTTCCCCGTTCGCCTTTCCCCTGACGTCCCTCTGCCTCAATGCCGTACCGCTACCTCGCCCTTCTGCTGTGTTGCGCGCTCCTCCCCCCTTCGGCCCTCGGTCAGTCGCCCGAGCAGTGGGGCCAGCGCGTCGACTACGAAATGGACATCAGCCTCCACGCCCAGGAGCATCAGTACACCGGCCACCAGACCCTCACCTACACCAACAATTCGCCGGACACGCTCCGCACGGTGTACTATCACCTCTACTTCAACGCCTTTCATCCGGAGTCGATGATGGCGGAGCGCAACCGCCAGTTGGCCGAGCCCGACGGTCGCATCGTCCCTCGAATCTTTACGCTCGGCCCGGAGGAGCGGGGGTGGCACCGCATTCGCTCCCTAACCCAGGACGGACAGACGGTCGAGTACGACGTCTCCGACACCGTGATGCGCGTGGACCTGGCGGCGCCGATTCCCCCCGGCGCCTCGACCACCTTCGAGATGCGGTGGCGCGCCCAGGTCCCCCTCCAGACCCGGCGCAGCGGACGCGACAGCCGCGGGGACCGCATCGACTTCACGATGACGCAGTGGTACCCCAAGATGGCCGAGTACGACGAGCGGGGCTGGCACGCCAACTACTACGTGAACCGAGAATACTACGCCCCCTTCGGCTCCTTCGACGTGGAGATCACCCTGCCCGCGGAGTACACCATCGGCGCCACGGGGGTCCTGCAGAACCCCGGCGAGGTGGGCCACGGATACGACCTCGAGGGGAACGGGTCCTGGCGCCCGTCCGACGGGGGGCCGAGCGCCGACTCTCTGACGTGGCACTTTACCGCCGAGAACGTCCACAACTTCGCGTGGGCCGCCGACCCCGACTACATCCACGACAAGGTGACGGCGGACGGCACGACGCACCACATTCTCTACAAGCCGGAGGTGGCCGAGCAGTGGCGGCCGCTCAAGAACGACATGCCGGACCTCACGGCGTTCTTCAGCCGCGAGTACGGCGCGTACCCCTATCCGCAGATGACCGTCGCCCAGGGCGGCGACGGCGGCATGGAGTACCCGATGTTCACGGCGGTCAGCAGTTACGACGGCCCGGAGTTCGAGGAGAAAAGCAGCCGCGGGTCCGTCCTCGGCACCACCGTCCACGAGTTCGCGCACATGTGGTACTACGCCGCCCTCGGAAGCAACGAGGCCGACTACGCCTGGATGGACGAGGGCTTCACCAGCTATGCCACGAGCGAAGGCTTCAGCCACCTCACCGGAACCGACCCCGGGCACGCCCCCACCAGCATCGTCCGTCTCCAGAAGCGCGGGCTCTACGAAAGCATGAGCACCCCCGCCGACTGGTTCGAGACAAATGAGGCCTACGGGGTGGCGTCCTATCCCGGCGGCGAGATGGTGGTCGACATGCTCGGCTACGTGATCGGGGACGAGCAGCGCGACCGGTGGCTCAGGCGGTACTTCCGCGAGCGCAAATTCCAGCACCCGGATCCCTACGACCTGGAGCTGTTTGCCGAGCAGGAGAGCGGCCTCATGCTCGACTGGTACTTCTGGCAGTTTACCCGCTCGACCCGCACCCTGGACGACGAGATCGACGACCTCCATAACACCCGCGCCGGCGACGGGTACGAGGCGTCGTTTTCCCTCGAGCGGGAGGGGACGATCCGCATGCCCCACGACGTGCGGCTGACGCTCGAGGACGGATCGACGCAGTGGGTGAACGTGCCGCTCGCCTCCATGCACGGGCACAAGCCGGTGCCGGACGGCTGGGTCGTGACCGAGCCCTGGCCCTGGGTGACCCCGGAGAAGACGTTCACCGTGCAGGTGCCGTCCCCGGTCGAGACGGCGGAACTGGACCCGAACGGCCGCACGCCGGACGTGAACCGCCTCAACAACTCGACGGACTTCCCCCTGCGGACCCGCTTCCTGCGGGCCCCCGAGTCCAACTGGTCCCGCTACGAGCTCGGCGTGCGCCCGCTGGCGCTGTACGCCGACAACTTCGGCGTGGGCGGCGGCCTGCAGGTGCGGGGCCAGTACTTCATGGGCGACCACCGGCTCCGGTCCAGCGTGACCCTCTGGCCGGAGGTTCTGTTCTCGGGCGGGGACGATCCGGCATTGACGTCGGGCCGCCGCTTCGATTTTTCGGGCGAGGACGACCAGACCGGAGGCTGGTTCGATGGGCTCGACTACGAGCTGAGCTACGAACACCCGGCGTCCCTCCTCTCTCCCCGCGCCGGCTTCGAGGTGTCGGCGGTGAAGCATCAGGGCGTACTGGAGAATCGCGTATCCGTACACACGCCCCTGAGCTCCCCCCTTACCGATACCGACCAACGACTTCGGATCGCTCTTCTCCAGCAGCTGAACCCGAGCGATCGTGTCTTCGGGCTCTATAGCTCTCCGATCCAGATCCGGGATCCACAAGGGACCCCCACCGGCACCACGACCTTCCTGATCAATCCGTGGGGGGAGTCGCACACCGCTTCCGCCCGGATCGACTACACAGTCGCGGAGGACGGAGATCGGATTTCGGCGTTCGCCGAGGCGGGCGGTAGCTTTGTCGAGTACCGGGGGACGCAGGCCGCGGAGCCGCTGCCCCTGGACAACGCGACGCGTGCGTCTCTGACGGCGCGCAAAACCGCCTCACTCGGACCGCTCACGGGAGAGGCCGCTCTTCAGATCGGCGTCGGAGCGGATGGTCTGCTCCCTCACAAGCGATTTCGTCTGGGCGGCCGGCCGGTCGAAGCGGAGTGGCGAAGTGACACCTACCGGCAGGGGAGCGCCCTCTTCGAACAGCCCGTGGCGGATGCGCACCTGGTCGGGTTCGGTCCTGCGGGCCCGGTCGCGTACCTCCGATCGGACGGGTTCCGCTCCTCCGGGCTCTCCGGGCAGAGCGTGGTCGCGGGCCGCCTGTCCCTGAGTAGCACGCCGTTCCCGTCCCTCAACCCGCTGTCGCCCCTCCGGCTCTCCGTCTTCTCTGGCCTGGGGACGGTCTGGAATGATCGTCCCGCAAACGCGGGCTACGATTCCGGGGAGTGGGTCGCCGACGCCGGCTTCGGGGCCCGGTACGCGATCTCGGAGATCCCGCACCTCGACCGCTGGACGGCCCAGTCCGATTTCCTACAGGGCCTCGACGTGGTCGCCAAATTCCCCGTGTGGGCCAGCGACCCCGGCCTCATCGACCGGGGCCAGAACGAGTTCGACGCCCGCTGGCTCATTGGGGTGGAGCTGTAGCGCCGCCGGCTCACCCGCCGCCCCCGTCCCGCATCTCGCGCTGCCGCATCGGCATCGCGTCGATCGTGTCGAAGATCGAGCGGGCGGTCACCGGCTCGGCGTTGCGCCGCTTCTCGGTGCCGTCCTTCCCGACCAGCACCACGCGGAACGCGTCGGTCGGGACGTCGAAGCGGTCGTAGAGCCGCTCGGCGGACGCCGACGTGAGCGGCCGGGCCGCGGCCCCCGGCGCCGCCCGGATGGTCCCGTCCGCGGGGCCCTGCAGGGTGAGGAGCCGGAGGTCGCGGTCGCGAAACCCGGGGTCGTGCCCGTCGAAGCGCTCCGCCTGCACCGCCAGCGAATCGGCGGTCGCCGTCGGCGCAAAGACAAAGAGGAGGCGATGCTCCCACTGATGGGCCTCCAGGCGGAAGTCGACCGAATCGGACGGAGACTGGGCCATGGCGGGCGCGGCGAGGACGGTGAGGAGCAGTATGCTGGCGACGGTGCGCATCGGTAACGGCTGGGTTGGAAAGAATGGGCCTCATCCCGGCGGGGGAGGCACGAGCATCTTGCTCGGGGGCGGTCAGGCCTCCGAAGACTCCCGGCGCGGCACCGACGAGGTCGAGCGGGCCGACGACGACTCCTCGAAGCGGGACGCCCGGAAGAGGTCGTACCCGTCCGGTCGTGTTTTGCCCCGGATGCGGGCCGCGAGCAGGCGCCCCATCCGGAATCCGTAGCCCATGCCGTGGCCCGTGAAGCCCGTGGCAAACACACTGTCGGCGTGGTCGGGCACCGGGCCCACGACGGGCCGGCCGTCGGGGGAGAACCCCATGGTGCCGCTCCAGCGCCGGCGGATCGACACGTCGCGGGCCCAGGGAAAGTGGCTGTGGAGGTACCGTTCGAGGCGGGCCTGGACCGCGGGGGTCGTCGCGTCGACGGCCGTCGCCTCCGCCTCGCGGTGCGCGTGGCGCCCGCCCCCCAGAAGAATCTCGCCCTCCTCCCGCTGGCGGACGTAGAACCCGCCCCGGTGCGAGTAGACCGGCAGGGGAATCTTTCGCTCGGGGGTCGGCGCCGTGACCAGCATCTGGCCCCGCACCGGCCGCACGTAGTCGCCCAGCGACGGCACGAGCGACGGCAGGGACGGCCCCACGGCCAGGACCACCTGCCGCCCCCAGAGCCGGAGGTCGGGCGTGTCGAGCAGCACCCCGTCGTCCGCGTCCCAGTGGAGCGTCTCGACGGGCAGGTGGGTGTGGAGGGTCGCGTCGCTGGCGGTGGCGAGGTGGCGGACCAGCCGAAGGGGATCGACGACGGCCCCCGTCGTCACGTAGAGGCCGCCGTGGAAGCCGGTGGCGCCGATGCGGTCGTTCGTCTCGTCGGGGTCGCGGTAGACGACCGGCGCCCCGGCGGCCCGGAGGCGCGCCACGCTCGCCCGCAGACGCTCATCCTCTTCCGCATCCCCAGCCACCGTGAGGCTTCCCTCCGACCGCCAGCCGAAGGCATTCCCTCGAAGCTCCGACGCCATCAGGTCTCGGTTGGCCCGCGTGAAGTGCCAGAGGCGTCGGGCGGTCCGCTCCCCGTACCGCTCGATGTCCGCCCCGTAGTCGGCGGCGGTGCCCTGCAGGATGAACCCGGCGTTTCGGCCGCTGGCCCCGGCCCCCAGCGTTCCGGCCTCGACGATTGCCACGCGCAGGGAGGGGCGCCGGCGCTGCAGCCAGTACGCGGTGGCGCACCCCACGATGCCGCCCCCGACGATGACGACGTCGTAGGTCAGCGTCTGTCGTCGATGGGAGGCGTGCCAGAACGAGATGCTCATGAGCAGGACGGGTGTACGGCGGAGGCCACTCAGGCTCGAAGCGACAGGGCCAATCCTACGAAAGGGGTCCGGTGCAGTTCAGGGCGCAGTGCCGTCCTGCACGTCGACGACGATGCGCCCGCGAACCCCATCGTCGAGGAGCTGGCGGCTGGCCGCCGGAATCTCGTCGAGCGAGATGGTGCGGGCCTCGATCCGGTCAAAGTCCTCGTCCGTCAGCAGGGTGGCGAGCCGCCGCCAGGCCGTCCGGCGCCGCGGGGTCGGGCACGTGTTCGAGTCGATGCCCAGAAGGTTCACCCCCCGAAGGATGAACGGAAAGACGGAGGTCTCAAGCTCGTGGCCGGCGGCGTTTCCGAAGGCGGCCACGCTGCCGTGCCGCTTGAGCTGGGCGATGAGGGTGGCGAGGGTCTGTCCCCCCACGGCGTCGACCGCGCCGGCCCATTTCCCCGACTCCAGGGGCCGCTCCGGGCCGCCCTCGAAGGCGCTCCGCGACACAATCCGATCGGCCCCTCGCTCGCGGAGGTACTCGTGGGCGGCCTCGCTTCCGCTCGACGCCACGACGTCGTAGTTGAGCGCAGTCAGGATCGTGATCGCCAGGCTGCCGACCCCGCCCGAGGCCCCCGTGACGACGATCTCTCCGTCGTCGGGATACACGTCGTGGTCTTCGAGGGCCATCACCGAGAGCATGGCGGTAAAGCCGGCCGTTCCGGCGATCATCGCCTGCCGGGGCGTCAAGGACTCCGGCAGGCGCACCAGCGTTCCCCCGGCCACGTTCGCCCGCTGCGTATAGCCGCCCCACACCGCCTCTCCGAGCTCCCATCCGGTGCCGATGACCAGGTCCCCCGCCGCAAAGGACTCGCTCTGGCTCTCCCGAACACGCCCCACGAGGTCGATGCCCGGGACGATCGGGTACTCGCCGCGGATCACCGTCCCGGCCCCGGTGACGGCCAGGGCATCCTTGTAGTTGAGGCTCGAGTACAGCACCTCGAGGTGGACCGGGTCGGGCCCCGCCTCCGGCAGTGCGTCGGGATCGAGCGTCCGGACGTCGACGGAGAGCGTGCCGTCGTCGCGGTCGAGGACCAGAGCGTCAAACATGGGGAGCGGGTGGTTCGGGGGAGCGTCGGGAAGAGGAGACCAAACATCGAATCCGGGTCCGATCGCGGAGGCAAAGAGGAAGAAGCGGGGTGTCTGAAGACGGCCCGACCCCGTCTCCCTCTAGAATTGCCTCACGGCCGATCGGGCTCTCGGCGGATCCGGCACATTTCGTCGAATTTCTTGTATAGTAAATACGTGCTTTCCTCAGAGCCTATCGTCCAGGGCCATGCGACGTGTGTTTCCGTTTTATCGTCGATCGTCCCCGTCGATTCTCGGCACCTACTCCGTGTCCCTGTTGCTTGGATGGACGGTCAGCCTCGGTACGCTCGTGCTTCTGCTCCATCTGCCGCTGACAGCGACCCAGCCCCGGGTGGGGTGGTCGCTGGGACGAGACGCGGAGCGGATTGCTCTCAGCGCCGTTCAACAGTCCGCCGAGACTGACGACAACGGCGAAGACGGCACGGAGGCGGGTCCGGCGTCCGCGCCGCCCCCCACCCAGTATTCGCTCCCCCCCGAGCCGGAGCCTGCCGCTGAGCCCTCAGACGGCACAGGCGATTTGGCGGAAGGAACCGAGACGCCGGACTCCAGCAGCACCTCCCCGACGGCTCGCCACGTATCGTCGCTCACGCGCTCGGACCGCCGTCCGAGAATTATTGGGGGGCAGGGCCTCCTCAGCCTGCACCTGAAGTACCCGGCGGCCGCGCGGGAACAGGGCATCGAGGGCGAGATGGAGGTGCAGTTTACGGTAGACACGGACGGGGAGGCTCGCAACATTGTGGTGTCGAAGTCGCTGCATCCGCTTTGCGACTCGGCCGCCGTCGACGCGATCCGGACCGTGCGGTTCCAGCCGGGCACCTACCAGGGAGAGCCCATTCCGGTCCGCATGTCGCTCCCGATTCGGTTTGAGCTCCAGCCCACCGGCGAGCCGCCCATCTCAGGACAGCCTGCCGGTACCACCAGTGGATAAAGAACCG
>JAZKTD010000062.1:0-14578 GCA_036625705.1 Salinivenus sp.
CCGTGGCCGAAGGGGTAGAGCGGCGTCCAGGGCGTGTCGAGGTACGTCGAGGTGTAGTCCTGCCCCTCGACCGGGGGCCGCCCCGTGTTCTTGTGGTTGTAGAAGATCGGGATCTGGCCGGTAACGCGGGGAAACGTCATCGGCAGCTTGCCGCTGGGAGTGACGTCCCCGAAGAGCACGTCGGCGATGGCGGGGCCGGCCTCGGTGCCGGGGTACCACGCCTCGAGGAGAGCCGGAACGGTGGCGTCGAGGGCACTGAGAGCGAGGGGACGTCCGTTTAGCAGGACGGCGGCGGTGGGGGTGCCGGTGTCCGCGACGGCCTCGGCCAGGGCGGTCTGGGCGCCCGGCAGTTCGATAGAGGTGCGGCTGGCGGCCTCGCCGCTCATGTTGTACTCCTCCCCGAGCACGAGAATCGCCGCGTCGGCCGTCCGCGCGGCGGCTACGGCGTCGGCCACGTTCGAGGTGTCCGTGCTCATCACATCGGGCAGGCCGGAGACATGCGTCACGTCCACGCCGGCCCGGTCGCGGAGGCCCTGCAGCACCGAGAGGGCGTCCTCGGCCCGGCCGGCCGCCGCCCACTCGCCCAGGATGGACCGCGCGTCGTCGGCCAGCGGCCCGATCACCGCCAGCGTGTTCACGTCGTCGCCCAGCGGCAGCGTATCGTCGTCGTTCTTCAGCAGCACCATCGACTGGTGCGCCGCCGTGCGGGCGAGGGTGCGGTGGGCGTCGGACAGGATGACCTCGTCCTCGCGGGCCGGGCTACCGTAGCGGTAGGGATCCTCGAAAAGGCCCACGTCCCATTTCGCCCGCAGCACGCGCGCCGCAGCCTCGTTCACCTCTTTGAGGCGGAGGCGCCCGCTGCGCACGGCCGTGTGCAGCGTGTCGCTGTAGATGCCGCTCACCATGTCCACGTCCACCCCCGCCTCGAGGGCCTGGATGCCGGCGGCCCGGTCGGTGGCCGCCACGCCGTGGTTCGTGAGTTCCCAGACGGCGGTGTAGTCGCTCACGACGAGGCCGTCCCAGTTCCAGTCCTCGCGCAGCAGGCCGTCGATGAGGCCGTCGTGGGCGTGCATGGGCACCCCGGCGATCTCGTTGAAGCCCGGCATGACGCTGCTGGCGCCGGCGTCGAGCGCGGCGTAGAAGGGGGGCAGGTAGATCTCGTGGAGGGTGCGCTCCGAAATGTCGACCGTGTTGTAGTCGCGCCCGGCTCGGGGGGCGCCGTACGCCACGAAGTGCTTGGCGGTGGCCAGTACCGTCGTGTCGGCGGCCACCGACGGCCCCTGAAAGCCGCGAACCCGGGCCCGGGCCAGCACGCTGTTGAGGTAGGGGTCCTCCCCGGCCCCCTCCATCACGCGGCCCCAGCGCGGCTCCCGGCTGAGGTCTACCATGGGGGCGAAGGTCCAGTGCACCCCGCCCGCCGTGGCCTCGCGGGTGGCGGCGCGGGCCGTGCGCCGGGCGAGGGTGGGGTTGAAGCTGCTGGCCTCGCCCAGCGGAATGGGAAAGATGGTTCTGTAGCCGTGGATGACGTCGTAGGCGAAGAGCAGCGGAATCCCGAGCCGCGACTCCTCCACGGCGATCTCCTGCATTTCGCGCGTGGCGTCCGCGGTATACAGGCTTAGAAACGAGCCGACCTTGCCCTCACGAACCTCCTCCTTTCGTCCCGCCGGAACGCTCGGCCCGGTGTCGCTCCACTGGCTGGGGTACTGCGCGAGCTGGCCCAGCTTCTCCTCCAGCGTCATCATCGACAGCAGCGAGTCGACGAAGGCGGCCCGGTCGTCGAGCGACTGGGCCAGGGCCACGGCCCGGGAGGCCTGAGCCGGTTGAGCGTGCGTGCCGGGCGCATACAGTCCGCCGAGCAGGGCGGCGAGAACGAGAGCGGCGAACGTCCGGGGAGAAACCATTGAGCGAAGGGGACAGAAGATGGGGGAAGAGAACGGAGGGGCGAGGGGCGCCGGCGGGGCGCAGCCAACTCAGCGGCCCTGCTCGCACCGGCCTTCGATCCAGCCGCCCTCAAAGTCGGCCCGGCAGAGGCCCCGCACGATGGAGGGATTCTCGCGGAGGAGGGACCAGACGAGCCCCGTGCGGTGATTTTCGATCATGGCGAGGATCGGCCCCTGATCGATGCCCAGGTACTCGTGGTCGAACCAGCCCTGCGGGGTCGTCCGGCCCCCTTCGGGCGGCGTCTCCTGCAGGGTGTACGTGAGGTTGAAGGCGTCGTGGAAGCCGTACTGGCCAAACAGGAGGTCGCCGTAACGGCTCCGCATCGTCTTGAGCGCCGCGATGGTCGCGTCCGGGGCGAAGGGCACCGACCCGCCGACGGCCGTGGGGGCAATGGTGCCGTCGTCGCGGATGTCCCCCTTCGCGGCGCCACGCGCCCAGTAGCCCCGAAACTCTCGCTCCTGGCCGTTCACGGTGACGGTGGCGTCGCCGGGACCGTCGCTCGCCGTGAGGCCCCACACGTTCTCGCCGTACCCGGCAAAGTTGTTCGGGTTGTCCTTCGCGTACTCGCGCTGGGCGAGGGTGGCCCGCCGCGAGTTTTCGAAGTAGTCGAGACCCTTCTCGCGCGTGTAAGGGTCCTGGATGTCGCGGAAGTCGATCCAGACGTGGGAGTACTGGTGGCCGAAGAGGGGGGCGAAGTTGACGTGCTCGTATCCGTAGAACGAGTCCCAGTCGTACGTGCTGGTGAAGGCGTCCCAGGCGGCGGCGTCCACCGGATGCGTGGGCGAGCCCAGTGCCAGTACGTAGAGAAACATCGCTTCGTCGTATCCTTCGTAGCCGTAGTCGAACCGACCTTCGCTTGGCCTCCAGCCCATGCTCACCAGCCCGTCGGGGAGCTGCATGCGATCCCACTCCACGCGCTGGTAGAGCGAGTCGGCCAGCGCCCGGATGCGGGTTTCCGCCTCGCCGTCGCCGTCGAAGTACTGCCGGGCGGTAAGGGCGCCCATGAGGAAGAGCCCCGTGTCGATGGTGGAGAGTTCGGTCTGCTGGTGCCGCTCCCCCGTCTCCATGTCGAGAAAATGGTAGAAGAAGCCCCACCGGCCCGTCAGTCCGGAGGCGGCGGGGCCCTGCGGGGCGTTCCAGAAGAACTCGAGCGTCGTGAGGGTCCGCCGTCGCGCCTGCTCGCGGCTCACGTAGCCGCGCTCGACGCCAATGGGATAGGCCGTGAGGGCGTACCCGACGGCCGCTATGCTCGAAAAGGGCGGGTCGGGCCAGCGGTCGGGGGTGAGGCCGTTCTCCGCGTTCGTCGTTTCCCAGAAGAAGTCGAACGTGCGGGCCTGTACCGTGTCGAGGAAGGGGCCGGTCTCAAGGTCGGGGGTGGACGGCGGCGGCCCTGTCTCGGTGCCGGGGTCCGACGAGCAGGCCCCGGCTAGGGCGAGGAGCCCCGCGCAGATCAAAATGAGAGGAGTCCAATGGTGCATACGACCGTTCGTACAGCAAAACAAACAAAACGGGATCCCCGAGAGGGCCGCCGTCCGGACTGCTCTGTACCGCTCCGTCGCGCACACGAGGTCCCTGCGGGCCTACCCCGCCGGGGAGGAGTACACTGGTCTATCCGCTGGGTCCGAACCTCACGTCCCGATCACAGGTGAGGAAGCGCTCGCCTTCACGCCCGGACCGAGTCGTCGATCCGTTCCGGAAGACAGTATATCGAGTGGAGGGATTTTTCGTCAGTCCAATCCGATCGAGGGCACCTTCTCCGCGTCGTGGCCGGAGGATTCCCGGAAGCCGGTGAGCGCGTCCGTGCCGGTGACGCCCCGACTCTGACGAGTTCCGTCGGTCACAAGGTCGGCGAGCGCGTCGGCGACGATGCTGACCGCGTCCCCCCGGTGTTGAGGCGGACGATCGCAGTGACCATGTTGGGGGGAGTGCCTGTGGGGGGCGGATCCGGGAGCAGCCCTCTCCCCCCACGCCAACTGCCCCGCTGTTCGGCCCACCGTCGGTCCGAACAACAGCAGGGAGGCCCCAACTTGAGCTATTTGCGGATCACGTCGAAGACAGGATGGCGACCTCGGAGGAGTGCAGTGCGTCCGGCGGCGAACACCACGTCTATGTCGTCGAGTGCAGCGACGGCAGCTACTACACCGGCTACACGACGGACGTCGAGCGGCGCGTGGCGGAGCACAACGCCGGCGACGGGGCCAAGTACACGCGGGGCCGTCGGCCGGTGACGCTCGTGCACGTCGAGGCGTTCGACAGCCAGTCCCGCGCCATGCAGCGGGAGTATGCGATTAAGCAGCTCAGCCGCAGGGCCAAGGAGCGGATTGTGGACGAGGGCGGCGAGGACTGCGGCTAAAAGTACTCGTGGAACCGGGCATGCCCCTCGGGCTTGACGCTGAGCTCGGCCTCGTTCTGCTCGCCGAGGTGGGGCACCTTGGTCACCCCGACGGGCACGTCGGTGATCGTCGCGTCGACGCCCTCCAGCCGGACGGACACCCGGGCGGGGTCGAGGGCCATCAGTCCCTCCTGGAGCGCCTCCGCAAACGCGGTGCTGTCGGGCTGGAGCGTCAGTTTGATGGAGTATCCCTTCGGGTCATCGACGTCCTCGTCGGGATGCGGGGTGGCGGAGACGACCCCCTCCACAAGCGCGTCGGTGACATCGGTGTACTGGTCGTCGGTGGGGCGTTTCCACTCGAGCGACCGAATGGGTCGGTCCATGGCGGCGGAGCAGTCGAGTCGACAGGAGCGGGGAGAGGCGGAACCGCCTCACTCGTTGGTCTCGACGCCGAGCGTGAACTCGGCCCCGCAGTGGTCGCACCGCAGCTCGATGGCCTTTTGGGGGCCGTCCTCGAGGCCCGTCTCGCGAAACTCCGGGCTCCCGTCCGGGCTGCTCGAGATGGGGGTGACGCTCTCGAAGGAAAAGTCGCCGGTCAATACGTTGGCGCGGCCGACGGTGCGGTCGCACTCGGGGCACGAGAAGGGTTGCTCGGCGGCCCCGTCGCCGGAGACGGGCTGACTGGGTTCGTCCATGCCGGAGTCGGTCGGTTGAGTGAAGGCAGGTCGGTGAAAAACGCCTCCTCGGCGGATGTCGGAGTGACTGTTTTCCGCAACGTGTCTGCAAACGTGCGGAGGGTGTCGCGGGGTCCGAGTCGTCGATGGTCACGTTTTCGAAACGGGGGGTGCGCTCGGAAACGCGAGCACGGTCCCGGGATATAGCTGCCACCACATTCTCGATCCCAAAAGCGAGAGCTCGGCGCTTACAGGGGCCGTGTCCCTCGCTCCTCTCCGTATTCCTCCCATCAGCGTTCCGATCGACCATGGCCACCATGCGTGCCGCCCGTGTCCCCGAGGCCGGGGGCAACTTTGAACTCGTCGACCTGCCCATGCCCACCCCGTCGGACGGCCAGGTCCGCCTCCGGGTCGAGGCCTGCGGCATCTGCCACAGCGACGCCTTCGTCAAGGAGGGGACCTTCCCGGGCATCGACTATCCGCGGGTGCCGGGCCACGAGGTGGCCGGCGTGGTCGACGCGGTCGGGGCCGACGTCGACCAGTGGAGCAAGGGCGAGCGCGTCGGGGTGGGCTGGCACGGGGGGCACTGCTTCACGTGCGAGGCCTGCCGGGACGGGGACTTCGTGAACTGTGAGAACGGCCGCATCACGGGCATCAGCTTCGACGGCGGCTACGCCGAGTACATGGTCGCCCCGGCGGAGGCCGTGGCGAAGATGCCGGACGACCTGTCGGCCGAGGACGCGGCCCCGCTGCTCTGCGCCGGCATCACGACATACAACGCCCTCCGCAACCAGGACCTGCGGGCCGGCGACCTCGTGGCCGTCCAGGGCATCGGCGGGCTCGGCCACCTCGGCGTGCAGTACGCCGCGCAGATGGGCTGTGAGGTGGCGGCCCTCTCCACGAGCGCCGACAAGGCCGACCTGGCCCGCGACCTCGGGGCCTCGCACTTCATTGACGCGGGGAGCGAGGACGCAGCCGAGGCGCTGCAGGCCCTCGGCGGGGCGGACCTCCTCCTGGCCACCGCCCCCAACTCGGCGGCCATCACCGACGTGGTCGGCGGCCTCGGGCGCGACGGGCAGCTCGTGATCGTCGCCGCCACCGGCGAGCCCGTAGAGGTATCGCCGATGGCCCTCATCCAGGGTCGCAAGTCCGTCTCCGGCTGGCCCAGCGGCGACGCTCACGACTCGGAGGACACCCTCAACTTCAGCGCCCTCACCGGCGTGACGCCCGAGATCGAGACGTTCCCGCTCGAAGAGGCGGCGGCCGCCTACGACCGCATGATCAACAATGACGCCCGCTTCCGCGCCGTCCTCACGATGGACCACTAGACGATGGATCACTAGCCGCGAGCCGGTCGGAAGGGGCGTCCGGCGGCGTCGGGGCCCTCAGAGGGTGTCGAGCGGCTCGACGAGCCGCATGCCCGGGTGCGCCTCCACAAATCGGCGGAGGAAGGCGGAGTGGCCGGCACCGAAGATGACAATCACGTTGTCCCCAGGCTCCGTGACGGCGGTCAGGTTGGCAAAGATGTGCAGGTTTCTGTTGTAGTAAGCCTGCACGGGCAGGACGCCCACGTTCGTCGAGTCAGCCCCCACCTCCAGCGTGCGCATGTAGGGCTCGTAGAGCTGGCGGACGACCCGGGGATCGTTCATGTATCGGAGCATGTCTCCGATCGGGGCCCGGCCGATGCTGTCGAACCGCGCCACCATGCGCCGCCCGTACGCCTTCCGGTATCGGACGAAGGAGGGGGCGTGGGCCTTCGCGTAGGCCATGACCGTGTCGATGGGGTACGAGCGATCGTGGTGGTCGATGGGGTGAATGTGATCGTGCCCCGACCGGGCGGCCAGTCGGAACCCGAGCTGCTCCCGCTCGCTGGGGGCCAGGTCGTGGGTGCCGGTCCGGTAGGCCCGATACGCGCTGTCGAGCGCCGCGGCGTCGCGGCGCGGCCACTCCACGGCGATGGCCGTCGGCCGAAAGTCCATCAGCGAGTCCACCACGGTCCGGATCTGGGCCTGCCGCTCCGGGGTCGTTACGTCGCCGACCCGGGGATTAAACGAGTCCTGTCCCGGATTGGCGAGGTGCATCGAGCCGAGGACCAGCACCCGGATCGTCGAGTCGGCGGACGACGAGACGGGCTGCGCCGTCGCGGCGGGCCCGGCGCCGAGACGCATCGCGGCGAGGAGGGCAATGAGCAAACAGGGCCGCAGTTGTATCATGAGGACGAGTCCGCTGTGCTGGCAGGGCTGGGCCGAAACGTAAGAACAGGACGGGGGCCGGGTCAACGGGCACCGGGAGGAACATCCCGGGGAGGCGTCGGCGAACATCCGGTCAAGACGACGGGGCCCGCCCCGGATCCGGTAACCCCATTCCCGCGACGCCGTAGAGAGGCACGTACATCATGGATGGGCACCGGCTCCCAACGATGGCCTCCTCTCCCGACTCCACCGTTTCGTCCTCGCTCGTCCACCGGAGCCCCGTCTACTACGGATGGGTGGTGCTCGGCATTTCGACGCTCGGCATGGCCGCCACCCTGCCGGGACAGACGGCGGGCGTGTCCCTCTTCATCGACGCGTTCATCGAGGACCTGGAACTGTCCCGGTCGCTCGTCTCCTGGTTCTACACGGTGGCCACGGTGCTCGGCTCCCTGGCGCTGCCCCTCATGGGCCGACTGCTGGACCGGTGGGGACCGCGTCGCATGGCCGTGGCGGTGATTGCTCTCTTCGCCGCGAGCTGCGTGGGCATGAGTCAGGTGCGCGGCTGGGTTGGCGTCTTCGTGGGCTTCGTGTGCCTGCGGGGCTTCGGGCAGGGCACGCTCGGCCTCATCAACAACCACGCGGTGAACCTGTGGTTCGAGCGGCGGCGCGGCCTGGCCGTCGGCATCCTGGGGCTCGGCATGGCCGGGGCCACGGCCCTCTTCCCACCCCTCATCGACGAGGGCATTCAGACCTACGGGTGGCAGACGACGTATTTGCTCATGGGCGGCCTCCTGGCGGCGGTCATGCTGCCGCTCGGCGCCCTCTTCTACCGCGACGCCCCGGAGCGGTACGGCCTCTCGCCCGACCCGGCGACCGCCGATCCGGCGGCGGACACGGCCGGCGCGAGCGGGACCGAGAAGGCGGTCACGGGCGTCGAGCCGGAGGCGGCCTACCGGACGTGGACGTTCTGGCTCTTCACCGCGGCGGGCGTCTGTACGGCGGGCCTCGGGACGGGCCTGCTCTTCCATCACTTCTCGATCCTCGAGGAGGTGGGGGTCGGGCGCGACCTGGCGGCGCAGTTCTTTATCCCGCTGGGCGTGGTGACGGCGGTGTTCAACGTGGGCACCGGGTGGCTGGTGGACCGCTTTCCGCCGCGTCTCCTGCTGGGCCTGCAGCTAGGCCTGTTCGGCGCCATGATGGGCCTGCTCCCGGCGGTGGACACGACGGCGGAGGTGTGGCTCTACGGGGGCGTCTTCGGGGTGGCGCAGGGAATGCAGCAGGCCCTCCTCGGCAGCGCCTACGCCTACTACTTCGGCCGCCTGCACCACGGCAGCATCCGGAGCCTCGCCAACACGGTCTTCATCGGCGGCACGGCCGTCGGGCCCGCCGTCCTGGCGCTGGGGCCGGATCTGATGAGCGGCTTCGCGCCGATCCTCTGGATCTGCACGCCGGTGCCCCTCGTGCTCGCCCTGGCGGCCTTCCTGGCGTGGGGGACGAACTGGGACGCCGCGGCGCTCGTGGATGTGGACCCCTGAACGGCCAGAGACCGCACGTCTGCGTCCGGGTCGATCCCGAGAGATCCGGTCCGAGACGCCGGATGGCCACCCACCGCGTGACGATCCGCCCGAATCGGTCGATCCCCGGGCCCGTCGGGGGTGCCGTGCCGATGCGCGGGCAACGGCCGGGTGTGCAGACGCCCTGCATCTTTCCCTCGGACCTCGCGTTAGGGGAAAATGTTCGCATTCGTTCCCCCGCTCTCCCCATCGCATGCGACTGACCGACGAGGAAAAGGCCGTCCGACGCGAGATCGAAGACTGGCAGCACGCCGACGCCTCCATCGCCGCCCAGGCCATCGACTGGGCCATGCGCCCGGTCGACTGGGCCGTCGACCAGACGGTGGCGCCCGAGACGATGGACCAAGTCGTCGAGCGCATCCACCAGTTCCTTTCCACCCTCACCGACGCCTCGGAGTGGACGTTCGAGGACGAGGACCTGCTGGCCGCCGCCGCGGAGCGGGGCCTGCCCGCCCAGTCGGTGAGCGACCTGCGCACCCGGCCGATCGACGAGCTCGACCCCCTGGCCCGCAGCCGCTTCCAGCAGAACACGCTCCTCGCGGCCCTCGAAGGGGGCGGCACCGGCCTCCTCGGCACCGCCCTCCTCGCGGCCGACATTCCACTGCTCTTTACCATCAACCTGCGGCTCATCCAGCAGATCGGGGCCTGCTACGGCTTCCCGCTGCGGGGCCCGATGTTTCGGCCGCTCGTGCTGTCGATCTTCAACGCCGCGGCGGCCGGGGGGCGCGAGGCCCGGAACGAGGCGCTCCGCGAGGTGAGCGTAGCGGCGGCTGCCTTCGCCAACGATCTCGACTACAAGGGGCGCGTCTCCGGCACCTTCCGCGACCAGAACCGGCACCTCCCGCGCGAGATCGCGAAGGCCCTCGTCGAGCGCAAGCTGGGGCAGACGGTGCCGCTGGCCGGGGCGGCCGTCGGGGCCGGCGTCAACTACTGGTTCACCAGTGAGACCGCCGAGTCGGCCTTCATGTGTGCCCGGGCCCTCTACCTCGACTGGAAAGAGCGGCGGTGACCGGCGGCCCTGTAACGATCGGCCCTCGAATGCTTCTCCTATGGAGGGGAGAGGCCCGCTCTTTCGCGTGTGACTACCTAGAGCCCCTCGTGCAGCCGGGCGGCCAGGCGGTTGGGCAGGGCGTCGGCGTCGCGAATCTTCTGGGCGGCCGCGTCGACGTCGTAGCTGAGCCGCACGTTGCGGTAGTCGTACGTGTCGGTATCGAAGAGCCCGAAGCTGAGCTTTGGGTTCTGGTCCCGGGGCTGCCCGACGCTCCCGACGTTGACCAGGTACCGGTGGCCCTCCCGCACCTGAAAGACGCCGAGCGTATCGGCCATCACGGCCGGCACGTGGGTGTGCCCGATGAAGCAGAGATCGGTGTCGAAGTGGTCGAACTGGGCCTGGGCGGCGGGGTAGGTGGTGAGGCGGGTCCAGTCGGTCGGGGCGTCGGGGGTGGCGTGGACGAAGGTACAGTTCTCGACCGTGAGGGTGAGGGGCAGGTCGGCTAGGAACGCGATTTGCTCTGTTGAAAGACACCGCCGGTTATGACGGGCGGCCGCCTGGCCATTGGCCGGCAGGGCATCGACGGCCGCGTCCGTCGCCACGGCCGCGTCGTGGTTGCCGCGAACGATTCCTGCACAGCGCTCACGGACCAGATCGACACATGCCGCCGGGTCGGCGTTGTACCCGACGATGTCGCCGAGGCAGTACACCGCCTCAACCCCGGCGCTCTCAATGCCTTCCAGCGCCCGCGTCAAGGCCTCGAGGTTCGAATGAATGTCGGACAGAATGGCGATGCGCACGGGAAGGACGACCTGGACTGGGCAGAGAAAGAGAAGAAAATTTTACGGAAGAGAGGAGGGCACTTACGAACACCCACCGGGTAAATTGGTACGGATTTACGATAGCTTGTTTTTCGCTGAAAAGAAATGGTATAGTGCTTGTTGGTCAAGTACAAACAATACCCGATTCCTCGCCGCTCCGGAGTGATCGGTCGGTACAATCGAGGGATGTTTCCGAGGCGAGATCCGTCTTCTCCGGAAGAGAAGGCCGCCGCGGCTCATAACATCCGCAGCGTTCTGGCGACGCGACCGCCTCCCGGCCGCTCTCCGGCCCGGGCGGGGCATACAGCCGATCGACCAGAGCGTCCGTGATTTCGTTCGTACACCATTCCGTACAGATTGAACTCTAGAAATGAAACTAATCTTAATTGTCGAGGACGACGAGAAACTGGCGCGGACCCTGGAGAAGGGATTGAAGCGGGAAGGGCCCTACCGGATCCACCACGTGACCAGTGCCGAGGACGCCCTCGAGCAGACGGCCGAGCACCGGTATGACGCCATGATTGTGGACTGGCTCCTCCCGGAGATGAACGGGCCCGAGTTGATCGAGGATCTCCGCGACGAGGGATACGCAACGCCCATTCTCATGTTGACGGTCCGCGACAGCGTCGAGGACCGGGTGAAGGGCCTGGAGAGCGGCGCCGACGACTACCTCACGAAGCCGTTTTCGATGGAAGAGGTCCAGGCGCGCGTGCGGGCCCTGCTCCGGCGGCCGGCCGAGTGGGCGTCGGTCGACGAGATTGCCGTCGGGCCCCTGCAGGTCGACTCGGCGACGCAGGAGGCGCAGGTCTTCGGGAAGCGCCTCGACCTCCGGAAGAAGGAGTTCGATCTCCTGCGCCTGCTGGCCGACCGGGAGCCGAACGTCGTCTCCCGAAGCGTCATCGCGGAACGCGTCTGGGGATCGGAGTTCGTGTCCGACAACTCGATCGACGTGACGGTGTCAGGCCTCCGCAAGAAGCTCGAGAACGCGAAGAACGGCGACGACGGCATGCACCTCGAAACCGTCCGTGGGGTCGGCTACCGGCTGATGGTGGACGAGGAAGAAGAAAAGAAGCGGGCGGCCTGAGAAGCAGGGGGACGGAGGGGAAGCGGGGCGCCCTCCGGCCCGGCGGCCGTCAGCGCTTGTGGATCAGCACCCAGTTGAGGCCGGCCTCGTCCCGGTAGAGGCGCACGTCGACCAGCGTGGGGCGCATCTTGTACGTAAACGTGTACGTGAAGTGGTCGTCGAGCGCCCCGGCCTCGACCCCGTCCTCGAAGCGTCCCCGAAAGAGGTGATTATTACTGCATGGCGCAAGCTGGGTAAAAAAGTCCTTCCCGAGGGCCTCCTCCGGCGGCACGCCGCTGAGGTCCGATTCGTAGCGGTTGTAGAACTCGACCCTCCCGTCGTCGTCGAGGCGCACGATGCCGAAGGGCGCCTCGTGGAGGGTTGTCTCGTCGGCGTGGCGCAGTCGCTCTCCCACCCCGTCGGCCTCGAAGGCGAGCGGGCGGGACGTCGTCTCGTCTGAATCGGGGATGGGCACGTCCGACTTCGGCCTGGGCTGCAGCTCGGACCCGGACCGGGACGACTCGTGATCGTCGGGAGACGGGGGCATGGGGAGGACGCGTCGGCGGGAAGCAAGAGGCGCGGGCGGACTATGCGGGTTGGAAAAGCAGCCATGTGGTTTCGCGTCCCGGGCCACGGTAGAGGTGAACGGTGAACGCCGCCGCCCCCGACGGGCCCGCAAAGGTGTACGGAAAGCGGGCGTCCAGCTCGCCGCGGCGTCGTCCCTCCCGGAAGCGGCCGAAGAACAGGCCGTTGTCGGTGCTCGGGGCCACGTCCCGGAAGAAGTGCTCGCCGACCACGGCCGTGCGGTCCGCCTGGTCTGGCAGGTCCGGTAGGCGGAAGGCCGCGTCGTTGAGGGCCGCCACGGTCCCGTCGTCGCGCAGCTGCACGGCGCCCACGTCGAGCGCCTCCAACGCGTCGTCGCTCATTTCATCGAGTCGGCCGAGCGTGTCGGCGTCCACCAGGGGCGCCGCCGCCTCGATGTGCACGCCGTAGTCCATCGGGGCGTCGGCCGCGTCGGGCGGGCCCGGTCGGACCTCCGCGAGCGAGGTGCCGGTCTCGGCCTCGAGCGCCTGCACGAGTTCGACGATCCGGGAGACCTGCTCGGTGCCAAACGCCGACCGGAGCCGGTCGAACCGGTGCTCGTGGGTCTGGGTCTCGTGTCGAAGGCCCTCGATCTGCTGCTGCTGGGCCTGAAGGCGATCGACGGCCTCCTCGGCGCTCTGGAGCCCCTGGCGAAGCAGGGTCTCCTTCTCGCGGTAGAGCACCTCGAGCTGTCGCTCCAGGCTGCGCACCGTGAGGGAGGCGTCGTCGTCCGAGGACGGCTCGGCCGAGGCGTCCGGCGCATCGGCCTCCTCGGAGGGCCAGAGCCGCGCCTCGTGGCGCTCCTGCGGATCGACCTCCGCGTCGCGTCCGGTGTACAGGTCCTCGACCTGCGAGGTGAGGGTCTCGACCATCTCGATGACGTCCTCGGCCGACGACACCCCGAGGGCCTGCTGCAGACGCTGGCGCTCGGCGTAGAGGGCCTTGAGCTGCTGGAAAGTGCTCTGTTCCCCGGTGTCCTCGAGTGGGGTGTCTCCGAGCGACTTCTTGTCTTCGTACAGGTCGTCGAGCTGCGACTCCATGCTCTCGATCATACTGACGGCGTCCTTGATACTGGACACCCCCAGGTCCTGCAGCTTTTCCTTCTCCTCGTAGAGAACGGTGAGCTGGGTTTCCATCTGCTCGGCAAGCTCGGCGAGCTGCTCGGCCTCCTGCCGAGTGCAGATGCCGAGGACGTCCTCGATGGCCTCGAGCCGATCGGCCGCGTCCGGCCGGTCCTCGACTCGGCGGTAGAGGTCGTCGAGCTGGGCCTTCATGTTTTCGATGAGGGCAACGGCCTCCTCGCCCTCCAGGCCCGCCTCGGCGAGGGGACGGTGCTCCTCAGACAGGGCTTCGAGGCGATCGATGAGGGGCAGCACCACATCGGTAAGGTCATCGGTCGCCTCCAGGGACGTGTCGGTCAGGGTCTCGATGCGGCGGCGGAGCGTGTCGTCCAGCACCTCCGGGCCGCCGTCTCCCTGGGGGCCGAGGCGGTCCGCCCCGGGCGTCTCGGCCCGGTTGGAGTGGTGGTAGAGATCCGCCAGCTGGTCCCTCATGTTCTCGATCATCGTGAGGGCCTCCTCGACGGAGAGGCCGGCCGCGTCCAGCTTCTCGTGCTTCCGGCGAAGCCGCTCCAGCTGGCTGGACATGTCGTCGATAAGCGCGGCCAGTTCCTGGGCCTCCTCCGCGGTCCGAATGCCGAGAATGTCGCCGATCTCGGCGGGGAGCCTGTCGTCGGCGGGGGCCGGCGCCTCCGATCCCGCCGAATCCGCAGCGTCCCCGTCCTCGGCGGCCGACCGGTCGTGCTGGGCCTGGAGCTGGTCGCGCTCCCGGCGAAGAGCGTCCCGCTCGGCCCGGAGCCGCTCGATCGCATCGAGGGCGTCCGTCGCGTCGGACAGGCCCGCCTCGGCGAGCCGCTCCTTCTCCTGGTAGAGGTCCTCGAGCCGCTGGTTGAGCCGGTGGATTCGGTCCTCGGCCGCGTCCACCGTGGGGGCGTCGAGGGCTTCGAGCAACTGTTCGGTCCCCCGCCGGACCCCGCCGTCTCCGTTGCCCTCGACCTGCTCGGCGAGCGCGGCGTTGCGCTCGCGCAGCTTCTCGATCTTCTCGTTCATGTCCCGGAAGACCTCCTCCACCTCACTGATGGTCACCAGGCCCTCTCCCGCCGCCCGGTTCGGGGCCCTGGTCTGCTCCATCTGGCGCTTCAGGGTCTGCACGCGGGCCAGTACCTCATTCGGGTCCGAAGTGCCGAGCTCCTCGCAGAGGGCCTCCCACTGTTGGGCGTACGTCTCCTGCGCGGAGGCGGACGAATCGTCGGAAGGAGCCGGTTCGGCGGCGTCGGGCATCGGGTGTCCGTCGGGTCGGTGTAAAGAGAGAAGCGGACGGGTGGGCGTCCCCGCAGGATTGAAAGCTAC
>JAZKTD010000063.1:0-14572 GCA_036625705.1 Salinivenus sp.
CCGGGTTCTGCGCCAGCTCAGGATTTACGCTGAGCTGGTTCTCCGGAATGGGGAAGAGCGCCCGGAAGTTGTCCGACGGCGACTGCTTGAAGCGCCACGGCCCCGTGAAGGACGGCGCGTAGGGCTCGTCGGACCGGTCCATGCCGTGGGCAAACTCGTACCGGATCAGGTCCTGTCGGCGCAGCATCTCGAAGTGGAACTCGAAGCCGCGCTCCTGAAGGATCAGCTCGTACATCTCCGACGCGGAGGGCGTCCCGGTGAGGGCATCGGCCCCCGTCCGGGTGCGGACCGTGTTGAAGGGCGTCGTGGCCGCTCCGACCTGGTCCATCGCGGTCAGCGCCTCGGCCTTGATCATGTAGATCTCCGCCAGCCGGATGAGCGGGAAGTCGTTGCCCATGTGAGAGGCGGCCGCGTTCGGGTCCAGCTCAAACTTCAGCGGCCGGGCGCCCGGCTCCTCGAGAGCCTTGGTGCCCCCCTCCAGAATGAGGTTCGGGACCTCAGGGGTGAAGTTGATCTGCTGGTCCGAGTTTCGGGCCAGGACGGGGGGGGAGGACGGGTCGCTGAAGCACTCGTCGCCGGCGCAGCTCTGGTTGGGCTGCTCGTACTGCGGGCCGACCATGAACTGGTCCTGCCGTACGTCGTTGTTTCCGACGTTGTCGTAGGAGTTGTAGAAGTCGGCGATGGTCGTGAAGCCGTTCCAGGGCCCCTGCTTCCAGGGCTGGTTGTAATGCAGAACGGCCTGCTCGAGCTGATAGCCCTGCCCACTCTTTGCATTGTAGGTGGCCGCGAAGAGGATTTCGTCGTTCCCGGCGTTGTCGACCGAGAAGGGTTCGAAGTAGTCGTCCGCGAGCTCGTACCGGCCGGAGTTGAGCACCTGGTCGGCGGCGGCGACGGCCTCTTCGTAGAGGGCGGGGCCCGTCGCATTCGCCAGCGGACCGATGTCCTGGGCGTTCGGACCGCCGACCTCAACGCCGTAGACCTCGGCGTTCAGGAGCAGACGTGCGAGCAACCCGTAGCCGGCGCCGCGCGTGGCGCGGCCGTACTCGATCTCGCCCTTCGGCGACAGGTTGGCGAGCACGGAGCCGTCCCCTGGATTGTTGACGTCCTCGACCGAGAGGTTTTCGGAATTGACGCCCACCAGCTCCTGCAGGAGAAAGTCGAAGACCTGCTTCCGCGTGTTGTGCGGGGGGCGGTTATCGGTCGAGACCTCCTCCTGGGTGATAAAGTCATACTGCTCGTTGCCGGCCTCGACGACCACCGGCACGCCGCCCCAGAGGTCCATGAGCCAGTAGTAGTAGTACGCCCGCAGGAACCGCATCTCGGCGCTGAAGCCCGACTTTTGCTCGTCCGAGAGCCCTTCGGCCGCGTCGACGGTCGTAAGCAGGCTGTTCGTGCGGGAGACGCCCGTCTGCAGCGTGCCCCAGGCCGGGTTGAGGTCCGGGTGGGTGGCGGTCCACTGGTGCTGCGTCAGGCGGCGCCACTGCCCGCCGTCGGCCCAGTCCCCGCCGCGGGTGGGCACCATCGTCTCGTCGGTGGTGTGTTCGGAGATGTTCAGTGGCGCGAACTGGAGATTGCGCAGCGGGGCGTAGGCCGCGGCGGCCGACGACCGGAACTCACTGGCGTTGGAGGGGAACTGCCCCTGCTCAATCTGCCCGAAGGTCTGCTGCTCAAGTTGCGAGTCGCACGCCGCGATGGCGAAGGGAAGTACAAGGATGAGGAGAAGCGCCGTGAGGCGCCCCCATCGATGGTCAAGCAACGTATCGTAATTCATCAAACTGCGTAGTTGATTCGGTAAAGCGAGAAGGAGGCTCGGTCCCCAGCTTAGAGGCCCAACTCGACGCCGAACGTGAACGTCCGCTGGCGGGGGTAGCTGGTGTAGTCGATGCCCTGAGAGGGCGTGGCTAGACTGCGGAACCCGACCCCCTCTCCACTAACATTCGTGTTCAGCTCCGGATCGTACCCGCTGTAGGGCGTGATCACGAAGAGGTTCTGGGCGGAGACGTAAAACCGCAGGTTGCGCAGGTTGAGGCGCGTCACGTTCGGGACGTTGTATCCGACCGTGAGCTTGTCCATGCGGAGAAACGAGGCATCCTCCACCCAGCGGGAGGAGTACGTGGGCGAGTGCGTGGTGGACGTTCCGTCGGTGACCGTCTCCTCCAGGACGTTGAGGCGCCCGATCAAGCTCTTCGTCGTCAGCTCCGCCGCGGTGTTGTTGAAGAGCTCGCGTCCCTGCTCGCCGCGGAGGAAGGCACTCGCGTCGAAGCCGTGGTACTGGAAGCGGACGTTGAATCCGTAGGACACGTCCGGCACGACGTTGCCGATGAACTGGTCCTCGGCCGCACTTTCGTCGGTCGTGGTGCCGTCGGCCGTCTCGTAGACCTCCTGGCCGCTGTCGTTGACGCCGACGAAGACGGGACCGTAGAAGGACCCGATGGGGTGGCCCGGTGCGAGGCGCTGGGCCTGTACGTCGGTGAGGCCCTGCCCGCTCACCGCGCCGTGGTCGATCGTGCCGCGCTGGCCGAGGTCCTCCACAATGTTGCGGTTGGAGCTAGCGTTGACCCCGATGTTCAGGCTCAAGTTCTCCCGGTTCAGCACGAAGGCCTCAAGGCTCGCCTCGACGCCTTCGTTCGAGACCTCCCCGACGTTGTCGAGCACCGTCTCCGAGGGCGCCGGCTGCTGCACGCGGACGTCCAGCAGCAGGTCGTCGGTGTTCTGGCGGTAGTAGTTCACCGTGCCGTCAAACCGGCCGGCGGTGAAGTCGACGCCGACGTTCAACTCGCGCGTCTCCTCCCACTTCAGGCCGGGGCTCGCCGCGCGGACCTGCGTGACGCCGATGACCTCCTCCTCACCGCTGCCGAAGATGCCTGCGTCCCCCGAGCTCGGGGTCAGCAGCGGCAGCGACTCGTAGGGGGGGACGCCCTGGTTCCCGCTAATGCCGGCGGAGACGCGCAGCTTCAGCTGCGTGAGGCCCTCCACGTTCAGGAACGGCTCCTCGGCGAGGTTCCAGCCGACCGACGCCGACGGGAAGTAGGCGAACTTGTTGTCGCGCCCGAAGACGGAGGACCCGTCCCGGCGGACCGTGGCCTCCAAGAGGTACTTGCCCTGAATGTTGTAGTTGACGCGCCCGAAGAGGCCGATCTGATCGACCTCCTCCTTGTTGGAGAACGGCGTAAGAACGTTGGTCCCGCTCCCGAGGTTGTTGTAGAGCGTGGCGTCGGTGACGAAGCCCTGCACAGTCGAACCGACCTGCTTGTAGGTCTCGCGCTGAAACTCGAAGCCGCCGAGGACCCGGAGCGAGTGGGCCCCTCCGAAGAGGTCCTTGTCGTAGGTGAGCGTCGACTGGGCGACGAGGTTCGTGAGGCTCCGCTCGTTCTGGGAGGCCTCGCCGTTAACCTGGGCCCCCACGGCGTTCGACTTCGGAATGTAGGAGCGGCGGAGGCCGTTGCTCCAGTCCGCGCTCAGCCGTCCGTCGAGCGTGAGGTTCTCCAGAAGGTCGGCGTTGGCCGAGAGGCTCCCAATGATGCGCTGCTGCTCGGTGTTGTCGGTCACCTGTTCGAGCAGCCCGACCGGGTTGCGCACGCTGCGGAGGTACTCGAAGAAGTCTCCCTCCTGCCGCACCGGACGCCGTGGGTCGAAGGCAAGGGCGCTCTTGATCGCACCGCCCTGGAAGCCGCCCGCCTGGTTGAAGAAGGCGTGGTTACGGTTCGTCTGGGACGCCGTCAGGTTCAGGTTGAGCCGGAGTCGGTCCGAGAGCGTATTGTGGGTACCATTCACCCGGCCCGAGAAGCGCTCGAGCCCGGAGTCGAGAAGCGCCCCTTCCGAGTTCGAGTAGTTCGCCGAGGCGCGGAAAGAACTGCTTTCGGTGCCCCCGGAGAACGAGAGATTGTGCGACTGCGAGAACGTGGACCGGAAGATCTGGTCCTGCCAGTCGGTGCTGGCACTGGGCTGCTCGTCGGCCGGGGTCCGGCTATACTGGGTGACGGACGCCCGGTACTCCTCGGCGGTCAGCAGGTCGAGGGTATTCGAGACCGTGCCTGCGCTCAGCTGGCCGTTGTAGGACGCCTGCAGTCCGCCGCCGGACGCCCCGCTCTTCGTCTCGATGAGCACGACGCCGTTGGAGCCCTGCGAGCCGTAGATGGCGGTCGCCGAGGCGTCCTTCAGGATCTCGATCGACTCGATGTCCTGGGGGTTGATCGTTGCCAGGGGGTTCGTGTCGTTCGAGGAGGCTACCCCTCCAGCGTTCGCGCCCCCGGGGGTCATGCTGGTCGTGCTGATCGGCACCCCATCGATGACGTACAGCGGGTCGTTGCTGGCGCTCAGGGACTTCTGTCCGCGCACCCGGATCCGCATGCCGGCGCCGGGCTCCCCGCTGTTCGAGACGACCTGCACGCCCGCAATGCGGCCCTGGATGAGGTCCTGCGGGCTGTTGTTCTGGCCGACCACGGCCTCGGCCACGTCGACCGACGCCTGGGCGCCCGTGATGTTCTGGCGCTGCTGGGTGCCGTACCCGGTCACGACGACCTGCTCGAGCTGGCCGACGTCTTCCTGCAGGCTCACGTTGATCTCCGTCTGGTCGCCCACCTGCACGGTCTGGCTCCGGTAGCCGACGAACGAGAAGACCAGCGTGGCGTCGGGCCCGGGAACGGTAATTTCGTATTCCCCCTGCGCGTTGGTCGTCGTTCCGATCTGGGTCCCCTGCACAGAAACGTTAGCCCCGGGAAGCGTTTCTTCCGCCTGTGCATCCGTCACCGTACCGGTCACGGTCTTTTCCTGAGCCAGCACGCCCCCCACACAGAGGAAAGAGAGCGCAACGAGAAACGCTGAGGTTCGCAATAGCAGTTTATTCATCTCTAAGGGAAGCAGTCCTAACGATTGGCGGCGACGAGGGCTCCTGGTCGTCGTCGGCCGAAGGGACGGGTGCTCCCGCGGCGACGACGAGCGAAACTTTGGAGGTTCCCGGGGCGAACAGCACAGATTAGACGCCCCAGATCGGGGTGGAACCGATTCCAAATATAAATCCACACCCCCATGGTAAGAGAAAGATCACGGGACGTCAAGGTCCGCCGGTCTGCTTGACTGGCCGAACGGCCGGGGCCGCGGCGCTGTTGACGAGGCTCCTGAGGAGAAGAACGGAGGGCACAACAGGAGCACCGGCTGCCTTCCGTCCGCGGAGCGTTCAGGAGCGCCCCCACCCCCGCTACCGCTGGGCCTTCTCCCCGGACGTCGTGTCCGTCCGGAGCGGCGCCGCGGGCCGCTCAAGGGGCACCGGGGCCTCGCCCTGCACGAGCCGGTAGGCCCGGTCCACGGTCAGGTCCGTGACGGTCTGAGTCGGCCGCTCGGCGGTGGGCCACCGCACGCGCAGCGTGTCGATGCGGGAGGCGTCCCCGAGCCCGATCTGCTGTTGCAGCGGCGCGGCCCCGAAGCTGCCGCCGGTCCGCACGGTGCGGTGGATCGTGCGGGTCGAGCCGTCGGGCCGCCGGGCCGTGATCGCGATGCGGGCCCCGATGGCCGAGCGGTTCGCCGAGCGGCCCCGCAGGTCGAGCGTCACCCAGTGGTGGCCGTGGCCGGGGTTCTCGAAGAGCACGTTGTGGAAGGAGTCGCCGGGAATGGCCCCGCCCATGACGCTGTAGACGTCCTGGTCGCCGTCGCGGTCGAAGTCGGCGAACGCCACGGAGTGGCCCTTCTGGATGTGGGCGAACCCGCCCTCGAAGGACACCTCCTCGAAGCGCGCCCCGTCCCGACTGTGAAACATGCGGTTCGGGACGATCGAACTGAAGTTGGGAGCGCCGGTGCCCGCGTAGAAGTCCTGGTAGCCGTCGTTGTCGAGGTCGCCGTAGTTCGACCCCATCGTAAAGAGGACCGTGTCGAGGTTGAGCCGGTCGGTGACGTTCGTAAATGTGCCGTCCCCGTCGTTCCGGTAGACGCGGGGGGGTTCGGCGCGGGTGGGGGTGCCCACGTACTCGGCCGCCACGGCGTGGGCCACCCGGTTGAAGTACCGCATGTCGAAGCCGGAGACGAAGAGGTCCTGGTGCCCGTCGTTGTTGTAGTCCCAGAACCAGACCGGAAAGCTGAAGAGCGGGGCCTGCACGCCGGCCGCCTCGGCCCGCTCCTCGAACTGCGGGACGCCGCCGGGGCCCGGCCCCTGGTTGACGAAGAGCCGGTTCGGGCCGCCGAGGACCGAGACGTAGAGGTCGGGCCACCCGTCGTTGTTGACGTCGCCCCAGGCGGAGCCCTTCACGTAGGCCGCCACGTCGACGTTCGCGGAGTCCGCCCGCTCGGTGAACGTCCCGTCCCCGTCGTTGAGGTAGAGGGTGCTCTCGTGGGTGGCGACCGCCGTGCTGGTCGTGTCGCCGGAGAAGGGGTCGACGGCGGCGCTCGACTCGTTGCCCACGAAGAGGTCGACGTGCCCGTCCCCGTTCGCGTCGGCCCACGCAGCGGTCTGCGTGGGGTGGTAGGCGTCGAGGCCGGCCTGGTAGGTGACGTCGGTAAAGGTGCCGTCCCCGTTGTTGCGGAGCAGCGAGTTGGGGCGCCGGCCCTGCTCCCCCAGCCACGCCCCGCGGAGGACGAAGACGTCCTCGTTGCCGTCGTTGTTGTAGTCGGCGTGGACGGTGTTGAGGCCGGCCGTGAGGCCCTTCAGGCCCGCCTCCTCGGTCCGGTCCACGAAGCCGCCCTCCCCGTCGTTGAGGTAGAGGCGCGGCTCGTCGTCGAGGCCGTAGGAGGTGGCCAGGATGTCGAGGAAGCCGTCGTTGTTGAAGTCCTCGACGCTCACCCCGCCCGCGATGGCGTTGTGGTTTACGCCCAGCGGGCCGGCCACGTCCCGAAATCGCTTGATGGGGCTGTCGTCGTCGGCCTCGATCCCGGGGATCCGCAGCCGGGGATGCGACACGCCGTCCGGGTACTGGCCGAGGGTCATGTGGGCAATGTTGAGCAGCCACCGGCTCTGCAGGTCACGGGGAAAGTTGTACGACAGCTGGCGGTAGATCTGCACGGCGTTCCGGGAGCCCTTCGGGTCGGTGTGGACGCCGGCCCCACGGATCGGCAGGATGCACGACGCGGCGGCGTGGTTCTCGATGCAGTTCTCCCGCTCCCCGAGCCGCAGGTACGCCAGGCCCAGAAGGTTGAAGACGGGACGCGACTGCCGCGAGACGCGGGGGAGCCGCAGGTTCTGCTGCTGAATGAGCGTGTTCAACTGCCGGATGGATTCCTCGACCTTCCCGGCGTAGAGGAGCTCGTGCGCGTGCCGATACTGGAGGCGGCTCTTGTGGGGCGCGGTGGCCGTGTCCAGCCGGGCCTCGAGGACCTCGGCCCGGCGGCCGTTGAGGTGAAAGTAGTCCATCGGGTGCTCGTAGGCCCGCTCGTTGAGGGCGTCGAGGACCGCCCGCATCTTGTCGGAGCCCTCGCCGTCGATCGTGTCCACGGGGATCGGGGCGCCCCCCGTGGTCGACGCGGGCGCCTCTGTCTCCGACCGGCACCCGCCGAGGAGAACGGCGAGGAGGAGGCCGAGAACCGGGAGGACAGTGCGCATGATCGAGGAACGTATCAGGGGCAGCGTCGGCCGTCTCGCGTCGGGATACATCTGCGTCGAAAAGGTGATAAGCGGCGGGGAAGTGGGGACTCTGCATCGGGGCGTGTGCGGGCTTGTTCCCGGCGTCTCGTGGATTCGTACATCCGCTGTGCCCACTCCTCGATGACCGCGCCCGGCGCGTCGACCCGTGTGCCGTGACCGAGGAGATCCCAGATCTCCAGGGAGCAAGTGCTCTTGGGGTGCGCCGTGCCCGCTCCCAGAGAACGGAGAGTCACTGCAGGCTCGAGAGATCGACGTCGCCCCCGTTTCGGGGTCGGCGAGATTCAGCAAATGAGAAGGGCACATCCACTACTCCCGGCGGGCGGCGGTGCGGGCGGGGCCTGCGTCCGGCAGGGCCACCAGTTGCGGACGGGCGTTATTCCGTGCCACGATCACGTACCGGGCCCCGTCGGGGCCGCGCAGGCGGCGGAGGGCTCGCACCTCGCCCCGCAGGTAGAGGCCGCTTTTCGGGGCGGGCACCGCGGCCCAGCCGCTCGTGTCCGCTCGGCGCAGGAGCGTGCCGTAGCTGGCGTCGTAGCGGCCCTGCCGCGGGCGCACCCCGTGGAAATTTCCGCCCAGCATCACCTCCCGGCGGCCCTTCCCGGTCAGGGCGCCGGCGAGCACGCCGTAGACCGGCGCGAACTGGGCGCGGCTGGGGAGCGGCTCGACCGCAAACGAGCCGTCGCCCCGGTTCGTGGCGACGGCACTGGCGAAGGTGCGGGCCGTCTGTACCGTGGCGCCCTCGATCGCGGCGGCGGGAAACAGGTCCTCGAGTCGGGCGGCCCCGAACGACTCGTACGTCGGAAACTGCTCCGTCAGTGAGGGAAATCGCTCGAGCAGCCGGTCGCGCCCGCCCCAGGGGTAGCGCGTGCCGTCGTTGTAGCGGGTGAGGATCGGTTCGGCCTCGCCGTCGTCGTTGAAGTCGCCGCGGTAGAGCTCGACCGGCGTGTCGGGGCCGGCCCGCAGGCGCGAGTTCCGGCCGAAGTTGCCGGCGACCAGGTCCGGCGCCCCGTCGCCGGTGAGGTCCGTCGCGCGGACGGCGGTCCACCAGCCCTCGGTGCCGGCCAGCCCGGCGGCCGCGGTGTGGTCCACGAGCCGGCCGCCGTCCTGTCGCCCAAAGACGGTGATCGGCATCCACTCGCCCACGACCACCAGCTCCGGCGCCGCGCCGCCGCGCACGTCGGCCCAGATGGCATCGGTCACCATGCCCACGCGGCGGAGCTCGGGGGCCCGTTCTTCGGTGACGTCCGTGAAGCGGCCGGTGCCGTCGTTCTCGAGCAGGACGCTCTTGGGGGCTTTTCCGTACCGGCGCGGCACCGACCGGCCGCCGACGAACAGGTCCGTGTCGCCGTCGCCGTCGACGTCCCCGGGCGCGACGGCCCCGCCGTTCACGGCCATGTCCTCCGGCAGTGCCCCGCGGGCCCGCCGGAAGCGGCCGGTGCCGTCGTTCCGATAGAGCCGGTCGCGGAGGGCGTCGGCCCCGGCCGAGAACTCGTTGCCCGCGCTCACGACGTAGAGGTCGGGCGCCCCGTTCCCGTTGGCGTCGAAGAAGGCGGCGTCGACGTCCTCGTGGAGCCGGTCGGCCCGCCAGAGCGAGTCGGTGGCCGCCGACCGGCGGAACTGCCCGCCGGGCCCCTGCAGGTAGAGGGCCGCGGGCTGCCGCTTCGCGCCGCCGAGGAAGACGTCCTCGCGGCCGTCGCCGTTCACGTCGGTGACGGCGAGGGCGGGCCCTTCCGTCGAGAGGCGGCGGGGCAACAGCGGCTCGCGTCGGAAGTCGTTGAACGAGGTGTTCTCCTCGTGCCGGAAGTCGATGCCGAGGGTGTCGGCGGGCATCACCGAAAAGAGCGGTGTCTCCTCCGACTCCCTGCTGGGGGCTGACTCGGGTGCCGCCGCGTCGGCCCGCCGCAGCGTGAGGGTCGTGTCGCGGGGCACCTGCGTGCGGGTCTCGGTGTCCCCGCTCGGCCAGGTCACGACGAGGGAGTCGACGCCCTGCGTGCCGAGCCCGGCGTGCAGGCGGGGCGGGACCGAGGACTGGTAGCCGCGCGTCGGCGTCTGCTCGAGGAACTGGGTCCGGCCGGGCTGGTGGACCGCGACGCGGGCGCCGACCCCGTGTGTGTTGTCGGGCCCGCCCTGCAGTTGCACCCGGAGGAAGTGGTGCTCGCGCAGCGAGTCGGCGCGGTTCTCGTAGATCGAGGCCGGAGCGTTGATGTTGTTGACGACGAGGTCGAGGGCGCCGTCGTCGTTGAGGTCCGCGTACGCGGCGCCGTTCGAGACGCCGGTCCGGCCGAGCCCCCAGGCGGCCGAGGAGTCCGAAAAGGTGAGGTCCCCGTCGTTGCGGAAGGCGACGTTCGGGGCCCTCCCCGGCGGCAGGCGCTCCTGGATCGAGAGCTCCTGCTCGTCGATCGTCTGCATCTTCTCGGCGACCGCGGGCTGGGAGGCGTAGTCGACGAAGTCGAGGTCGTTGGGCCGCCGCACGATGCCGTTCGTGACGAAGAGGTCCTTGCGGCCGTCGTTGTCGAGGTCGGCGAAGAGGGGAGCCCAGCTCCAGTCCGTCGCGGCCACGCCGGCCAGGAGCCCGATCTCGCTGAACCGACGATTCCCGCGGTTGAGCTGCAGCGTGTTGCGGTCGAGCTGGTGGTGGTAGCCGTAGCGGCGCTTCATCTCGTAGATCTCCTCGGTGTCGGCCCCGGCGGTGGTGTTCTGGGTCGCTTCGTCGGGGGGCAGCATGTCGAGCACGGCCAGGTCCGGGCGCCCGTCGTTGTTGAGGTCGGCGGCGTCGACCCCCATCGAGGAGTAGCTGACGTGCCGGGTGGCCCGCTCGATGGCCTCGGTGAAGGTGCCGTCGCAGTTGTTGTAGTAGAGGTAGTCGTGCTCGTGGAAGTCATTGGCCACGTAGAGGTCGGGGCAGCCGTTGCGGTCGAGGTCGCTGACGGCCACGCCGAGGCCGTAGCCGGTGCGCCCGCTGTAGATGCCGGCTTCGTCGGTCACCTCCACGAAGGTCGGGGCATCCGGGTCGCCGGACGACCCGGACACGTTCTCGTAGAGCCGGTCGCCGGCCCGTTCGCTCGTCGTTTTGCGGAGGGAGGACCGGCCGTAGGTCTGCTCCTCGTGGACCGAGGAGTTGAGAAGGTAGACGTCGAGGTCGCCGTCGCCGTCGTAGTCGAAGAAGGCCGCCTGCGTCCCGAAGCTGCGCTGGTCGAGGTTGTAGGCGGCGGCCCGTTCCTCGAACCGCGGCACCCCGTTTTCGCCGGGGCCCTGGTTGAGGAAGAGCTGGTTGTGCCCCTCGAGGCCGTGGATGCCGCTCACGACGGAGACGTAGATATCGAGCCGCCCGTTGCCGTTGACGTCGGCCATCGTGACGCCGGTCGACCAGTCGGCCGTGCCCGCCACGCCGGCCGCGTCGGTCACCTCCTCGAACCGGAAGTTGCCCCGGTTCAGGTAGAGGGCGTTCGGGCCCTCGTTGGCCGTGAAGTAGAGGTCCACGCGGCCGTCGCCGTTGACGTCGCCGGCGGCCACCCCGCCGCCGTTGTAGTAGTAGAGGTAGTTCAGGATGTTGAGGGCCGGCGACTCGGCGAGCGTGTTCTCGAACGTGACGCCGGTGCGCGCCGAGTCCAGGCGGTCGAAGAGGGCCGGCGGGGCCCGATCGGCGGGGCCGCAGCCCGCGCAGCCGAGCAGGACGAGGGCCGCCACGAGACCGGAAAGCGCGCGGGACATCATTCGGAGGACCGAGTCGGGGTCGAGACCGGACGTTGCGGGGCCGTCGGCGCGACGATCTGGAGGGGGGCGTCGTTTTTGGCGAACAGGAGGACGCGGCCGTGCGTCGCCGTGTTGAGGGCGGCCACGTCGCGCACCTGGTCGCGCACCAGGAGCCCGCTCTCGCGGGACGGCACGGCGGCGAAGGGGCCGTCGCCCGTCCCCCGCAGGAACGCGCCGTAGCTGGCGGCCATGCGCCCGAGCCGGGGCGGGGCGCCGTGGAAGTTGCCGGCCATCACGAGGTCGGTGGTGCCGTCGGTCGTCAGGTCGCCGGCGTACAGCCCGAACATGGGCGCAAACTGGGCCCGGGTCGGGAGGGGGCGCACGGTGAAGGCCCCGTCGCCCCGGTTTTCGACCACCACGCTGCTGAACGTGTGCGCCCGATGGACGGTGGCCCGGCGCCGCTGGTCGTCGCTCAGGAGGTCGTCGATCGTGGCGTCGGCGTAGGCCTCGTGGGAGGGGAAGCGCTGCCGGACGAACCCGAACTCGCGGACCAGCGGGCCCCGGAGCGAGAACGGGACCTCGCGGCCGTCCACGTAGTGGCTAAGGAGCGTCGCGGAGCGGCCGTTGCGGTTGAAGTCGCCGACGTACATCGACGCGGGGCGCTCCGGCGACGTCTGCAGCCGCATGTTGTGGCCGAAGTTGCCGACCACCAGGTCGGTGCGGCCGTTGCCGGTCACGTCCGTGGCGAGCAGGCGCGTCCACCAGCCCCGGCTCTGCTCGAGGCCGGACGTGTCCAGGCGGCGGAGCGTGCCGTCGCGGACGCGGAAGATGGTGATCGGCATCCAGTCGCCGACCACCACCAGCTCCTCCCGGGCGTCGCCGGTCACGTCCGTCCAGGCGGCGTCGGTCACCATGCCCACCTCGCCGAGCCCCGGCGCCACCGTGTCGGTGACGTCGGTGAAGTGGCCGGTGCCGTCGTTCTCGAAGACGTAGCTCTGGGGCGTCCGGCCGTAGGCCCAGGGCACGACCCGGCCCCCGACGAAGAGGTCCCGGTCGCCGTCGTCGTCGAAGTCGAGGGCCGTGACGGGCCCGCCGCTCTGCCGGAGGCGGGGCAGGCGCTCCCGGCTCTTTTCGAACGAGCCGGTGCCGTCGTTGACGTAGAGGCGATCCTGCAGGGCGGGGGCGGTGTCGGAGAACGCGTAGCCCCCGCTCACGACGTAGAGGTCGAGGTGCCCGTTGCCGGTGGCGTCGAAGAACGTCGCGTCGACGTCCTCCGAAATGGCGTCCGCGGAAAAGACCTCCTCGTTGGTCGACACGAAGCGGCCGTCCGCCCGCTGCTGGTAGAGCGTCCCGGCCGAGCCCTTGGCGCCCCCCACGTACACGTCGTCGAGGCCGTTGCCGGTCACGTCGCCGACGGCCACGCGGGGGCCCTGCGTCGAGAGCTTCCGCGGCAGCAGCGGCTCGCGCTGGAAGTCGGAGAAGTCGTTTTCCTCGTGGACGTGGCTCAGGCCCACCTCGTCGGTCACGTCCTCGAAGGTCTCGCCTGCGGCCGTCCGGTCGTCGTCGGAGGGCCGGGGCGGAGGAGAAACCGTCTGGTCCGCGGTGTCGGGGGGCGCGGCGTCGGCCTGGCGGGCCACGAGCGTCTGGTCGGTGGCCACGTCCAGCCGGCGCTCCACGCGGCCGTCCGGCCAGGCCACCGTCACGGCGTCGACGGTGTCGGCCGGCCCCACGCCGAAGTGGAGGCGCGTCCCGCTGGCCGACTGGAAGCCGCGCATCGGGTACTGCTCGCGGTAGTAGGTCGTGCCGTCGTGCTCGACGGTCACCTGCGCGCCGAGCCCGAACGTATTGAGCGAGTCTCCCTCCAGCCGGACCTGCAGGTAGCGGTTCTCGGTGGCGGTCGTCGCCTCGTTGCGGTAGACGAAGCTCTCGTGCCCGAGGTTGTTGACCACGAGGTCGGGGTCGCCGTCGTTGTCGAGGTCCCCGTAGGCGGCGCCGTTCGAGAAGCTGGGCGCGTCGAGGCCCCACGCGGCCGCCGCGTTCTCGAACCGGAGGCTGTCGACGTTGCGGAAGGCGTAGTTCGGAAGGCGCTCGGACGGGATCTGCTCGATCAGGTTCAAAAATTCAGAGCGGCCGCGCTCCTTCATCCGCCGGGCGGTTTCCTGGGTCGTTAGCTCGGCGATGAAGTCCTGGTCGGTGACGTCCTTGTAGACGCCGTTCGAGACGAAGAGGTCGACGCGCCCGTCGAGGTTGAAGTCGGCCCCGAGGGCGCCCCAGCTCCAGTCCGTGGCGTGGACCCCGGCGAGGGGGGCCGCCTCGCTGAACGTGCCGTTGCCGTTGTTGAGCTGGAGGGTGTTGCGCTGCAGCTGGTGGTGGTAGCCGCTCTGCACCTTCGTCCGGTAGGTGGACCACGGCTCGAAGGTCATCGTCGTCTTCAGTCGGTCGTCGCGGGCCGGGAGCATGTCGGTCACGAAGACGTCCGGCCGCCCGTCGTTGGTGAAGTCGACGATGTCGGCCCCCATCGACGAGAGGCTGGTGGTGGGCATCTGCTCGGGGAGCACCTCGCGGAAGGTGCCGTCCCGATTGTTGAGGTAGAGGTAGTCCCGCTCGAAGAAGTCGTTGGAGACGTAGAGGTCGGGCCACCCGTCCCGGTTCACATCCCCGACGCTCACCCCGAGGCCGAAGGCGATCTCACTCTCGTAGATGCCGGCCCGCTCGGTCACGTCCGTGAACGTGTCGCCGTCGTTCCGGAAGAGCTTGTCGCCGCCCAGTGCGTCGCGCTCCGTGCGCCGGTTCTTCCGGAGGTCGAACTCGCTGATCGGGGTGAAGGCGTTGTTCAGGAGATAGAGGTCGAGGTCCCCGTCCTTGTCGTAGTCGAAGAACGTGGCGTGGGTCGAGTAGCCGGGATGGTCGAGCCCGTACGCGGCGGCCCGCTCCTCAAACTGGGGGATCCCGTTCTCGTCGGGGCCCTGGTTGATGAAGAGCTCGTTCCGGCGGTCGTCGTTGGGCATCTCCCCGGAGTTGCAGACGTAGATGTCGAGGCGCCCGTCGCCGTTGACGTCGGCCACGGCGACGCCGGTCGACCAGGCGCGGGTGCCGGCCACGCCCGCCGCGTCGGTCACGTCCTCGAACCACCAGTCGCCCCGGTTCAGGTAGAGCCGGTTGTCCTCCTGGTTGGAGGTGAAGTAGAGGTCCTGCCGCCCGTCGCCGTTGAGGTCCCCGATCGCCACCCCCCCACCGTTGTGGTAGTTGCGGTAGGTGAAGACGTTGGTGTCTTCGGTGTAGGTGAGCGTGTTCGTGAAGTCGACGTTGGTG
>JAZKTD010000064.1:0-14133 GCA_036625705.1 Salinivenus sp.
TGCCTAAATTGAAGATCTGGCAGAACGCCAGTTACACAATTTTCGGGCCTTGATGACTATATCAAAGAGCGCGGGATAGTACGCGCCCGGGATCGGGACCGATCCCCTTCCCTCACAAGGAGTTATCGAGAACCGGCGGCGTCCTATGTCAAAAGGGTTGACATAGTATAATATGGATTTCAGTTTGTCAATCCCGTGTGCCGTGATTCCTCCTCTCCCTGGTTTGGCATGCCCTCCTCCCCCCCGGACGACGCGCCCTCGCTCCTGGACCGCGTGCGCCGGACCTGCCGGCGCCGCCAGTACAGCTATCATACGGAGAAGGCGTACGTCCGTTGGGTCGTGCGCTACGTCCGCTTCCACGACACGACGCACCCGCGGCGTCTCGGCGCCGCCGACGTGCGGGCCTTCCTCGATCACCTCGCCGTCGAGCGCAACGTAGCGGCATCTACCCAGAACCAGGCCCTCAACGCCCTGACGTTTCTGTACGAGCAGGTTCTCGATCTCCCCCTCGGCGACATTGGCACCATCGAACGGGCCGACCGCCCCAAACGCCTGCCCACCGTCCTCTCGCGGGACGAGGTACGCCGCCTCTTCCGCGCCTTCTCGCCCGGCGACAATCGTCTCGTGGCCCACCTCCTCTACGGCAGCGGACTGCGGCTGTCCGAGGCGCTTCGCCTCCGCGTCAAGGACCTCGATTTCGACCAGCGGCGCGTGGTCGTCCGCGACGGCAAGGGCGGCAAGGACCGGTCCACGGTCCTGCCCGGGCGCCTGCACGAACCGCTCCGGCGCCACCTGCGGGGCGTGAAGCGTCAGTTCGACGAGGACCGGGCCCACGACGTCGACGGCGTCTACCTCCCGAACGCCCTCACGGAAAAGTACCCCAATGCCCCCACCCGCTGGCGGTGGCAGTACGTCTTCCCCTCGCCCCAGCTCTCGGAGGATCCCCGCAGCGGGGCCGTGCGGCGGCACCACCGCTCGGACTCGGCCGTCCAGCGGGCCGTCAAGCAGGCCGTCGACGACGCCGGGATCGACAAGCACGCCACCTGTCACACCCTGAGACACTCCTTCGCGACCCACCTCCTGCAGGACGGCACCGACGTCCGTACCATCCAGAAGCTGCTGGGCCACGAAGACATCCGCACCACCATGAAGTACGTGCACGTCCTCGAACAGAGCGGCGAGGGCGTCACCAGCCCCCTCGACACCCTCGACGAAGAATAACGGCCCCGTCCCCCTCACCCTCTACCATCTACTCTCTACCATCCACCCTCTCCCCTCGCCCCTCCCGTTCTCGCTCGCTTCTTTCTCTCCGGGATCAACTCCTATCGCCTGACGCAGGCTGCTCTCCCAAATCGTCCGGCGTATACCCCCGGTCCTCCATCCACTGCAGGAGGCTCGGCAGGAAGACGACGGCGGCCAGCAGCGTGGTGCCGAGCCCGATGGCCGCCAGTACCCCCATCGAGTTGAGGCCCGGGTGGAAGCTCAGCAGCAGGCCCCCGAAGCCGATCGCCGTCGTGAGCGTGCCCATCGTCACGTGCTCGCCGGTCGACCGCAGCACCGTCCAGAGTGAGCGGCGGCCCTCCTCTCGGTAGCGGTGCACCATGTGGACGCCCGCGTCGTTGCCGATCCCCAGGATGGCCGGCAGCACCACCATGTTGTAGAAGCTCAGCTTCACGCCGAAGAGGCCCATGACGAGCAGCAGCCAGAGCACGCCCACCACCAGCGGCACCAGCGCGAGCCCGGCCCAGCGCAGGTCGCGAAAGTTGAGCAGCATCACCAGCGCCACGATGAGGAACGTCGCGCCCACCATCCACGGGGCCTCCGCCTGCACCAGCTTCAGCATCTCGGCGGCGATGAGGGACGTCGACGCCGCGTGGTAGGTGGTGCCGTCGTCGGTCGTAATGGTCCCGATCTCGTTCGAGAACGCGATCGACCGGCGCCCGTCGGCGAGGCTTCCCTCCGGGTAGATCATCACAAATTTGCCGAGCTCCCCGTCCTTGGTCGTGAACCGCTTGCGCAGAAACTCGGGCACCTGGCTCAGCTCGATCGCCTCGCGGGTCTGCGCGGCCCGCCGCAGGCGCTCCATGTTCTCGGAGTCGGCGTTCCGCAGGTACTTGTTCTCGGTGAGGCTGTCGCGGATCGCCGCGATGCGGGCCAGCTTGTTCTGCCGGGCCGAGTCCGCGAGCGGGAAGCGCTCCTGCAGGCTCTCGACGGCGAGGATGATGGAGGTGGAGTCCCGCGCCTTCTCCTCCACCACCTCGACGATCTCGGGCACGGCTTCCGCGCTGTCGACCACCACGTAGGCGGGGTTGCGGCGATTGTCGGCCTGCTCGCTCTCGACCCGCTCGATGACGGCGTTCCGATCCTCGTAGGCCTCGTAGTCGGGCTCCAGCTCTCCGAAGTCGTACTGGAACGAGACCTGCGGCGCCACCCCGATCGCGACGAGCACCGTCGCGGCACTGGCGAACACAATGACCCCCGCCCCCGACACCCGCGCCCCGGACGCGGCGTCCGCCGCCGATAGCGGGGCGTGCGTCGCGAGGTCGAGCAGGCCGGTGCGCTCCAGGGCCGCGAGGAGAGCGGGCATCACGATCGTCATGGCCACGAGCGCGAAGAGGACGCCGGTCCCCGCGATGGCCCCAAACTCGCTGAAGCCCTTGAAGTCGGCGATCATGAGTACGTAGAGGGCCGCCGCCGTCGTGAGCGCGCCCGTGGCGATGGCCTGCCCGGTGCTCACGAACGTCGTCTCGGCGGCGTCGACGACCGACAGGCCCGTGGCCCGCTCCTCCGTATAGCGGGCGTAGAAGTGAATGCCGAAGTCGATCCCGAGCCCGAAGAGAATGAGCCCGAGCGTCGACGTCATAAGGTTCAGATCCCCGAACGCGAGGGCCGCCATTCCTCCCGTCCACGCGAGGCTCATGAAGAGGGGCGCGGCGATGACGAGGGCCAGCACCGGGGCCCGCAGCAGCTCGGCCCCCAGTACGCGCGGCGCCCAGCCCCCCCCGGTGCGCGTGCGGTAGGCCTTGTAGAGGAAGTAGAGCACCACCACCAGGATGACGGTGCCCACGCCCGCGGCGAACGAGCTGAGGACGTCGCTCGTGATCGCCTCCACCTCCGCCTGCTGGCGCAGGAGCCGCCCGGCGAGGGTCACCTCCATATCGGGGTGGTAGGACGGCGGCCCTATGCTGTCGACGACGGCCCGCAGGTCGCCGTACAGGTTCTCGATAAACCCGACGTCGGTCTGGGCGCCCGACGGGTAAAAGCGCAGCACCATCGTGGTGCTGTCCTCGGAGATGGGGTACTCGGTGCCCACGAGCCGGCTGTACATCTGCTCCAGCTCCTGGGCACTCGTGTCGGCGCCGGCCTCCTCTTCCTCGATGTCGACGAAGAAGGGATTGGCCTCCCGCTTCGCCTCCTCGATCTGCTCGTCGAGAAACTGCTCGACCTCTCGCAGCTCCTGATCGCTGGCAAAGTAGAGGGCGTTGTCCTTCAGGAAGCCCACCTCGCGCCGGTACTCGACCCGCGTGAGGTAGGGCTCCGCCCGCCCCTCGCGCGAGAGCTTCAGGGCCCGCGGAATCAGGTCCTCCGCGAACTGCTTGTTGGCCTCGAAGGAGGGGCTCACGATGCCCACGGCCACCTCGCTCTCCCCGCCCACCGTCTCCCGAAGCCGCTCCAGCGCCTGCACGACCGGGTCGTCGTCCGGCAGCAGGTTCGCGAAGTCGGTGTCGATGGTGAGGGTCTGGGCCTGGTACGCGCCGCCGGCCGTCAGTAGCAGCGCGAGGAGCAGCACCCAGCCGGCCCGCCGCACGACAAACCGAATGACGGGACGGAGGGCGTCGAAGAGCGTGTTCATGAGGGGCGAAGAGACTGTTCTGACGTGTGATCGCTGTCGACGCCGCTCCGTTTCTTCCGTCGGCCCGCCTCCGCGGCGCGTCTGAGAATAGACCGGGCGTCGTCGACCGTTCTGTGGACGTTACAGAGGACTTCCGAGCCCGACGGACGCACTCAAAACACCAGCCTCCTGGGTCATGGAACGGCACTCCGGTGCGAAGAACGGGCGCGGGGGCGAACTGTATCGCCCGCGGCGGGCCGGGCCTCGGGCCTGCAGCTCGGGAACGGCCCCTCCCCATCAGCCGCCGGCCCCCCGGCCCCTCGTAACGCCCCTCGGCCACATCTGGGTGGGTTTTTCCCTACTTTCTTCCTATACTTTGCGGCGCGGTTCTTTTTCCTCTTTTCCCGACGTGCACTCCCGCAACCACTCAGTCCTTATGGCTCACACGTACGAAACGATCGAGGTCGGCGACTCCCACGAGTGGACGCGCCTCATCACGAACGAACACGTGCAGAAGTTCGCCGAGATCACGGGCGACGACAATCCCCTCCACGTCGATGAGGACTACGCGGCCGAGCACTCCCGATTCGGTCGACCCGTCGTGCACGGCGTCCTCCTGCTGGGTCTCATCTCCAAGGTGCTCGGGCGCGACTTTCCGGGACACGGCAGCATCGCCGTGGGCATTTCCTGCCGGTTTCTGCGTCCCGTGCCCATCGGCTCGGAGGTGCGCGTTCAGATCAAGGTCTCCGAGAAGATCGCGGACAAGAAGCACGTCAAGGTCCGCACGTACATCTACCGCGGCAACCAGATGGTCGTCGGGGGCGAGGGGCGCGTCATTCCGCCGACGGCGGAGAAGGAAGAGCCGGTGATGCCGGGCAGCGAATAGCGACCGCAGGGGCTTAGAACCTGTTTCAATTTGCGGTCGTGCCCACATTCGCTGTCGGTTTTTCTCATGTAGAGATGCCGAGTTGGGGCGCATGCGCCTGCACACACGGCTGGAGTGGGCGGCTCTGCAGTCGTTACGCCCCGGCAAATGTACGGCGTTTGAAATTGAAACAGCTTCTTAGTTCGGGAGCTTCAGGCGGCGTCCCTGCTCGACCGTGTCGTCGAGCCCGAGCTGGTTGATGATGGCAAGATCCGTGGGGCTCATGTCGTCGGGCAGGGCCTCCTCCTCGACAAGCGTCCGGAAGGCGGCGGTGCGCGGGGCCGGCCGGAGGGCCAGGCGCGTGGGCTGGACGTTGAGCCGGTCCGGATCGCGGAGCGCGTCGAATCCCGTCATCGGACGCTCCAGGGCGGGTTGGTACGTGCTGTACTGCTGGGCCGACGCGAGGCCCTGAAAGCTGTACACCTGGTCCCCGTACGCGATGAAGTAGGACAGCACCCGCACGGTCTGCCCCTGCTGAGCCTGCGCCTCGGCCACCACGCGGCGCGCCTCGCGGCCGTTCACCTGCGTGGCCCGCCGCTCCACGACGGTGAGGCCCTGCTGCCCGGCAAACTCGGCGGCGGCCGCCTCCGGCGTATCCGCGTCGGAGATGCGGAAGAGGACGTACGCCTCCTGGTCGGGCTGGATCATCGCCACCTGGCTGGTCTGGTTCTGCGTCTGCCACCCGCTCGGCACCGGAAAGCGGAATTCCAGCTCGGGGTGGTAGAACACGTCGTTCTCGACGAAGCCCTGCCGCGGGTTCGGGCCCAGCACGATGTTGTCGATGGCGCCGTAGTAGGCGTCCTGATTGCGGGCGTCGGCGGGCCCCTCTATCTTCGTGTCCCACTGCCGGGCGAGCTCGACGATCGTGTCCTCCCGCTGGCCCGGGTCCGGGTGGGTCGACTGCCAGGTCGGGATCGACTGCCCGCTCTGCTCGGACTTGCGCTTCAGCGAGGTGAAGAACGCGGCCCCCTCCGCGGCGTCGTAGCCGGCCCGGGCGGCGTACTCCACGCCCAGCCGGTCGGACTCCCGCTCGTTGTCGCGGCTGTAGCTGAGGGACAGGAGCTGGGCCGCCTGGCCGCCGACCCCGAGCACGTTTTCGGCGACGTTGCCGCCGAAGGCCACCTGCCCGGCGAGGGCGCCCCCCACCAGCACGCCCTGCATGAGCTGCTTCTTGGCGGCCTGCTTCGAGGCGTGCCGCCCGGCGACGTGCCCGATTTCGTGGCCCAGCACCACCGCGAGCTGGGCCTCGTTGTTGAGGTGGGCCAGGAGGCCGCGCGTCACGTAGACGTAGCCGCCCGGCAGTGCGAAGGCGTTAATGATGGGACTGTCGAGCACCCGAAAGGCGAAGTCGGTGTCGCGGAACCTCTCGGGCGTGCTGGACCGCCGCATGTGGCTCTCGGCCAGCACGTCCTGGGCCACCCGGTCCACGTACTGCCGCACCTCCTCGTCCTCGTAGACGCCGTACTGCTGCTGGATCTGCTGGTCCGTCTCCCGGCCGAGCTTCTCTTCCTCCGCCCACGAGTAGGCGTAGGCCCGGGTGTTGCCGGAAATGGGGTTCGTGCCCGTCGTCACGCAGCCGCTTCCCACGGCCGCGGATACGATCAGAAGCGGCAGGACCAGCCGGAGAAGCGTCCGTCGGAGCGGGAGGAGTCGGGTGGGAGAAGCGGTCATCGATGCGGCGTGGCGGTGAGAGAGGACGTGCGGAAGGGCTGGGGACGATCGGCTCCGAGGCGACGGTTTATTACGTACGCCACTGGCCCGCCTTCTGTCCAGCCCGAACCAGAAATCGTCACATTTGCTCCCCGGCCCGGGCGTTCCCCCCGCATCGGCCGACATCTTCGTCCCCAGTTTTATGACCGTAAATTATTGACTTTATAATGGTTTATGGGCTAGACGACGTCGGTTCCGCCGTGTCCGATGCCGGCGGGGCCGGTTCCGCGGGGGGCGTCGTCACCGCGGCGGCCCCGTCGGCCCGTTCGACGGCGAGGGCGCGGTGGGCCTCCACGCCGAAGTCGAGCGTGCGGTCGAACGGGGCCCGGCTCGTGGCGGTGATCAGGCTCTGCCCCACCGCGTCGGAGCGCAGGAGCTCGAGGAAGACCTCGGTGCGCCGGGTGTCGAGCTTGCCGAAGGCGTCGTCGAGCAGCAGCAGCGGGGTCGTGTCGCTCCGGTCGTCGAGGTAGAAGTACTGGGCGAGCTTCAGGGCCATCGCGAAGGTGCGGTGCTGGCCCTGCGAGCCGTAGCGGCGCACCTCCAGGTCGTCGAGGCGGAAGACGAGCTCGTCGCGCTGCGGGCCCACCAGCGTGGTGCCGCGGTCGCGCTCCTGCCCCTGCTTGCGGTCCAGGGCCGCGCGGAAGGCCGCCTCCACGTCCTCGACCGGAGCGTCGGGCGCGAGGTCGTCGATCGTCTCGTACTCGATGCTCGGCCGCTCGGCGACCGCCTCGATCCGGTCGTAGGCCGCGGTCAGGTACTCGTCGAAGGCGTTCAGGAACTGGCGGCGGCGGTGCACCACGCGGCTGCCGAGCGTGACCAGCTCTTCGGTCCAGGGATCGATGAGCGCGTCGGGCGGCGGGTCGGGCCGCTTCTTGTAGCTGCGGAGCACCTCGTTGCGCTGGCGGCGCGCGCGCCGGTACTTCAGGAGGTCGTCCATGTACACCGGGCGCGCCTGGCTCAGGATGTTGTTCACGAAGCGGCGGCGCTCGTCGGGCCCGCCGGCGGTCAGGTCGTAGTCCTCCGGCGAGAAGATGACGACGGGCAGCACGCCCACGATGTCGGCCAGGCGGTCGAGCGCCGCCCCGTTCACGAACATCTTCTTGCCCTCGCCCGGCACGTAGGCGAGGCGCACCTCCATGGGCCGCTGCCGAACCCCCTCGACGGTGCCCTCAATCTCGAAGTACGGCGCCTCCTTGCGCACGGCGTACCGGTCGCGCGAGGCGGTGAAGCTCTTGGTGAGGCACAGGTAGTGGACGGCCTCCAGCACGTTGGTCTTGCCGACGCCGTTGGGGCCGTAGAGCAGGTTGACGGACGGGGCCAGCGCCAGCTCGGTCTCGTCGTGGGCGCGGAACGACCGCAGGTGAAGGGTACGGAGGATCATACGGGTCCGGCGGGAGGATCCAGAAGCGTCGCGGGCGGCGGATTTGTGACCGTGCCTCGCAGGTGCCTACGTTACGAGGGGCCGAGGCCTTCGTTCGTCCGCGTCGACCGCCGTCGGCCTCCGGGGACGGCGCGTCCCGTTTCCTGTTTCACGTGACCGGTCCACGCGATGCCGCTCCCGTCCACCGTGGCCCTCCGCCCGATGCAGCCCGGGGATGTGGATGCCGTCCGCGGCCTCTGGGACGCCCGGTTCGGCGGGGTCGCGTCCACGCAGACGAACTGGCTGGAGGCGGCGCTCGACGCGGCCCACTCGGTGGCCGCGTTCGTGGCGGCGCGTCGGTCGGACGACGAGGTGCTGGGGTTTTCCCTGCTCGACGTAGGGAGCCGCGCCTACACCCGTCGCTACCTGGGCCTCGACGTGCTCGACCTGGAGGTCCCCCTCGCCGACCGGAACGGCGTCTTCCACCTCTCCTGCGTCCGGTCCGCCTGGGAGGGACGCGGCCTCGGCACGGGCTTCTACGAGCGGCGCCTCGCCGAGCTGGATCGGCGCGACGTGCCCCGGGCCGTCGGGGTGGCCTGGCACCGGCCCGACCGGGTCGACAGTCGCGTCCTGTTCGACAACCACGACTTCGCCCGCCTCGCCACGGTCGACCGCTTCTACAGCCGTACGGGCCGCCGCCCCCACTGCCCGACCTGCGACGGCGCCTGCACGTGCACGGCCTCCCTCTACGCGCGCCCGCTTCGCTGACATCCCGTTCGGGATTCTCGGCTCGGATTCGTAGGTTTAAACCGTATTCATCCCGGACCCGCCCCAGACTCCGGTTCGCACGAGCCCCAACAAAGGACTGGACTCATTCCGTCAGCATCCCCTCCTCCGGTTCCCGAAGAGGGGTCCCCACCCGCACTGGCAGGCGTTCGCGACCACCCGCCGACTGCCGCTGGCTTCCAAAGCTGCGTCTTCTACTCATTACGTGCAGGCACACTGAGCAGGGCAGGCGTCTGCTCCGTCTATTCCGAAAACGCCTCGGGCTTCGACCGAACAGCCTCCCCTTTGGCTTTCGGCATCGCCCAGCGCCGCCCACACCGTCGACAGCCACCCGCTGTTGGGAAAGCACGGGTCCCCCCCGGCCACTGTCGATGACTGCTACGGGCGATTGGGGCGAGCACCTGGACGGTCCGGATGCCTGACGGTGTCCGTTCTCCTGCCCGTGCCTCAGGGCCGAGCCCTGCTCGGGCCCCTCCCCGTATCCTCGACGACTCATTCTGGCCCTCTACTCCTCCTCATCTTCGTCATCGCTTGAGGAAGGATCTCCTGTTCCTCCTCTGGCCTTCAGTGGTGACAAAGAACGATCGATCGAGTTGGCAAGTGCGTTCGCCATGAGCCGAAGTGCGGCCTGTGAGAGGAGCGCTTGATTGTACCTGTATTCTCCACAGGGCCCTGATATCGGCAGACACTATTCCTGCGCCCTCTATGTTCCTACTTGTCCTCGGCCTCGTCCTCGCCGTTGTTCCGCCCGACTCCACCGATGATCCGTGCTTGGAGCACCTGCCCGTCCAATCGCGATCGGAGCTTTCTGTTGGGTCGATCCCCGACGCGCAAAAGTACTGGACCACCGAATCGGGACCGCCTCCTGATTCACTTCGAGCGTCCATTGCCCAATTGCAGCGGACACGGACGTGCCTCCGCGGACGCTCATCCCCTGAAATCGAGACGCCCTCATCCTCCCTCATTCAGTCTCTGCACTGGGAAGGAATCCTTCACGCTGCTCTCCAACAGTTCCCTGAGGCCTTCGAGGCCTTTGAGGACGCCGTTGCCCACGCAAACACAGTTTCCCCCAGCGATTCTGCCGGGACGTTGCGAGCAAAGTGGGTCCCCACCCTCCATCAAGATCGTGGCTACCTGCACTATCTCCTCGGAGACCTTTCTGCCTCTATTCAGCACTACCTGAAAGCATACGAGGCCACCCCTAGGTCTCAACCGGGAGAGCGGATCACATTTCTCATCGACCTCGGAATTCTCAATCAGCGCGTCCAGGATTACCGGTCGGCTCGTCATTACTTTCGCCGAGCTGAGCGTCGGCTCCGACTCTCCTCCGATTCTCCCGCTTCGCATGCTCAAGTGCAGGCTCGTCTGTACCACCAGCAGGCCGATCTTCTCCAGGAGCAGACCCTGAACGCAGAATTTGCACGGGACTCTCTCAAACGGGTCTCGAGACTCGCGCGTCGGGGCCGTTCCCTCGTCGACTCCGGCACCGAGCGACATGCCCGGACGTCTCTCCTCTTATCGGAGAGCCTGGGCTACCTTGGTGCGTACGATCAGGCCTATCGTCTCAACGAGGAAGCTCGGGCGTACTTTCGAGCGAACGACGACATCCGCCTCCAGACTATTGCCCTGCTCAAACTCGGCGTCCTTCACGTGCAAACCGAGCGCTGGAGCCGCGCCGACTCCGTGCTCGGCGATGCCCTCACGCAGGCCCAGGCGCTCGGGGACCTCGACTACCAGCGCCGCATTCTCCGAACCCTCGGACGCCTGCACGAGATGCGGGGCGACTGGGCGACGGCGGAGACGCACTACCGTACAGGAGTGAGTGTCATCGAGGAATACCGCGAATCGCTCACAGCGTCGCAGTGGTCGATGACGGCCTTTGCCCAGTGGCGCGACGTGTACCGCGGCCTCGTCCGCGCCCTCCTCGCTCAGGATCGCCCCCGGGAGGCCTTCACGGTGCTGGACCGCTCTCGGGCCCGCCACCTTCAAGACCTTCGAACGCAGGCCCGCGTTGCGAAGCAACTTCCGTCCGAGGGTCGGGCACGGCTGGACAGCCTCTCGCGTGCCCTCACGACCGTACGCAACCAGCTTGGCACCACCGCCCTTTCGGCCGACCGGGCCACCGAGCTTCGCAACCGGGAGGTCCAGCTCATGGCGAGCCGGCAGCAACTGCTCCGGCTCGACCCTCAGGCCGTGGCGAGCCCCTCCCTGGACACGATCTCGGCCGCGCTCCGCCGGCAGGATCGTGCCCTCGTCACCTACTTTGTCGACGACCCGTGGCCCGTGTACGACCGGTCGCCCCGATCGACCGCCTTCATCCTTACGCCCGACACACTCCGCACCGAGCCCCTTCCCGCGGTCACGAAAGACTCCGTGAGCGCACTCGTCCAGTCCACCTCGTCTCTCTTTCGGTCTCGCGGCGAGCCGGAGCGCGTGAACGCCATGCATTTTGATCTCCGGCCCCTCCACGCCCTCCACGAGCTGGTGTACGCCCCTGTCGCCGAGCACCTCTCCCCGAGTCGTCCCCTGACCGTGGTTCCGGACGGCCCCCTCTTCCACCTTCCCTTTTCCATGCTCGTGGAGTCGATGCCAGGCGGCCGGTATGCGCCCTCGAAGGCACGGTTCGTGCTCCACAACCGCCCCACGTCGCTGGTGCTCGCGCCCTCCCTCATCGTCGACACCAGTCAGTCCCCCTCCGACTGGTCCACCTTCGATCCCCAGTTGGCCGCCTACGGCGTGTCCGACTTCGACACTCTCGACACCGTCCCCCGGGCCCTGCGCTCGGCCCTTCCCGAAGCCGTTCGGGATTCTCTCATCCAGCTTCCGTCCCTTCCCGGGGTTCAGCGCGAACTCGACGCAATCACGAACTCGGTCCCCAGCGCCCGCGCAACCCTCGACGGTGAGGCCAGCGAGCGCTCCTTTCGTCGGGATGCCCGCCGGGCCGGTGTGCTTCACGTGGCGTCCCATGCGTTCGTGAACGCGTCCTCTCCCCTCCAAAGCGCAATCCTTTTGCGCTCAGACGCCGGTGCCCCGGGCGCCTCCCGGACCGCCGGGGACACTTCGGGCTCCGATGGCATCCTCTTTCTACACGAGTTGCAGGACCAGCAGACGCGTATTCCGCTGGTGGTCCTCAGCGGCTGCAACACGGCCCGCGGCCCCCTCCGGGGCGGTGAGGGGATGGAGGGCCTGCAGTACGCGTTCCGCGCCCTGGGGGCCCGATCGACCCTGTCGACCCTCTGGTCCGTGGCCGACGACGCGAACGCCGACCTGATGACCTCCTTCTACGAGCACCTGCAGAGCGGCCTCTCCAAAGATCGGGCCCTTCGCCGGGCCCGGCTCGACTACCTGGAGGCCCACCCCGACCGGGCCAGCCCCTTCTTCTGGGCCGCGCCGGTGCTCTACGGCTCTCCGGCGCCCGCCCCGCTCGAGTCCGCCTCCGTGCTTCCGGTCGGCGGGCCGTGGCTCTGGGTCGGGCTCGTCGTCCTGGCCGCCCTCGGCCTCGTCCTCGTCCTGCTCTGGCGGGGCCGCGACCGTCTGCCCGAGCCGTTCTGCCACATCGGACGGCCCGCGTGAGGACGGTGGGACCGGTCCCGGCCTCCCCGGGGCTCTTGACGCCCGCGGCGTCGGGTCGTTTGTTGGTGGTGCGCCTCCTCGTTCCACGTGAAACGTTCCCCGATGCCCGAGCACTCCTCCCTCTTCGAGCAGCTCCAGTCCCTCGCCACCGAGCAGCGCAACCCGAACTCCACCCACATCGACACCGCGTCGACGGAGGAGATTCTGCGGGTGATCAACACGGAGGACCACCTCGTCCCCATCGCGGTGCGGCGGGAGCTTCCCCGAATCGCGGAGGCGGTGGAGCACGTCGTCGAGGCGTTCGAGAACGACGGGCGTCTCTTCTACGTGGGCGCCGGCACGAGCGGCCGGCTCGGCGTCGTGGACGCCTCGGAGTGCCCGCCCACGTTCGGCACCGACCCGGAGAGGGTACAGGGCCTCATCGCCGGCGGCAAGGAGGCGGTCTTCCGCTCGCAGGAAGGGGCCGAGGACGTGCCCGAGCGGGGCGCCGAGGCGCTCGAGGCCCGCGGCGTCACCGAGACCGACGTGGTCTGCGGCATCGCCTCGAGCGGCCGCACGCCCTACGTGGTGGGGGCCGTCGAGCACGCCCGCGACGTCATCGGCTGCCCCACCCTCTTCGTGACCACCGTGCCCCGCGAGGAGCTGGACGTCGATCCCGACGTGGCGATCTGCCCGGTCGTGGGGCCGGAGGTGATCATGGGCTCGACCCGCATGAAGAGCGGCACCGCGCAGAAGCTGGTGCTCAACATGATCACCACCGCGGCGATGGTGCGCCTGGGCAAGGTCTACGAGAACATGATGGTGGACCTGAAGCGCACCAGCGACAAGCTCGTGGAGCGCGGCATCCGCACGGTGATGATGGTGACCGGCGTCGACTACGAGGCGGCCGATGCGGTGCTCGACCGCTGCGACGGGCACGTCAAGACCGCGATCGTCATGATCCTCGCGGACGTCGGCGTCGAGGAGGCGCGCCGCCGCCTCGACGCCACCGACGGCTTCGTGCGGCCGGCGATTGAGGACCCCGATTGAGCTTGTCCCGAATCCTGTAGTGGGATGTATTTCGTCGGTCGGACTTCCCCCTCTCGTGGGTTTGGATGTGAGGACGCGCGGAGGGGAAATACGTCCACGCATCCGCCCTGACACTGGTCGGGACATGCTCCTCCATACATCCAGACCCGAACGTAGCATGCACTCGAGGAGATCGAGTGCAAGCAGAGTTCGTGTCGGCAATCCAATGTCGACCATTTCCCTGAAGTACAGCCGGCTCATCGCGTCCGGCTCGTACTCATGACGGAGAAGCACACGGGTCGCTCGAGTCGACGACGCGCACTTCGGCGCCGTTCCTGAGCCTCACTCATGGCTCCACACCCTACTCTCGGGCCCAGCCCGCGAGTGGGTCGTCGCGCCCTGCGTGCCGGACGAAGATGCCCACCCACCAGTCGTACTCCTCCGTTACGTCCATCGCGATATCCACGAGGGGGGGGTCCGTTTCCTCGAAGGGGTCGTACGGTTTCTGGAGGATGACCACCACTTCGATCGCCCGAACGTCATCGGCGTCCTCTCCAGGTCCTTCGTCCGAAAACGGAGACTCGGGGACGGCATAGATTCCCGCGAACCGATCTCCGTAGTGCTCGCGGCACCGTCGGCGGGGGTGCGAGGGACGTACATGGCGGGCGGTAATCTGGGGAGGCTCTGTCCCATTCACGGAGCGATGCCTCGGAGTGGCCCGCCCCCGGCGTTTCACGTGAAACGTTCCCGGGCGTCGCCTCCTCTTCGCTCTTCACTGCGGGCCTGTTTCACGTGGAACAACCAGCGCCGCCCCCTCTCGCCCATCGCCCCTCACTCCCACCGTTCCACGTGAAACGATCGCCCACCTCGGCCGGGCATACCCTCCGACTCACGCCGCGAAGATGGAGAGAGGAGGCATCCGAGCCTCCTTCCCTGCAG
>JAZKTD010000065.1:0-14050 GCA_036625705.1 Salinivenus sp.
CGGGGCGAGCTGATGGCCCTGGTGCGCGGCATCGTACAGGTCGCCGAGGGCCCGCGTCAACGGGCTTAGCGGCCGGCGGCGCGGTGCCGGGGGCCCTGCCCGTAGCGGAACGGCCCCCTGCTGTGAAGAATACAGCGAGCCCAACGTTGAATATTCCAACCTTTCAACGCCCCGGCACGAACACGCCCTTGCTCTCGGAATAGAGGCTAGTCCTTCGGAATCCAACCGCCTCCTGCACGTCCACACCCACCCCTGATGATCCCCGTCATCACCCCCGACGACGCCGACCGACTCGACGCCATCCTGGGTCGCGACGCCACGTTCAGCGACGAGGTCGACGCGGCCGTCGACGACATTCTCGATCAGGTGCGAGGGGCGGGCGACTCTGCCGTGCTGGCCCTCACCGAGCGGTTCGACGGGGTGCGCCCCGATCCGGTAAAGATGCCCCCGTCGATGCTCGAGGCGGCCGCCGACGCCCTGGACGGGGACCTGCGCGACACCATCGCCGCCGCGGCCGAGAACATCCGGGCCTTCCACGAGAAGCAGGTGCGCGAGTCCTGGTTCACCGACGACGGCGACGGGGTCATCCTCGGCCAGCGCGTGGTGCCGATGGAGCGGGTGGGGCTCTACGTGCCCGGCGGGACGGCCTTTTACCCGTCGAGCCTCCTCATGAACGCGATACCCGCCCAGGTGGCCGGCGTCGAGGAGATTCACCTCGTCTCCCCGCCGCAGGAGGACGGACGCCCGCACCCGCTCGTGATGGCGACCGCCGCGTTCCTCGGGCTCGAGCACGTCTACGCCGTGGGCGGGGCGCAGGCCGTCGGGGCCCTCGCCTTCGGCACCGAGACGGTCCCGGGGGTCGACATGATCGTGGGCCCCGGCAACGCCTACGTCGCCGCCGCCAAGAAGAAAGTGTTCGGGCGGGTGGGGATCGACTCGGTCGCCGGCCCCAGCGAGATCGGCATCCTGGCCGACGAGACGGCCACCCCTGAGTTCGTGGCGTCCGACCTCCTCTCGCAGGCCGAACACGACGTGCGCGCCTCCGCGATCCTCGTCACCCCCCACCGCTCGCTGGCCGAGGCCGTGGCGGCGGAGGTCGAAGCCCGCGTGCCGACCCTCCCGCGGGCCGACGTGATCGAGCAGGCGCTCGCCGACTACGGGGCCTGCGTGGTCACCGACACGATGGCCGAGGCCGTGGCCCTGATGAACGAGTTCGCCGTCGAGCACCTGGAGCTGCACGTCGAGGACCCCTGGCAGACGATGACCCGCATCCGGCACGCCGGGGCCCTCTTCCTGGGGGAATACTCCTCGGAGCCGGTGGGCGACTACTTCGCCGGGCCCAACCACGTGCTGCCCACGGGCGGCACGGCCCGTCACGCCTCCGCGCTCGGCGTGGACGACTTCGTGCGTACCCAGTCGGTGCTGTCCTACACCCGCGAGCGCCTCGAACAGACGGGCGACCAGATCGCGACCTTCGCCGAGGCGGAGGACCTTCAGGCCCACGCCGAGGCCATCCGCGCCCGCCTGGATCGGGCCGAGACGGCCGCGCCCGCCGCGGCGGACGGCACCGGTTCGAAAAAGTCGTGACGGAGAAGACATTCGGCCCGAGTGGCCGTATGTTCAACTCCTGTTCCCGCCCCGACGACGCGGGCCCTCACTGCTCTTACGCGACGCGCCGCTCCCATGGCCACAGACACCTCCGCGAGCTCGATCGACGACGTCGTGGACCTGATTCGTCCCGCCGTGCGTGAACGAAGCGAGTACCTCGTGGACACGCCCCCCGACATCGAGGTCAAGCTCAACCAGAACGAGAGTCCCTACGACCTCCCCGATGAGCTGAAGGACGAGCTGCTGGACGCCTTCGGTGAGGTAGAATTCAACCGGTACCCGAGCGAGCAGCCGCGGGAGCTGCGGCAGGCGCTGGCGGCCCACGACGAGGTGCCGCCCGAGAGCATCATCGTGGGCAACGGCTCGAACGAGATCACCTACACCTTCGGGCTGGCGTTCCTCGAGGCCGGCACGCCGATGGTGCTGCCGCGTCCGCTCTTCTCGCTCTACGAGAAAGTGGCCCGCCTCCAGGACGCGGCGCTCACGAGCGTGCCCCCCCGCGAGGACCTTCGGTTCGACACGGACGGCCTCGTGGCCGCCGTGCGGTCGACAGAAGCCCGGATGACGGTGCTGGCCACCCCCAACAACCCCACGGGACGGGCCATGTCCCTCGCGGAGATTGAGCGGGTGGCCGCTGCGTCGCCGGGCGTTGTGGTGGTCGATGAGGCCTACGTGGAGTTCAACGCCGAGCCGAGCGCGACGCAGCTGATGGACGAGCACCCGAACATCATGGTGCTTCGCACCCTCTCGAAGGGATTTGGGCTGGCCGGGGCCCGGCTGGGGTACCTCATTGCCCAGCCGCCGGTGGTGCGCGAGCTGATGAAGGCTCGTCTCCCGTTCATGGTAGACCGGTTTTCGGAGCAGACGGCCCTGTCGGTCCTGGAGCGCCCGGGCCTCATCGAAGAGCGCGTCCGCCGGCTGCAGGTCTCCATCACGGAGCTCACCGAAGCCCTGCGGGCCCTGGACCCCGTCGAGGTGGTGCCGTCCGAGGCAAATTTCGTGATCTTCACGACCCCGATGCCCGCCGATCAGTTGCACAACCGATTGGCCGATCGCGGCGTCCTCGTGCGCAACATGGGGGGATACCCCGAACTGGAGGGATATTTGCGCGTGAATGCGGGCACCCGAGCGGAGAACAAGGCGTTTCTGACTGCGTTGGAAGAGACGCTTTTTACAGACGCTCCGAGCGGCAATGCGTAGCGGCGACCGGGGGCCTTCCGGCGCCCCGGTTCGAGAAGAGCCCCGCCGTTTTTTGAGTGTCGGATGCTTCTTCTGAATACACTGAGATCGCGATGGATTTTACCCGGGTTGACATCATCGGTCTCTCTACGAGTCCCTCCAGCGGCGGCGCCTACGCGCTCGTGCTGGGCGAGGTAGAGGGCAATCGTCGCCTGCCGATCATCATCGGTGCGTTTGAGGCACAGGCGATCGCCCTGGAGCTGGAGAAGATCCAGCCCCCGCGGCCGATGACGCACGACCTGCTGCGCGACACCTTCGAGGAGCTGGAGGTCGAGGTCACGGAGGTCGTGATCGACGAGCTCCGCGAGGGCACCTTCTTCGCAAAGGTGCGCTACCGCCACAACGGCGACGAGCACCAGCTCGACTCCCGGCCCAGCGACGCCGTGGCGCTCGCCGTTCGGGTCGACGCCCCGATCTACGTGGCGCCGATGGTCCTCGACGAGGCCGGCATCGTGGCCGAGGACGAGTCCGGCATCTCCTCCATTACCCAGCAGGCCGAAGAGGCCTCGGCGGGGGAGGAGGAGGAAGAGACCGGCGGCACCGAGCTCGAGCGGAAGCAGAAGCAGCTCGAGAAGGCCGTTGAGGAGGAGGACTACGAGCGCGCCGCCGAACTGCGGGACGAAATTCAGCAGCTCGAGCAAGAAGAACAGGAGCAAAACAAGAACTAGCGCCGATCCGACGCGTCCCCGTCGATGATTGGCTGATCGACTCCGCCCATGCATCCGGCGAAGCCGTGAGGGACTGTCCCTCTGGCTTCGCCTTTTCTATTGGTCGGAGGGAAGGCCGACGCCCCGCCCGTTTCACCCGACGCCCCGTCCTGCATGTCCACCGCCGTCCGCGCCGCCGCCCGCCGATGTTCGCCCGCCGACCTGGGGGCGTTTCCGGAGCTCTTCGTCGACTACTGCACGGACTACGAGGCGGTGGCCGACTTCTACCCCGGCGACTGGCGAAAGACGCCCGTCCGCCGCGAGCATGCCGAGCAGGCCGCGGCCCGCCCGGCCGACCGCGAGGCGCTCGCCGACGTCCTCGCGGAGCAAAATGAGCGCTGGGGCGGCGGGCCCGCCGCGCAGAAGAACGTGGACACTCTCCGAGATCCGGAGGCGATCGCCATCACGACGGGCCAGCAGGTCGGCCTTCTCACCGGGCCGCTCTACACCATCTACAAGACGATCACGACGCTCCAGCTGGCCGACGAGTGGGCCGAGCAGACGGGTCGGCCCGTGGTGCCGGTCTTCTGGGTCGAGGGCGAGGACCACGACTTCGAAGAGATTGCCGCGACCCACGTCCTGCGCCGCAACGACGTCGTCTCGCTGTCCTACGACCCGGGCGTCGACGACAACCCGGGCGCAGTGGGGCGCCTCGAGCTCACCGACGCCATCGACGACCTCCTCGACCGCCTCGACGATACGCTGCCCCCGTCGGACTTCAAGCCGGCGGTGATGGAGCGGGTGCGGGCCGCCTACCGGCCCGGCGTGTCCCTCGAAGATGCCTTTGCCCACCTCTTCCGCTCCCTGTTTGAGGGCGAGGGTCTCGTCTTTATTAATCCCGACGACGCGCGCCTCAAGGCCCTCACGCGGCCGCTCTTTCGGCGGGAACTGGAAGACCCAGACGCCGCGGCCGGCCGTGTCGAGGCCACCAGCCAGGCCCTCCGAGACCGGGGCTACCACGCGCAGGTCCACGCCCGTCCCACGAACCTCTTCTGGTTGGAGGCGGACGGGCGCTACCCGATCGACCGGGCCGACGACGGCGGCTTTGTGCTCCGACACGACGGCCGCCGTGTCTCGCGGGCCGACCTGCTCGATCGCCTCGACGCCGAGCCCGAGCGCTTTAGCCCAAACGTGGTGCTCCGCCCCCTCATGCAGGACCTTCTCCTGCCCACGGCCGCCTACGTGGCGGGGCCCGGCGAGGTCTCCTACTTTGCCCAGTACGGCGACGTCTACGACTGGGCCGGGCTCGACATGCCCCTCATTCACCCCCGCGCCAGCGTGAGCCTCGTGGAGGGAAAGGTGCAGAAGGTGCTCGACAAGTACGACCTCACGGTGTGCGACTTCCGCGCGCCGCTCGACACGCTCTTTCAGGAGGTGGTCGTCAACACGATGGAGGTCGACATCGACGCTGTGTTCCAGGACGCGACGACCCAGATGCACCAGGCCCTCAACGCCCTGAAGCCGGAGGTGGGGGCGGTCGACCAGACGCTCACCTCCTCGGCCGAGGCCGCGCGGGCCGCGATCGTCGAGGAGATGGAGGATCTGAAGCAGCGGACCGTGCGTGCCGAAAAGCGCCACCACGACGAGGTGCGGGCCCAGCTCGCGAAGGCACAGGGGAACCTCCGGCCGCAGGGCACGCTGCAGGAGCGGCTGATCAACGTCCTGTACTACCTCAACAAGTACAGCCTCGACCTGCTCGGCGACCTCCGGGCCGCGCTCGACACCGATACGTCTGCCCACCAGATCGTTGACCTATAGCGCATTCAGGGAGGGTGTGCACGGGGCAGGAGGGAAGGAAATGCGTTGAGTCGGTGGGCGACGGTCCGCCCGAGCCCCTCACCCGCAGCGTTCGGGGACTGAGGGGGGCGAGAGGGCGGCGTGCACCCCAGCGCACGCAACGCACAACCCACAACCTGCATCAACGACCTCTTCGCCGCGATGGACGCTCCCGTATCCCCCGACGCCCTGTTCAGCCCACTCGTTGAGCACGCCGTTGAGCTGTCGGCCCAGTGGCACGACGGCACCTATCGCAAGAGCGCGTGGCGCGACCCGGCCTTCGAGGTGCCGGAGGACGACGAGATTCAGATCCCGGTAATGGCCCACCTGGCCGCCGTCGCGTCGATCGTGCACCGGGCCGGGTGGGACGAGGTCACGGTTGCCGCTGCCTACCTGCACGACACGATCGAGGACATGAACCAGCACGGGCAGCGCCTGCGACGCAAGCAGCTGCGCGATGCGGTGGGGGCCGAGGTGGCGCGCCTGGTGGCCCAGGTCTCCGAGCAAAAGCTCGACGACGAGGGGACGATGCGCCCCTGGCGCGCCCGGAAAGAGGACTACCTGGAAAGCATCCGCACCGGGGCGCCGGAGGCCGCGGCCATCAGCCTGGCCGACAAGATTCACAACCTGTGGTCGATCAACCAGAGCCTGGCGGCGGACGAGCCGATCTTTGCCGTCCTCAGCGGAGACCCGGAGGCGCAGCACTGGTTCCACCAGGCCGTGCTGGAGGCCTCCGCCCATCACGACGACCCGCGCCTGGCGCCGATGCGGGAGCGGCTGCGCCAAGAGATCGAGCGCCTCGAGTCCCGGATCGAAGTCGCCGAGTCGGCCTAGGTGTCCCGAAGCCCTTCCTTCCCGCCATGACCGACAGCGAGGTTCTGCCGCACCTTCGGGAGCGGCTGCCCGACTTTGCACCCGCCGGCGAGCCGGTCCGCCTGCTCGGCGGCAACCTCAACGTCGTGTGGCGCGTGCCGGGGGAGGATGAATCCCTGATCGTGAAGCACGCCCCGCCCCACATCGCCGCCGACCCGTCGGTGCCGCTCGATCCGTCGCGCATCCTCATCGAGGCCCGCTGCCTGAACGCGCTGGACCCGAACGGGGCACTGGCGGACGTGTGCACGGCGGCGGTGCGCGCGCCCCGCCTCCGCGACGTCGACGAGGAGGCGTTCGTGGTCGTCATGGAAGACCTGGGCGACCGGCCCTCGCTGGGGACGTGGCTCCGCCGCCAGGACCGCGAGACGTTGCGGGCCACGGCGCCGCGCCTCGGGGAGCGCCTCGGCGCCTTCATCGGGCGCCTGCACGCCGCCACGCACGACCGGCCCGCCTACGCGACGGTGTTCGACAACCGGCCGATGCAGGAAACCCGGCAGGCGGTTCAGTACCAGGCGGTGGCCGACATGCTGGCGCGGGGCGGCGTGCCGGACGCCGAGGCGCTGGGGGACCGGGCCGAGGCGCTGGGGGAGGCCCTCCTCGCGCCGGGGCGCTGCCTCACGATGGGCGACCTCTGGCCGTCGTCCGTCCTGGTGGCCGGGACCGAGCTCCGCCTCATCGACTGGGAACTGGCCCACTACGGCCGGCCGCTGCAGGACGCGGCCCACTGGGCCGCCCACCTCTGGATGCACAGGCACCGGGCGCCCTCGCCCGCCGTCGCCGACGCGGCCGCGGCGCTGGGGGCGTCCTTCTGGGCGGCCTACCGGGCGGCACTGGGGGAGACCGGAGACGCCCTGTGGACCGACGCGGAGCATCGGGACGCCGCCGTGCATGTCGGCGCCGAGATCCTGGTGCGGGCCGTCGGGCCGTTCCAGGACGGCTCCCTCTACGCCGGGCTCGACGCCGAGGCCCCGGCGGTGCAGGAGGCCGTCGCCGCGGCGGCCCGCCACATCCGGGCGCCGGAGGAGCAGGCCCTGTTCGACACCGAGTGACCGTGCACGACTGCTCTGGTACGAACTCCGCCTGCACTCGATCTCCTCGAGTGCACGCTTCGTTCGGGGATGGATGTCCGAAAGAAGGGATGTGTGGACGTACCGTGCCTCCATCTCTCCACACGTCCGCCCATTCAGCCCAGAATCCTGCTACAGGATACGGTATGGGCCCACCCGCTCACCGCAGGCCCAGGTCGGGAACGGGCACTGTCTCCCCGGTCGCTACCTGCACCCACACGAGCACTGCCGTGCCGGTGGCCACCCGCTCGCCGGTGTCCGCGAGCGCCGCGTCGTAGATCGTCTTCAGGCTCGACCGGCCGGGCGGCGTCGCGTAGACGTCGATCGCCAGCGTGGCCGGGTACGTGAGCGGCTGCTTGAAGTCGCAGGTGGCCTCGGCGAGCACGGGCCCGGACTCGGCAAACAAGGGGCCGTCGAGCGCCGCCTCCAGCCAGCCGACGCGCGCCTGCTCGAAGTAGGTGAAGAAGCGGCTGTTGTTGACGTGCCCCGCCGCGTCGAGGTCGCCCCACCGGACGGACAGCGACTCGGTGTGCACGTGTCGGGCCGCGTCGGGCAGCCCTTCCGGGTGAGTGGCCATGAGAATCCAAGCGCGAGACAGCAGGGCGAAACACTCGCATCGCAACTCCCCCAATCCACAATTAGTACAGCGCCATGTCGAACGTGCGGCGGTGCTCCTGCGTGGTGGGGTGTTTCTCGCCCAGCAGGGTAAAGAGCGCGATGCAGGCCTTGCGGGCGCCGTCGTCGTCGTAGTCGCGGTTCGTGCGCACCACGTCGATGAAATGGTCGAGCGCCGTGTCGAAGTCCTGGTCGGCCAGGGCCTCGATGCCGGCCCGGTAGTCCGCGCGGCCGTCGCCCTCGGGGAGATTGGCCGGGTCGTCGTCCCACTCCAGCAGGCGGGTGAGCGTCTGGACCGCGTCGCGCACCTGACGGAGCGTGGGGTCGTCCACTTCGGCGGCCTCGGCCAGCGCCTGGGCCCGTGTCGGGTCCTTGAACGCGAGGGCGCGGGCCATGAGCACCTGCGCCTCGTCGTGGTCCGGATCGTCCTCGAGCACCGGCCACAGCAGCTGCTCGGCCTCCCGGCGGTCGCCGTCGTCGAGGGCCTGCCGGGCCTCCTCGAGGCGGCTCTTCGACTCGCTCGGCATGTTGTCCTCCAGCCACGAGCGGATCGCGTGTTCGGGCTTGGCCCCCGTAAACTCGGCCACCACCTCTCCGTCTACGAAAAGCTTGACGGCCGGAATGCCGCGGACGCCGTACGCCTGGGCGGCCTCCTTCTTCTCGTCCACGTTCACCTTCACGAGGCTCCACTCGTCCTGCTCCTCGGCCAGCGACTCCAGGACCGGGCTCAGCTGGCGACAGGGGCCGCACCACGGGGCCCAGAAGTCGACGAGGACCGGGGTGTCCTCGCTGGCCCCGATCACGTCCTCTTGAAAGTCGTCCACGTCGTACGCCATGGTTGAACGGGTGTCGTTGGGGGGAAGAACGAAACGAATCGGTGTCTTTCACGCATCCGCCCCAAAAATGCTTCCGGCCTCCACAGGAGTTTCGAATGGGTTGGGGCTCGGGGGCGGTCAACACACGCCGATTCGAGCACGTACACGCCCTGTCTCGACGTGTACACCTCTCTTTCAGGAAGCCACTGGCGCCACCGATGGAGCAGCGCGACCACGTTCTGTCCGAGGAAGACGCGGCCCGCATCACCGAGCACATGAACGCGGAGCACGAGGACGACCTGCTGCTGTTCGCGCAGGTCTACGCCGGGGAGCCCGGGGCCACGGCGGCCCGCATGACGGACATCGACGCCGACGGCATCACCCTCGAGGTCACGATGGCTGATGGGGAGGCAAAGCGCCGCATCGACTTTGAGACGCCGGTTCACACCCCGGAGGACGCCCACCGCGCCCTCGTCGACATGGCCCTCAACGCCCGGGGATAGTCGGCCCCCGGCGGGGGTCCCGCCGTGGACATTTCAGGATCTGGACGGGGAGCCGGCGCGATCGCGGGCCGGCGTTGGATCTCCGGAGGCGCGCTGTGGTACGTAGATTCGCACCCCTTTTTGCCCGATTCGACCTCGTTCTATGCTGAGGATGCTTGAGCGCATTCGAGAGTGGTGGCAGGCCCGCCACCCCCACAAGCTCTCCGCCGAGAAGGCCCGCGAGCGTGTACGGCGCGGGGCCACGTACCTCGACGACATCGATCCGGAGTGGTACCGGCGCGTCGACGCCGAGACGCTGGCGCTCGGCGACGGGCGGCATTGCATCCTCGGCCAGCTCCACGGGGAGTTTCGGCTCGGCCTCGGTCGGTCGCAGCTCCTTACGATGTCGAGTGCCCCGCGCGCCAGCCTGTCGCCCGTCGCGCACGGGTTCAAGTGCGTGGAGGGGGTGCCCGAGCCGTGGCAGGCCCGCGACTACGAGTTGCTCAACGACGCGTGGCGGGACGCCGTTCGGCGCCGCCAGGAGGCGGATCCGGCGATGGGCGAGACGGACGTGACGACGGGCGACTCGTTGCCCGACGACGCGGTGACGCTGGCCCCCGCCCGCGAGTCGGCGTAGCGGCAGGCACCCTGCCCCAGAGGGACTGCCCCGGAGGAACTGCCCATGCGAACTCCGGATGCTCCGTTCGAGTGTGGACGTCTGAAAGGGCATGTCTCGACCCCTGTCGGGGTGGATGTATGGACGTATTCTGCATCCATACCTCCACACGTCCTCACATCCAACCCCACCAGAGGCCGAAGGCCGACCGACGCAGTAAATTCTGATACAGGGTTCGGTATTAGAGGGACGCGGCCTCCTCCTGGGGCGAGGCGGCGGCCATCTCGGACGGGGCCGTCTCCGCCGCGTCCGGGGCGTGGAGAAGGGAGTACCGGACGCCGTCGGCGAGGGCCTGCCAGCTCGCGTCCAGAATGTTGGCCGAGACCCCGACGGTGTTCCAGGTGTGCGTGCCGTCGCTGTGCTCGATGAGGACCCGGACGGTGGCCGCGGTGCCGTCCCGCGGCGTGAGGACGCGGACCTTGTAGTCGGTGAGGTGCACCGCGTCGAGGTGAGGGTAGAATGATTCGAGTCCGTCGCGCATGGCGTTGGAGAGGGCGTCGACCGGCCCGTTGCCCTCCGCCACGGCCAGGGTGCGCTGGTCCTGCACCGTCAGCGCAAGGGAGGCCTCCACGGTTTGGTCGCCGGCCTCGTCCTGGCCGCTCCAGACCCGCATCCGCTCGAGTGCGAAGAAGTCCGGCACCTCGCCCTGGATGGTGCGGAGCAGGAGCTCGAACGAGGCCTCGGCGCCCTGATACTCGTAGCCGAGGTGCTCCAGCTCTTTGATGCGCTCGACCGCCTGCGCCGCGTCCTCCGAACAGAGGTCGATGCCCAGCTCCTCGGCCTTGTACCGGATGTTGCTCTTGCCCGACAGGTCGGAGACCAGCGCCCGCCGCCGGTTCCCGATCGTCTCCGGCGCGACGTGCTCGTAGGTGCTCGGCTCCTTCATGACCGCCGAGACGTGGATGCCGCCCTTGTGCGTAAAGGCACTGCGGCCCACGTAGGGGGCCCCGTCGTCGGGGTCGAGGTTGGCGACCTCGTTCGTGAAGCGGGACAGGTCGGCGAGCTCGGCCAGCTGGTCGGGGGGCACGCAGTCGACGTCCATCTTGAGCTGCAGGTCCGGGATGACCGCACAGAGGTCGGCGTTGCCGCACCGCTCGCCGAGGCCGTTGATGGTGCCCTGTACGTGGCAGGCCCCGGCCCGGACGGCGGCGAGGCTGTTGGCCACCGCGCACCCTCCGTCGTTGTGGGCGTGAATGCCGAGGGTCGCGTCGACCGCCTCGCGGACCGTGGTCGTCACCTCACGAACGTCGTGCGGGAGCGACCCCCCATTGGTGTCGCAGAGGACGAGCGTGTCGGCCCCGGCCGCCGCGGCGGCCTCCAGGGTGCGGAGGGCGTAGGCGGGGTCGTCGGCGTAGCCGTCGAAGAAGTGCTCGGCGTCGTAGATGACCCGCCGGCCGTGGTCGCGCAGGAAGGCAATCGACGAACGGATGAGGTCCAGGTTCTCGTCCGGCGAGATGCCGAGGGCCTGCTCGACGTGCAGGAGCCACGACTTGCCGAAGATCGACACGACGTCGGTCTGGGCCTCGATTAGGGCCTGCAGGTTCGGGTCCTCCTCGGGCGGGTGGGAGGCGTGCCGGGTCGACCCGAAGGCACAGAGGGACGTGTGGGTCCAGTCCACCTCCTGCGCCTCGTCGAAGAAGGCCTGGTCTTTCGGGTTGGAGCCGGGCCACCCCCCCTCGATCACGTCAATGCCGAACGCGTCCAGCCGGCGGGCAATCCGGACCTTGTCGCGGGCCGACAGGGTCACGTGCTCGCCCTGCGTTCCGTCGCGGAGGGTGGTGTCGAAGAGTTCAACCGTGTCCGTCATCGTCGGGGAGGAGGATGGGAGCGGGAATATGGGAGAAGGGGAGCACGAGCGCGTCCAACTGCACCAGTCCGCAGGGAGGCCCGTCCCGTTAGGAAGCCTCTGTAGCAGAGGGAGATCCGTCGGTGGAGGCCGGGACGTCGGGCTGAGGGCTGGAGACGGCGCCCCGGGCGGCGGAGCCGAAGAGCGCGCCGTACTTGGCGAGGACGCCGGTCGTGTACTGCGGGGCGGGCGGTGACCAGTCCGCGAGCCGCGCCTCCATCTCGGCCGGGGAGAGGGCCACGTCGATCCGGCGGTCGGGGATGTCGATCGTAACGGCGTCCCCGTCCCGCACGGCCGCGATCGGGCCGCCGGCCGCCGCCTCCGGAGCCACGTGGCCGATCGAAATGCCGCGGGTGGCGCCGGAAAACCGGCCGTCGGTGATGAGCGCCACGTCCTCGGCGTGCCCCTGGCCGTCGCGGGCGGCGGTCACGCCCAGCATCTCCCGCATCCCGGGCCCTCCCTTCGGGCCCTCGTTGCGGATGATGATGACGTCGCCGGATTCGATGTGGCCCTCCTGCACGTACGCCGTGGCCGTCTCTTCGCTCTCGAAGACGCGGGCGGTGCCCTCGAAGTGCAGATCGTCGGCCCCGGTCACCTTGAGGACGGCGCCGTCGGGGGCGAGGTTGCCGGTGAGGATGCGGATCGCGCCCTCCTCGTTCTTCGGGTTCTCGACCGTGTAGAGGTAGTCGACGTCCAGGTCCGCGATGGCGGGCGGATCCACACGGTCGAGCGCCTCGGCGAGGGTCTCGCCGGTGACCGTGCGGGCGTCGCCGTGCAGCAGGCCGTGGTCGAGCAGTTCCTTCAGGATTACGGGCACGCCGCCCACCTCGTGGAGGTCGTTCATCACGCGCCGGCCGCCGGGCTGGAAGTCGCCGATCTTGGGCGTGCGCCGGCTGATGGCGTCGAATTCCTCGATCGAGAGGTCGACGCCGGCCTCCGCGGCCATCGCGAGCAGGTGGAGGACGCCGTTCGTGGAGCCGCCCACGGCCACCTGCAGGGCAATGGCGTTCTCGAAGGACTCTTTGCTGAGGAAGTCGGAGGGGCGGCGGCGGGCCTCGATCGCCTCCACCGTCAGGCGCCCCGCTTCGCGGGCGACGGCGTCCCGTTCATCGGCCTCCGCCGGCGGGCTCGCGCTGCCGAGGGGGGCAAACCCGATGGCTTCGCTGATCGACGCCATCGTGTTGGCGGTAAACATGCCGCCGCAGGCGCCGGCGCCGGGGCAGGCGTGCCGCTCCATCTCGTCGAGCTCCCCCTCCGTCATCTGCCCGGAGGCCACCGCCCCGCAGGCCTCGAAGACGTTCTGGATCGTGACGTCCTGGCCGCGATGCCGACCCGGCATGATGGAGCCGCCGTAGAGAAAGACGCTCGGGAGGTCGGCCCGGATGGCGGCGATCATCATCCCCGGCATGTTTTTGTCGCAGCCGCCCATGACGACGAGGCCGTCGAGCCGTTCGGCGAAGGCCACCAGCTCCACCGAGTCGGCGATCACCTCGCGGGAGATGAGGGACCCCTTCATGCCTTCCGTGCCCATCGAGATGCCGTCGCTCACCGTGATGGTCCCGAACTCAATCGGGGTGCCGCCGGCCGCGTCCAGGCCCGCCCGCGCCCGGTCGGCCAGGCGGTCGAGATGGACGTTGCAGGGCGTCACGTCGGCCGCCGGGTTGGCGATGCCGATGAGGGGCTGGGACAGGTCCTCGTCGTCGTAGCCCATCGCCCGAAACATTGCCCGGGCCGGCGCCTTGCCGAGGCCCTCGGTGACGTCCTGGCTTTGAATCTTCGACGAGTGCCCGTTTTCGGAGGAGGGAGGCATTGGCAGGGCGTAGGCGGTGGAGGATAGAGTTTCTACTGCGTATTTCGTATCGCGTATTCCGTAGTTCGTACGATAACGCACACGAACGTCCGGGGAGAGCGACAGCGCCGCGCACTACGCAATACGGATGTCAAGTCTTGGCACCATTCTTCAACAGCCGACGAAGTCGTTCAGGTAGGGCACTTTGTTCGCGGTGTCCCGCACCTCGTCCATGTAGCTTTTCATGAGGGCGGTGGTGTCCCAGATGCCCTGGAGCAGCGCCTCGCGCTGGGCGTCGCTGATGGACACGTCCACCGTCTCGTCGCCGACGGTGACCGTCTCGGCCTCGACGTCGAGCGTGAGCTCGAGGGCGGGGTCGGCCTCCACCTGCTCCATAATCCAGTCGACGGTCTCGTGGTCGGCCGTGGCGGTGGGGATCCCGAGGGCCTGGCAGTTGCCGGCAAAGATCTCGGCGAAGGACTCCCCGATGAGGCCGTCGATGCCCCAGCGCATGAGCGCCTGCGGGGCGTGCTCCCGCGAGGAGCCGCACCCGAAGT
>JAZKTD010000066.1:0-13935 GCA_036625705.1 Salinivenus sp.
GGGCCTGCGCCATGCTCCACGCCGGGTAGAGGCCCGCCAGGAGGGCCGCCCCGACGGCGAGGGCGAGGGCCTGAAGCAGGATGTCGGCCGAGACGGTGAGCTGGAGCGTCCACCCGAACGACCGTTTGTTGATCACGAAGACGAGGACGTAGGCCAGGGCGTAGCCGAGCGGGAGGGACAGCACGCCCGCGATGGTGCCCATGAGGCCCGTCTGCAGCGTCACGAAGCCCCCGAGCTGGCCCGGCGTCATGCCGGTGGCCCGGAGCACCCCCATCTCGCGGCGGCGCTCTAGCTCCAGGGCCATGAGGGCACTCAGCACCCCGATGAACGCGACCACAATCGCCAAAATGCGCAGTACATTCGTGATCGTGAAGGTGCGGTCGAACACGCGGAGCGAGGTCTCGCGGAGCGCCTTGTTCGACCGGATGATCACATCCTGCAGTCCGCTCGTGGCCGCCCGCATGTCGGCGATCAGGGCGTCGACCGACGTGCCGTCGGCGGCGTAGAACGCCATCCCCGACACGCCGCGGTCGTCGTAGAAGCGCTCGTAGGTCGACCGGCTCATCATCACGACGCCGCGGTCCGAGCCGTAGTCGTAGTAGATCCCCTCGATGGGAAAGGTGTGCCTGCCCCGGTCGGTTTGGAGGCGCACGGAGTCGCCCACCGCGAGGTCGTGGCGGTACGCGTAGGGTTCGGAGACGAAGACCGAGGCGCTGGAGCGGAAGCGGGGCCAGATCTCCTCCGGCGTGCCGACCTTAAAGCGGTACACGTCCGCCGTCTCGGGGCCGGGTTCGATGGCGACGAGCTCGGTCGGTCCCGACGGCTGTCGGGACTGCACCGACACGCGCCGCACGGTGTAGGCCCCGTCGATGTTGTCGAGGCCCCGGAGGCGCGCGACGACGGTCGAGTCGAGCGTCGCGGTCGAGCGGCGGAAGACGAGGCTCGGGGGCTGGACGTACACGTCGGCCTGGAGCGACTGGGTGAGCCAGTCCTCGACGGTCCCGCGGAAGCTGTCGATCATGAGGCCCACTCCGATCGTTGCGGCCACCGCCACCATGAGGGCGGCCACGGCCACGCCGGTGCGGCTCAGGCTCGTCACCACGCCCCGCGCCGCCATGCGGCCCAGGACCCCGAAGAGGCGGCCGAGCACGGGGCGCAGGGCCGTGGCCAGCCCCATCACGGCCCAGGGCGTCACCAGTGCCGCGGCCAGCAGCAGGCAGAGCAGCGCCGCGTAGCCGACGATGATGCTCTGCTCGGTGACGACGAGCAACAGCACGCCGAGGGCCCCGACGCCGAGGCCGGCCGCGGCGAGGCGGGGCGCGAGGGCCTGCACGTTCGTCTCTTGGACGGAGCGGCGAAGTACGGTACTCACCGGGGCGTTCGTGGCCTCCCGGGCCGGGGGGATGGCCGCGAGGAGGGTGGTGCCCACGCCCAGCAGGCTCCCCTTCGCGAGGACCCAGGGCGTGATCGACAGCTCGCTGACCTGGACCACGAAGTAGAGGTCGTTGATGGTCTGGGCCAGGAGCTGCACGAGGCCCGTCGCCAGCACGATGCCGAGCAGGATCCCCAGCCCCGTGCCGACGACGCCGAGGAGGGCGGCCTCCCCCAGCACGAGGCCGAAGATCTGCCGCTGCGTGACCCCCAGTGCCCGCAGCCGGCCGATGAGGCCGCGGCGCTGGACGATCGAGAACGTCATCGTGTTGTAGATGAGGAACGCCCCCACCACGAGGGCCAGCAGGCTGAGCGCCGTCAGGTTCAGCTCGAACGCCCGCGTCATCTGCTCGACGGTCTGCGTCCGGGTCTCGGACCGCTGGAGGCGGGCCCCGTCCGGCAACGCGGCGCGGAGGCGGGAGAGCGCCGCGTCCGGGGCGTCGGACGGGATGATGAGGTCGATCCGGCTCAGGGCGCCCTGCATGTCGAAGAGGCGCTGGGCGGTCGAGACGTCCACCACCAGCAGGTTGGCCACGGCCCGGCGGGTGCGCTCGCCGTCCGGGCGGATGAGCCCGGCGAGCACGACGTCGTGCCCCGTGCCCTCAATTTGAACGCGCAGCGTGTCACCGGGGGCGAGGCCGAGGGCCTCGGCGGTGGGGGCCGACATGAGGGCCGCGTCCTGCGTCATAAACGCCCCGAGGTCGAGGTCGCCGGACGGGCCGGTGCCCAGGTACGGGCGGAAGGCCGCGTCGGCGAACGGGTCGATGCCGACCACCTGGAACGTGCGCTCGCCCCGCCGGAGCGAGGCGTAGCCCTCCACGACGGGGGCGGAGGGCCGGACGCCCCCCTCCGTACGGAGGCGGCGGTAGACGTCGTCGTCGAGGGACGCGCCCGCCCCCACAATCTGATGGGTTGCCTTGCCCGTCACCGTTTCGGCCGACAGCTGGAAGGCGCGCTCCGCGCTCGTGTTGGCGAGGTCGATGGACACGACCACCGCCACCCCGATCGCCACGCCGAGGACCGAGAGCCCCATCAGCCACGGATGGCGCGTCAGGTAGCGGAGGCTCGAGCGCTGGAGAAGACTCATGTGCTATGGGCGTCTGGGGGTGGCGGGGGAAGGAGTGCAGACCCGGTGGGGAGGGCTCCCCCCTGGCCACACACTCCCGTCCTCCCGCGCCGATCACGGGTCTGACGGGGACTGGTCTGGGAGGGAAGCGGGTGCGTCCGTGAGGAAATCCGGCACCTCCTCGTGCAGAACGCCGCCCCGAAGGTGGAGCAGGCGGTCCGCCCGGTCAAGGGCCTCCCGATCGTGGGTCGCCACCAGCAGCGTCGTGTCGGTATCGCGCACCAGGTCGTAGAGGAGGGCGAGGACCTCCTCGCCGGTCTCGTAGTCGAGATTCCCGGTCGGCTCGTCGGCCAGCACAAAGACCGGGTCGTGGGCCAGGGCCCGGGCCACGGCCACCCGCTGCTGCTCGCCGCCGGAGAGCCGGTCGGGAAAGCCGTCGAGGCGGTCGCCGAGGCCCACGTGGTCGAGAACGGCCTCTGCCCGACGACGGGCATCGGCGGAGGCGGACCCGCCCAGTTCGAGGGGCAGCAGCACGTTCTCCACGACCGTGAGCGTCGAGATCAGGTTGAACGACTGGAAGACAAACCCGATCTCCGTTCGCCGGAAGAGGGTCCGGTCCGTCTCCGAGAGGCCTGTGAGGTCGGTGCCGTCAATCACGACCCGGCCGGCGGTGGGCAGGTCGATGCCGCTCACGATGTTCAACAGCGTGCTCTTCCCGGCGCCGCTGCGCCCCATGAGCACCACCGAGCTCCCGCGGGCAATGTCGAGCGAGAGGTCGTCGAGCACGGTCCGCTCGGCCTCCCCCTCCTGGTAGGTTTTCACGACGTCGGCGAGGCGCAGGAGCGGCGAGGCGGTCCGGTCGTCAGGCATGGGCGGGCGGAGGCTCAGTCAGGAGGACGGTCGTTGCACCCACCCTTGCCCGGAAGGTTCGAGCGCCGGGAACCAGGGGCGAGAGAATGCACGCATTTTTACAGAGTCGGGGGGCGACGGGCCGGATCCATCCGCCGCGCGGCGCCGAGGCCGGCGTCGGATCGGAAGCAGAGCGAGAAATCCTGGGGGGCGGGATTAATCGCCGCCGGACTCGGTACCACTCGACGCATCCCTTCCCGAACGTCTCTCCTCGACCATGACCTACCTCATTTACGGGGCCTACGGGTACACCGGCACCCTTATCGCCGAGCGGGCCGTCGAGCGGGGCCACGAGCCCGTACTGGCCGGTCGCGACGAGCAGGCCCTCCACCGACTCGCCCGTCGGCTCGACGTGGAGGGCCGTGTGGTCTCCCTCGACGAGCCGAAGCGGCTGCGCGCCGTGTTGGCCGACGTGCCGGCGGTGCTGCACTGCGCCGGCCCGTTCGCGCGCACCAGTGCCCCGATGGTGTCGGCCTGCCTCGACACCGGCACGCACTACCTCGACGTGACGGGTGAAATTCCGGTGCTGCAGGCGCTGATGGACCGGGACGCGGCGGCGGCCGAGCGGGACACGCTGCTGCTCCCCGCAGTGGGGTTCGACGTGGTGCCCACCGACTGCCTCGCCTCTATGCTCGCCGAGCAGATGCCCTCGGCCACCAGCCTCGAAATTGCGTTCGTCGGGGAGGGCGGCGTGTCGAAGGGCACGCTCAAGACCGCCGTCGAGCAGATGGGTGAGGGGGGACGGGTTCGGCGCGCAGGCCAGGTCGTGTCCGTGCCGCCGGGGTGGACCTCCCGCGAGGTGTCGTTTGGCGACCGGCCCTGCACGGTCGTCTCGATCCCGTGGGGCGATCTGGTCACGGCCGGCCGAAGCACCGGCATCCCCAACGTGACGGTCTACACGGCGCTCCCGGGCTGGGCCCGGCGGTTGCTCCCCTTCACCCGGTACCTGCAGGGCCTGCTCGGCGCGCCCCGGGTCCAGGCCCTCCTGAAACGGGTCGTGGAACGGTGGGCCCCGACCCCGACGGCCGCCGACCGCGAGCGCGGACAGACCCGCGTCTGGGCGTCGGTCCGAAACGACAAGGGCGAGCGCCGCGTGGGCCGGCTGCGCGGGCCCGAGGCCTACGCCTTCACGGCCCGGACCGCCGTGGCGGCCGCGGCCCAGGTCGTGGCGGGGCCGCCGGCCGTGGGGGCCCACACGCCCGCCACGGCCCTCGGCGCCTCGTTCGTGTCTGAGGTCGAGGGGGTGAGGGTGGAACTCGAGTCGGCGGCGGCCCCTGTCTCGGAAGGGAACGCCTCGGGGGGCGCTGAATAGCGTCAAAGGAGCCCCCTCACCATTCGCCGTCCGCCGTCCCTCTCTGCTTCATGGCCGACTCCTACAGAAAGCTCGTCGCCACCTCCTTCAGCACCGACTTCCGGGAAGCCGCCGAGATCGTCACGGAGGACCGCCCCCGCCCCGGGCCGCACGAGGTGCTGATCCAGAACCGGTACGCCGCCGTCAACGCGACGGACGTCAACATCTCCGCGGGGCGCTACGAACTGAGCAGCGACCTGCCCATCGACCTGGGCGTGGAGGCGGCGGGGATCGTCCTGGCCGTGGGAGACAATGTGCGCCAGCTGGACCAGGGGGACGCCGTCGTCACCAGCACGCTGGGAGGTGGGTACCGGGAGTATCATCTCGTCCACGAGAGCAACGCCATTCAGGTCCCGGAGGCCTCGCCCGAGGCCCTGAGCATCGTGGTGAGCGGCCTCACGGCCTCGATTGCCCTTTCGGAGGTAGGAGAGCTCCGGCACGACGAAACGGTCCTCGTGACCGCCGCGGCGGGCGGCACCGGCCAGTACGCGGTTCAGCTGGCGAAGCAGGCCGGCAATCACGTCGTCGGCACCTGCAGCACCGACCGGAAGGTGGCGTTCCTGGAGGACCTGGGCTGCGACCGGCCCGTCAACTACGAGCAGGAAGCGCTGGCCGACGTGCTTGAGGAGGAGTATCCCGACGGCGTCGACCTGGTCTACGAGGCCGTCGGCGGATCCCTCTTCGACGTCTGCGTCGACCATCTCGCCCGCCACGGCCGTCTGCTCTCGATCGGCTACGTCAGCGAATACAAGGACGGCCCCGAGACGGTGCAGCGCGAGCGCATCTACACGTCCCTGATCCCGGCGTCCGCCTCCATCCACGGGTTTTTCCTGCCGCACTTCGCCGAGCATTTCGGCCCCCACGTCAAGAAGCTGATGCGAATGCAGCAGAGCGGCGTGCTCGACATCCGCATCGACGACCGCGTATTCGAGGGCGTTGAGGCCGTGCCCGACGCCGTCGAGTACCTGCAGAGCGGCGAGAGCATGGGGAAGGTCGTGGTCCACTTTCCCGCGTAGTGCACCTCCTGAATTCACACCTCACCAACTCCTGCACATGGGCGCGCCCGAGTCCGACTCTCGCGTCGAGCCGCTGAACTGGACGGCCGTCGGGGCCCTCTACGCCGGGTGGGCCTTGGGCCTCGGGGCGCTGCTTTACGGCGGCGACTACCGGAACGCCGCCTGGCTGGCCCTAATCGGGGCGGGTGGAGGCTGCAGCGCCTACGGTCGCGTGCTGTCACGTCGGGGCCACGACCAGGCTGCGCAGTGGTGGCACCGGGGCGGCGCCCTCTTCTACGCCGCCTTTTTTCTGTGGGCCGGGACGGTGCTCCTCCGCACGTTTTAGCCGGTATTTCCGGAGAAGAACACAACCCTACTCGCCCCAAGCAAAGGGAAGATGACGATCCCGAAATCCACAAAACAAAAGTGATTTTCGGATCGTTCTGTCCATTGCAAGTTCCCTATTGACGCCGCAGTCACTCCCCAACCAACCCCAACTCTACCATGGCCTTCGAGCTTCCCGATCTTCCCTACGACTACGACGCCCTGGAGCCCCACATCGACGAGCGCACGATGCGGATTCACCACGACAAGCATCATGCGGGCTACACCCGAAAGCTGAACAACGCCCTCGAGGGACACGACGACCTGCAGGACCACTCGATCGAGGAGCTTCTGGCGGGCGTCGACTCTCTTCCCGCCGGCGTCCGGACGGCTGTTCGCCAGAACGGCGGCGGCTTTTACAACCACCGGCTTTTCTGGAACGTGATGTCGCCCGACGGGGGCGGAGAGCCGACGGGCGACCTGGGCGACGCCATTGACGCACACTTCGACTCGTTCGAGGACTTTAAGAGCACCTTCGAGGACGCCGCCACTGGCCGGTTCGGCAGCGGCTGGGCCTGGCTCGTGGCCGACCCGAGCGGCGAGATCGACGTGACCGACACGCCGAACCAGGACAATCCGCTCATGGACGGCCAGACCCCGATCCTGGGGGTCGACGTCTGGGAGCACGCCTATTACCTCAACTACCAGAACGAGCGCGGCACCTACGTGGACGCCTGGTGGAACGTCGTCGACTGGGACGCCGTCGGCGATAACTTCGACGCGATTGTCGCGTAGCCTTTGATCTGGCGCTCCAGTCCCGTACGGCACCGAAAGGGGTGGCCCCACCGGCCACCCCTTTTCTTGATGCCGCCTTCGCATCGGGACCGGCGAAATCCGGTCTTCAAGGGGGATTAGCGCCCGGGACTGGACTCTCTGCCCGGATGTCATTACCATATCGTCCGCACTTTACGCCTCGGCCCCGATCGCCGGCCCCATCGGCCCCACCATGATCGTCGTTGACGGCCCGTTGCTCTGGGCCATCTACGTGACCCTCGCCACGCTGAGCCTCGCCATCCTGGGGGCCCTCTTCCGGGTGCTCCAGGGCCCGAGCCTGGCCGACCGCGTCGTGGCCCTCGACCTCGTGGCGTACCTCGCCATGGGGTTTTTGACCACCTACGCCGTACTGGTGGGGGAGGAGACCTTCATCGACGCGGCCCTCGTGCTGGGCCTGCTGGCGTTTCTGGGCACGGTGGCCGTGGCCCGCTACATCGAGCGCGTTCGCTCCGGAGAAGCTCTGGTCGATTCATGAGCGCCCTTCTCGCAGGCATTCTGATGGTGGTGGGCACGGTCTTCATGATGGTGGCCGCCGTCGGGCTCCTCCGGCTTCCGGACCTTTACACCCGGATGCACGCCTTGACGAAGGCCGGCACCCTCGGCGTCGGGTGCATCCTGGTCTCCGCCGCGGTCGCCTTCGGAGACGTGAGCGTCGCCGCGCGCGCCTTCGTCGCCTTCCTGTTTGTGCTGTTCACCGCGCCGGTGTCGGCCCACATGATTGGCCGGGCGGGCTACCTCGGCAACGTCGCGTTGTGGGAGGGGACGGTGTTCGACGACTGGCGCGTCGGGTACGACGACCTTCAGCGAGAGGGCGGCCGCTCGGTGGCGGAGCACAAGTCCGACGCGGACGCGGCCCCGCCCACCCCTCGCACTGACTGACCGCCTCCTCCTCCCGGCACCCGATCCCCGGCGACCCGTCTATGCTGTTTGCTGTTCTGAGCATTTTTCTCGGCGCCGCCCTGGCCCCGCTGGTGGTCCGCGTCGCCGGGCGGGCGTCGGGCTGGATCCTGGGCCTGCTTCCGCTCGGGGTCTTCGCGTACTTCGTGCAGCAGGTGCCCGCCGTGAGTCACGGCGAGCCCCTCCGGCAGTCGATGGCGTGGCTGCCGTCGTTCGAGGTGCCCCTGTCCTTCTACCTCGACGGGCTGAGCCTTCTCTTTGCGCTGCTGGTGACGGGCATCGGGACGCTGATCGTCGTGTACGCGGGGGGGTACCTCGCCCACCACGAGCTCCTGGGCCGCTTCTACGTGCAGCTGCTCTCGTTCATGGGGGCGATGCTGGGGCTCGTGCTGGCGGACAACATCTTCGTCTTCTTCATCTTCTTCGAGCTCACGAGCCTCACGTCGTACCTCCTCATCGGGTTCTACCACACGGAGGAGGGGGCCCGCGCGGCGGCCCGCAAGGCGCTGGTCGTGACCGGGGGCGGCGGACTGGCCCTCCTCGGGGGGCTGGTCCTGCTCTCGCAGGTGACCGGCACGCTCGAGATGAGCGAGATGCTGAGCATGGGCGCGACCGTGCAGTCGCATCCCTACTACCTCGCCATCTTCGTGCTGGTCTGCGCCGGGGCCTTCACGAAGTCCGCCCAGTTTCCCTTCCACTTCTGGCTGCCGGCCGCCATGGCGGGGCCCACGCCGGTGAGCGCCTACCTCCACTCGGCGACGATGGTGAAGGCCGGCGTCTTTCTGCTGGCGCGCCTGAGTCCCGTGCTGGGGGGGACGGCCGTGTGGACCGGCACCCTCGGCATCGTCGGGGGCTTTACGATGGTCATGAGCGCCTGGCTGGCCCTCCGGTACACCGACCTCAAGCAGATCCTGGCCTACACCACGGTGATGGTGCTGGGCCTGCTCACGATGCTGCTGGGGGTGGGCGGCGAAGAGGCCATCACGGCGATGGTGACGTTTACGGTCGTTCACGCCCTCTATAAGGGCGGGCTCTTCATGGTCGCGGGCAACATCGACCACGAAACCGGCACCCGCGACGTGCTGGAGCTGGGCGGGCTGCGGTCGGCGATGCCGTGGACGATGGCGGGGGCCGTGGCCACCGGCCTGTCGATGGCCGGCATCCCGCCGCTGATGGGTTTCATCGGCAAGGAGGCGACCTACGAGGCGGCCCTCCACGCGCCCACCGGGGCGCTTCTCCTGCTGGCCGCCGGGGTCGTCGCGAATGTGGCGCTGGTCGGGGCCGGCCTCGTCGTGGGCCTGAAGCCCTTCATCGGGGAGCGGACGGGCGCGTTTACCCGGGAGCCCCACGAGGCGCCGCCGAGCATGTGGCTGGGGCCCTGTGTGCTCGGGGCGCTCGGCCTCGCGTTCGGGGTGTACCCCGCCCTCATCGACCACACGGTGCTGCAGGCCGCCCAGACCGGCATCCTCCAGACGTCCCACGAGCTGCACCTTGCGCTCTGGCACGGGGTCAACCCGGCGTTGATGGCCAGCCTCGTGACCTTTGCCCTCGGCTTTACCGTCTACGCAACCTGGGAGACGATCCAGGCCAGCGCCCCGATGCGGGGCCTGGGGGTTGCCTTCGGGGACGGGCCCGGCCGCACCTTCGAGCGGGGCCTCTACGGGCTGGCGCGGTTCAGCCAGGGCATCACGCAGCTCTTTCAGAACGGCCGCTTCCGGTGGTACCTCTTCGCGATCTTCACGTCGATCATCGTGTTCGTGGGGGGCGGCCTCACCTTTGAGGCGCAGCTGGTGTGGCCGGCCCTCGAGGGCTCCGTTGCGTACTACGAGGCGGCCCTCGCCGGCCTGATCGTGCTCTCGGCCCTCGTGGCGGTGCGCACGCAGGGGCGCTTCGTGGCCATCCTGGCCCTCAGCATCGCGGGCTACGGCATCGCGCTCATCTACATGCTCTTCGGGGCCCCGGACCTGGCGATGACGCAGTTCGCCATCGAGACCCTGACGCTGATCCTGCTCGTCATCGTCATTGTGCACCTGCCGGGCATCGGCGAAGAGGAGCCGCTCGGGGTGCGCCTGCGGGACGGGGCGGTGGCCCTCGGGTGCGGCGCCCTCGTTACCGTCATCATGAGCATCATCGTGAACCGGCCCCTCGACATGCGCGTGAGCGAGTACCTGGCGCAAAACAGCTATACGGAGGCGCAGGGGCACAACATCGTCAACGTCATTCTGGTCGACTTCCGGGGCGTGGACACCATGGGGGAGATCACGGTCCTCACCATCGCCGCCCTCGGCGTCTACGTGCTGATGCGGATGCCCCGCAACCGGGCCCACGAGACGCCCGAAGAGCCCGAGCCCGCTGCCTCGGCGGAGGCGCCCGCCGACGGCGGCTCCTGACCGCCGAGCCCCCGCGTTTAAACTGATTCCGCTATGATTTACTCTCTCATTTTTCGGGTCGCGGTCCGGTTCCTGGTGCCGCTGCTGCTGCTCTTTTCGGTCTTCATGATGCTGCGGGGCCACAACCTGCCGGGCGGCGGCTTCGTGGGCGGCCTCGTGGCGGCCAGTGCGTTTGTCCTCTACGCCCTGGCGGCGGGGGTCGAGCGGGCCCGCGAGGTGCTGCGGGTCGAGCCGCAGACGCTGCTGGGGAGCGGCCTCGCCCTTGCCTACGGGGCCGGCCTCCTGGCCCTGGCGCTCGGCAGGCCCTTCCTGACGGGCCTCTGGCTCGACCTCCACATTCCGCTGCTCGGGGACCTGCACCTCGGGTCGTCCCTCCTGTTCGACCTCGGGGTGATGCTCGTAGTCGTCGGGACCGTGTTGCTCATGGTCTTTTCCGTCGAGGATCGGCTGCCGGGCCTCGTCGAGGAGTAGGCCCCCGGGTTCGTTTTTCATGCATCGGAGCGCTGTCCCCATGGAACTGATTGTGTCCGTCGTCGCGGGCGTCCTGCTCGCCGCCAGCTTCTACCTGCTGATGCGGCGCAACCTCCTGCGCTTCGTGATTGGACTGATTATTCTCGGCAACGCCGTGAACCTCGTCATCTTTACGATGGGCCGCTTCACGCGGGCCCGTCCGCCGGTGATTCCGAAGGGGCAGTCGGTCATTGAGGGCGCCTACGCGAACCCGCTCCCGCAGGCGCTCATCCTGACGGCCATCGTCATCAGCTTCGGGCTCCTGGCCTTCACGCTCGTGCTGGTCTACCGAAATTTCGCGGCGAACCAGACCGTCGAGTCCGACGAGGTGCGCACCTCCGAGCCCGACGAGCCGCTCGACGTCCACGAGGACGCCAAGCGCCTCCCGGCCTAATCCGCCGCGCGGAGCCCCCGCGGCGCTGCTTCTTCCGTCCCGCACCGACTTTGTCGTATGAACACGCTGCTCATTCTGCCCATCATCGTCCCCGCCGTGACGGGCATGCTGGCCCTGCTCGCCCGCTACCAGCGGGCGCTGCAGCGCGGCATCAGTGTGGTGGGGGCCACGGTTCTGTTTGGGGTTGGAGGAGCGCTCGTCTACCAGGTGCAGGCCCACGGGATTCAGGCGGCCCAGATGGGCGACTGGCCGGCCCCGTTCGGCATCACGCTCGTGGCCGACCACTTCAGCGCGGGCCTGATTGGCGTGTCGGGCTTCGTGGCGCTGGCGGTGGCCGTCTACGCCCTGGCCGGCCTCGACGCGGCGCGGGAGCGGTTCGGCTTCCACGTGCTGTTCCATCTGATGCTGATGGGAATCAATGGGGCCTTCATCACCGGCGACATTTTCAACATGTACGTCTGGTTCGAGGTGCTGCTGATCGCTTCGTTTGCGCTGCTGGTCCTGGGCAACGACCGGGCGCAGCTCGACGGGGCGGTCAAGTACGTGGGCATCAACCTCGTCTCCTCGGCCAGCTTCCTGACGGCGATCGGGCTCCTGTACGGCCTCACCGGCACGCTCAACCTCGCCGACCTCTCCCAGAACATGGGGCCGGTGCGGGAGGCGGGCCTGGGGCCGGCCATCGCCATGCTCTTCCTGGTCGGCTTCGGGATCAAGGCCGGGCTCTTTCCGCTGTACTACTGGCTCCCGGCGTCGTACCACACCCCGCCGGCGCCCATCGCGGCCATCTTTGCGGGCCTGCTCACGAAGGTGGGCATCTACTCGCTCATCCGCGTCTTCACGCTGCTGTTTCCGAACCCGACCGGGTACACCCAGGCTGTGCTGCTCGTGGTGGCGGGGGCAACGATGCTGATCGGCGTCTTCGGGGCGCTGGTGCAGCGGCACGTGCTCCGGCTGTTGGCCTTCCTGGTCATCAGCGCCATGGGCTACATCGTCATGGGCCTCGGCTTCTTCACGACCCTCGGGCTGGCCGGGGCCGTCTTCTACGTGCTGCAGGACGTGCCGGTCAAGACGAGCCTCTTCCTCATCGGGGGGCTCATGGAGCGGGAGACCGGCACGACCCAGATCGGCGACATGGGCGGCCTCTACCGGCACCGGCCCCTGCTGGCCACGATCTTCATCGTGCCGGCCTTCTCACTGGCGGGCTTCCCCCCGTTCCCCGGCTTCTGGGGAAAGCTGACCCTCGTCCAGGCCGGCCTCGCGCAGGAGCAGTGGGTGCTGGTGGCCATCGCGCTGCTCGTGGGCCTGCTCACCCTGCTGGTGGTGGCACAGATCTGGGGGCGTGCCTTCATGCAGACGGAGACGTCCCCGCTGCGGGAGGCGTCCTCCGTCGCCACCGAGAGCCTGCTGAACGGGCCCGTCGTCGCCCTCGCGCTGGTCCTCCTCGCCGTCGGCCTCTACGCCGAGCCCGTCTTCGCCTTTGCGCAGACGGCCGCCGGGCACCTCACCGACCCCGCGCCCTACGTCCAGGCCGTGCTGGGGGCGTAGACCCCGGACGGCGCGATCGATCCCTCACGATTTCGCGTCCCCATGGTTGCACCGATCATTCGCATCTTGATCCTCACGCTCATCTGGGTGGCCCTGCAGGGATCCCTGAGCCTGGGCAATCTACTGCTCGGGGTCGTCTTCGGGGCCGCCATCCTCCGCCTCTCCCGCCCGCTCTTCGACAACCGCGACCCTTCGGAGGCGCGGCGGCTGCGCGAGGGGGGCCGGCCCCTCCGCCGTCTCTGGCGGGTCCTGGTGCTCCTGGTCGTGTTTCTCCGGGAGCTGGTCGTCTCGGCCCTGCAGGTGGCCCGCTACACCCTGCAGCCCACGCTTCAGATCCGTCCGGCCATTGTCGAATACCCCCTCGACGTGCAGACGCCGCGGGAGATCACGGTGCTCGCCAACCTCATCTCGCTGACCCCCGGCACCCTGAGCCTCGACGTCTCGCCCGACTCCAAGCACCTCTACGTCCACGCCATCTCCGTCTACTCCGAGGACGGGGCCGACGTGATCGACGACATCAAGGGATCGCTGGAAAAGCACGTGGGTCGGGCCCTGGGCCCTCCTTCCTGACGGGGTCGGCGTCCCCGCTCTGCCGTGATGCCTCGCCGCCCTACGCCCCTATGCAGATCGACGCCCTCTCGGCCCGGCTGCCGCCGACGGTCCACCTGCGGTCGGTGACCTACGACGAGGTCGAGGCCCGGCGCTGGCGGACCTGGATCTCCGAGGAGGAGCGGACCTGCATCGAGTCCTTCGGGGCCCGGAGCCGTCGGCGTGAGTTTCTGGCCGGGCGGGCCGCGGCGCGGCAGCTTCTGGCCAGCCGGCTCTCCACGTCGCCGGAGGCCGTTCCGCTGCGCCGTCACGCGGACGGGGGGGTCGACGTCGACGCCGACGCCTGGCACGTCTCAATCGCCCACTCGGGTCCCCACGCCCTCGCGGCCTGCGCGCCCCATCCCGTGGGCGTCGACCTGGAGCAGATCCAGCCCCGGGATCCGGGCATCGCCGACTTTCTGTTTCGGCCCGAGGATCGCGGGCTCGTCGAGCGTCTGCCCTACGCGTTCGACGCCGCCCTCATTCTCTGCTGGACGCTGAAGGAGGCAGTCCTGAAGGCGCGTCGCTCCGGCTTTCGCACCTCGCCGAAGGCCCTGCGGCTCGCGGTCGACCCCGAGGCTGAGACCGCCGCGGTCGAGATCGACGGGGGGCGGCCCTGGCACGTCTACTACGCACGACTCCACGAGTACTGGGCGGCGGTCGCCGTGCCTGAGGGCGAGAGGGAAGGGGCGCCCTCGTGA
>JAZKTD010000067.1:0-13897 GCA_036625705.1 Salinivenus sp.
TGGACCTGATCCAGACCCCGGAGGTCCAGCGCCTGCGCCGCATCCGGCAGCTCGGGGTGGGCCACCTCGTCTTTCCCGGCGCCGAGCACACCCGCTTCAACCACGCGCTCGGCGCGATGGCCCTCATGCAGGATGCCCTCTCCAGCCTCACGGAAAAGGGAACGCCCATTTCACCGGACGAGCAGACCGCCGCGCTGGCCGCCGCCCTGCTCCACGACGTGGGGCACGGGGCCTTCTCCCATACGCTCGAGCACCAGCTCATCGACGACTTCGAGCACGAGGACATGAGCCGGGTCCTGCTCGTGCGCCTCAACGAGCGGCTCGGCGGGGCCCTCGACCGGACGCTCGAGATCTTCGACGACACCTACGAGCGGCCCTTTTTCCACCAGCTGGTGTCCAGCCAGCTCGACATGGACCGGCTCGACTACCTGCGCCGCGACTCCTTCTACACCGGGGTCGCCGAGGGGGAGGTCGGCGTCCAGCGGCTCCTCAAGACGATGCGGGTGCAGCCGCTCGACGGCGGCCCCGACTCGGAGATCATGATCGAGGGCAAGGGCATCTACGCCGTGGAGAACTTCCTGATCTCGCGGCGGCTGATGTACTGGCAGGTGTACCTGCACAAGACCGTCCTGGCCGGCGACGAACTGCTGCGGGGCATCCTCCGCCGCGTCCAGGAGCACCTCGACGCCGGCGCCCGACCCGACTGGCTCGAGCGGGGGTCCCGCTCCCTCCTCTTCTTTCTGTCGAATGACGTCCACGCCGATCAGATCGGCGACCCGACGGTGCGGGACCACTACCTACAGATCGACGACACCGACATCCTCTTCAGCCTCAAGCAGTGGATGCGGGGCGACGATCCGGTGCTGGCGGACCTCTGCCGCCGGTTCATCAACCGCGTGTTCTTCCGGGTCACGTTCCTGCCGCGAAAGCCGAGCGCCCCGCAGGTCGAGGACTGGCGCCAGCAGGTGGCCGACTGGCTCGTCGAGGAGCAGTTGGTGGCCCGGTCGGAGGCGGCCGCGGCGGCGCGCCACTACCTGACGGTCGACGTCTCGCGCCACACCGCCTACGACAGCACCCAGGAGATGATCGGCATCCTCGACCGGGAGGGCAACAGCCGGGAGCTCTCCGAGATGGCCGACACGGCCGCAATCTCGGAGCTCACAACGTTTGTCGTGAAGCCGTACGTCTGCTACCCGAAGCCGGTGGCCATCGACGTCGACGCGGTGCCGGAGGGGTAATGCCGAATCCTCCGCCGGGATTCGGGTTTGGATGTAAGGATGCTTGGAAGTATGGAAGTAAAAATACGTCCAAATTTCCACCCCTCCACACTTTCATACTTCCAGACCTTCACACTTCCAGACCTCCACATTTCCAGACGTTCCTCCCTCGACGAAGCATGTGGAGCCGGTGCTACCGGTACCGCGCCAGGCGACGGCGCGCCCGGCCCAGGGCCGGCGGCACCTCGTCCGGGGGCGTGAGCTCCCCCCGCAGGTTCCGCTGGACGCGCGACCGCACTTCGTCGGGCGGCAGCCCCCGTTCGAAGAGGTAGTACAGCTTCGCGAGGGCGGCTTCCGTCGTCATGTCGTACCCGCTCACCACCCCGGCGTCGGCGAGGGCCCGCCCGGTGGCGTAGACGCTCAGGTCGGCGGTGCCGCGCAGCGGCTGGGGAACGGCCACGATCACCACCCCCCGATCGGTGCCGCGCCGCAGCGCCCCCAGGAGGGCGTCGTCGTCGGACGGGGCGTTGCCCGACCCGAAGCACTCCAGGACCATCCCCTGCACCGGCGGCGCCAGCACGTTTTCGAGGTGCTCCGCCTCCAGGCCCGGAAAGAGCCGGAAGGCCGACACCGTCGCCCCGCCCAGGGCCGTCACCTCGGGGGTGCGCGGCGGACGCTCGGCGGCGGGCACGAGGCTCCAGTCCACGTCGAGGTGGATGCCCGCGGTGCCCACCGGCGGAAAGTTCGGGGAGTCGAAGGCCGAGAAGGCGTCGGCGTTGACCTTCGTGGTCCGGTTGCCGCGGTACAGGCGGTCGTTGAAAAAGAGGTGCACGCCCGCGAGCCGGTCGGGGTACGCCCCGAGCAGAAGCAGCGACGTGAGGAGGTTGCTCTGGGCGTCCGTGCGCGTCTCGGCGAGGGGCAGCTGCGCCCCGGTCAGGATCACCGGTTTGTCCAGGGGGTGCAGCATAAACGACAGCGCGGAGGCCGTGAACGACATCGTGTCCGTGCCGTGAACGACCAGAAAGCCGTCGTAGTCCGCGTAGTGGTCGCGGATGACCTCGGCGACGTGGAGCCAGTCCTCGGGCGTCAGGTTCGAGCTGTCGAGGAGCGGGTCGAACTCGTAGACGGTGTAGGCCGGCACGTCGTCGGCCTGGAACGGGGGCAGCTCCGCCATCTGCCGCTGCAGAAATCCCGACGCCGGCTCGTAGCCGTCATCGGTCTCTTTCATGCCGATTGTGCCGCCAGTGTAGGCGACGAAGATCTGCGGGGAGGCGTCGGGCACAACGAGGAGCGATCGGCGTGGCAGAACACTCGACGGGACCGCGGTTAGCTCTCGTCGAGGATGTAGATGTCCCCGAGGTTCCGGGCAAGCTGGCCGTAGTCGAGCCCGTAGCCGATGACGAAGAGGTCGGGAATCTGGAAGCCGACGTAGTCGAGGGTCAGGTCGGGCTCGGTGGCCTCGGGCTTGTGGAGCAGCGTGGCGACGCGCAGGGACGCCGGGTCGTACTCCCGCAGACGGTTTTTCATGAACTCCATCGACAGGCCGGTGTCCACGATGTCCTCGACGATGAGGACATCGCGTCCCGCCAGGTCCGCGTCGACGCTCTTCAGTTCGTGGACCTCGCCGCTCGAGACCTTCTCTGCCCCGTAGGAGGAGAGCTTGATGAAGTCGATCTCGCAGTCGGTGTCGATGGCGCGCATGAGGTCGGCCGTGAACATAAAGGCGCCGTTCAGCACGCTCACCAGGATCGGCGTGGTGTCGGCGTAGTCGCGGGTAATCTGGCGTCCAATCTCGGCGACGCGGGCCTGGATCCGCCCCTCGTCGAGGTATCGTCGAAAGCGGTCGCCGCGGTAGGACACCGTGGCGTCGTCGGGCTGAACGGGGGCGTCGGTCAGGTCGCGGGTCGTGGACATGAGCGGTGGGCCGATGGTGGTGTGAGCGCAGCGGAGAAAAAGCTAGGCGGGAGCTACGTCGAAGTACAGTCGTCCGAGGCTTTTTCACGCGGCCGCCAGGTGAGGCGGGCCACGGTGGTCGTCCGGGCCCGCACGCGGACGCGGTGGTCCAGACGGTGGCCCACGACCCACGCCGGGTGCTCGGCGGTGCAGAGAAGGCAGACGCCCGCCCGGCGGTGGGGCGGCACCTTGGCGTCGGTAAGGAGGTCGCTGACGAGCGCGTGGCCGTCGAGGCCCAGGGGCTGAATCCGGTCGCCCTCCCGCCAGGTTCGCAGCGCGAGGGGATCGACGAGCCGGTCGGCGTCCGCGTACTCGACGTTGGGGGTGCCGACCTCGAGCGTCTCGGGGCGCTCGTCGAGCGGATCGACCCGAAGCGTCCCCTGCGGGACCGAGACGTCCGCCTCCCGGGGCACCGGGACGGGCGGCGCGATCGGATCCGGGTGCGCCTCCTCGGGAAGAAACCGAAGACCATCCCGCGTCCGCCAGACGGCCCCCTCCCCCACCTCGACCCGGCGCCCCACCTGCGCGTTGATAAGCGCTGCAATCTCGCGCGACACGGCCGCGGTCCGGGGCGCCTCCGGCAGGGCGCGGTCGAGGGCCGCGAGGATGAGGCGCCGCCGCCAGACCGGCGGCTCGTCCCGCAGCGGGTCGAGCCGGAGGCGGCCCCCAGCGGCGCAGTCCTCGTACGCCCGCTCGAGACGCATTTTCAAAGCAGGCGCGACGGTCTCGTCCACGTACTCCTGCATCAGGCCCGCGGCGCGCGCAATGTTTGCCTTGGCACCCGGAAACTGCTCTTGCAATAACGGAATAACTTTCGACCGCAAGCGCGCCCGGTCGTAGGTCGGGTCCCGGTTCGACGGATCCTCCCGCCAGGGAATCCCCTCCCGCTCGGCGTACGCCTCGATCTCGGCCCGAGACACGTCGAGCAGGGGTCGGATGAGGGACACGTCGGGGGCGTCCCGCATCGGCCGTCGGGGCGGCATTCCGGCCAGTCCCTCCGGCCCGGTGCCGCGCAGCAGATTCAGGAGCAGCGTTTCGGCCTGGTCGTCTTGGTGGTGCCCCGTCGCCACCGCGTCGGCGTCCTGGGCGTGGGCGTGACGGGCCAGCGCCCGGTAGCGGAGCACACGGGCCGCCTCCTGGAGGGACTCATCGTGGACCTCGGCCCGGGCCTCGGCGTCCAGGGAGACCTCCCGCAGCGGAATTGCCGGCGTCTGGGCCGCGCACCAGCGTCGCACCAGCGCCTCGTCGGCGCCGGCGCCCTCTCGCAGGCCGTAGTTTGCGTGGAGGGCCCGCACCGCGGAGCCCAGCCGACGGAGGACCGACAGGCACACCATCGAGTCGACGCCGCCACTCACCCCCACGAGGACCGCCGTGCCGTCGCGAAGGAGGTCGTGGCGGGCGATGAACGCGGCAACCCGGTCGGCAAATTCGCGTCCCATGAGGTCGTCGTTGCATTCGTAAAGGGGCCAGACCTGGACGCCCCATCCGGCGACGATTTCCGGTCGTCTACGAGAAGCGCTCGGCAATCTCCTCGAGGGACCACTTGGCGAGGGTCGGGGTGCCGGTGGGATCGGCGTACGGCATCTCGCACTCGAAGAGATCGTGCAGCAGAGACCGGCGCTCGGTTTCCGAGAGCGGCTGCCCGCGCCGGACGGCGCTCTGTTGGGCCATGGTTCGGGCAAGCCGGTCGCGGCGATCGTCCTGGACCGCGTCCTGCGCGGACTTGTACTGCTCGAGGAGGTCCTCCAACACGGCGCCCTCGTCCCCGTCCTGGACGTCGGTGGGCACGCCCCGGACGGCCACCGTTCGCCCACTCAGGCGTCCAATCTCGAACCCGAGGGCCTGCAGGTCCGGCAGCAGGTCGTCGAGCAGGTCGGCGTCGGACGCCGAAAGGTCGACGGTGTGCGGAAAGAGGAGCTGCTGGGACGGCCCCTGCTCCTCGCGAAGACGGGCCTGGTTGCGTTCGTAGAGGACGCGGATGTGGGCGGCCCGCTGGTCGACCAGCATCATGCCGGTGTCGGTGGGAGTCACGATGTAGGTGTCGTGGAGGCCCCACACAGGGCGGCGGGTGCGGCCCTCCGCGTCGGGCTCGTCCTCGTCTTGGGAAGCGGCATCAGGGGTCGAGTCGGGCTCCTCCGGCGGGCGGTAGAGGGCGTCGGACTGCTCCCCGGGCGACGCCCCGCTCCGTCCATCCGGGCTCGATCGGGACCGGCCGGCCGAGCGCCCTGAGGAGCGGGAGCCGCCGGACGAGGAGGAACTCTCCGCGTCGTCGGAGCGGCGGGGCTGGAACGAGGTCGGTTTCGGCCGGGTGCGGGAGGCGTCGTCGCTCGACGCCGACGACGTAGACGACGAAGACGATTCGTCGTCGACCTGCGGCGTCGCGTGGACCCGGCCCAGCGCCCGCCGCACGGCGCTCCGCAGAAAGCCGTAGATGCCGCTCTGATCGTCGAACTTGACCTCCGACTTTTGCGGATGGACGTTGACGTCCACGCGGCGGGGGTCCATCGACAGAAAGAGCGCAAAGAACGGAAAGGCCCCGTCCGGCAACAGATCCCCGTAGGCCTTCTTGACCGCGTGGCTCAGGTAGCGGTCGCGGACGTAGCGGTCGTTCACGAACAGAAACTGCTCGCCCCGCGTCTTTCGGTGAAACGAGGGGGTGCCCACGAAGCCCCGGACCGTGAGGTCACTGGAGGCATCCTCGACCGCCACCAGTTCGTCGGCCCGCTCCTCTCCGAAGAGGCCCAGGATGCGGGTCTGGAGGGCCGTGTGCTCGTCTTCGGCCGTGGCGGCGGCCAGGTCGTAGTGCTCGTGCCCGTCGTGCTCCACCCGAAAAGCGATGTCTGGGTGGGCCAGCGCCAGAAACTGGGCGGTGGTGGTCAGGTGCTTCAGCTCCGTCGCCGGCGTCTTCAGAAAGTTGCGGCGCGCCGGGACGTTGAAGAAGAGATTCCGGACGGCCACGGAGGTCCCGGGGGGCACGGCACAGGGCCGCTGGTCGACCACCTCGCCCCCCTCCACCCGCACGAGGGTTCCCGCCTCGTCCTCGACCCGTTTGGTCTTGAGCTCCACCTGCGCGACCGCGGCGATGGAGGCGAGGGCCTCCCCGCGGAAGCCGAGGGTGCGGATGCGCTGCAGGTCATCGACGGACTGAACCTTGCTCGTGGCATGGCGCTCAAAGCACTGGGCGGCGTCGGCTGCACTCATGCCGCAGCCGTCGTCGATCACCTGCACAAGGGTGCTTCCGGCGTCCTTGAGGAGAATCTCGATCTCGGAGGCGCCGGCGTCGATTGCGTTCTCGACGAGTTCCTTCTCCACCGAGGCCGGCCGCTGCACCACCTCCCCCGCCGCGATCTGGTTGGCGAGGCGATCGGGCATCACGTGGATGATGCCGTCGGACGGCGCGGAATCGTCGGCCACGGCGAGACTGCGGATCTCGTTAGAGAGCGGTGTACAGAAAGAGCGTCAGGAGCAGAAGCCCGAGCATAATGACCAGCGTGAGGGAGCTCTGTCGCTCTCGGCCCCGTCCCCGGGCCCGCATGCGACGCTTCAGCTCCTCGGCCTCGTCCTCATCGGAATCGTAGAACCGCGGCTTGTACCGGAATCCCCGGGGGCCCCGGCCTGAGCTAAACAGCCCCATGGCAGGCAGCGCGATGGTGAGCAAACCGGCGTGTTAGCCTCAACTTCGACCGCGGACGGCACGTTCCCCTCGTCCGGTTAGAAGAGGCCGACCACGACCCGGAGGTACAGGTAGATGAGGGGCGCCGCCACCGCCATGGCGTCGAACCGGTCGAGCACCCCGCCGTGTCCCGGGAGAATGGCGCTCGAGTCGTCGGCCCCGGTGGACCGTTTGAGCTGACTCTCCATGAGGTCGCCGATCTGGCTGATCCCGCCCCCGAGGAGCGTGAGGGCCCCCACGTCGGGCCACGTGAGCAGGTCGAGCACGGTGACGTGCAGGACCACGGCCACGACGCCGGCCGCCGCGATCCCACCGAGGGCCCCCTCCCAGGTTTTGTTGGGCGAGATGGTCGGCGCGAGGGAATGGGTCCCGAAGGCACGGCCGACGTAGTAGGCGAACACGTCCGTCGCCCACACCAGCAGGAAGGTCGTCACCACGAGCCAGAAGGCCGTCTCGGCGGAGACCGACGGCGACCGGGCCGTGCGAAGGAGCACGAGGCTCCCGAGCAACCCGGTCGGGTAAACAGCCCCCGCGAGAGTGGCGGTGAGGCTCGGCAGGAAGTGCTCCTGCGGCAACAGAAAGGGCGCCAGGAGGACGAACACGATCAGCCAGGTGGCCGCCAGCGGCCAGAGGGCGGGCCAGCCGAACGTGGCTACGACGAGGGCCCCGAGCACCACGCCTCCGGTGAGGTTCGGCTGGGCGCCGGTGGCGCGGGCCATGCGGTAGAGCTCGACCTGGCCTACCGTTCCGATGAGGGCGATGAGGGCCGCGAAGGCGATGCCCCCCAGGTACGCCAGCCCGAGAGCGATCGGGGCCGCCACGACGGCGGTGAGAATGCGTCGCAGGCTGTTGCTCACAAACGTCCTCCGATGCGCTAATACCGATACGTGAATACGTTCCTAACGTCGGTTCCCTGCTTGCGGCGATGCACGGCCCAGGGGATCTGAGATTCCCACTGTCGCGGAAAATCGTTGACGTACGTTCTCACGGATCGGTACCGAGACCACGCCGACGGCCCTGGACCACTTCCCGTTCCCTCAAAGACGGAGCCGAGGGCTACGACGCCTCCTCGGAGTCGTTGTCCTCGGGGTCGTCCGGCGGGCCCATGTCGATCTTCTCCTGCCCGGAGTCGAGCTTCGATTCCTCGTCGGGGGGATGGGCGGGCGGGGCCTCCGGGTCGGCCCCGAGGGCCGCCTCCTCCAGCTCATCGTCGTCGAGGCGCTGTTCCAGGAGCTCGACCGCATCGTCGGCCCGGTCCGGGGGCACCATCACGTGGACGGACGCGAGGTCGCCGACGTTCAGGTTGAAGGCGTGGTCTCGCTGTGTGAGGACCACCGCCGGCACGCCGCTGTCGTCCAGGCGGTCGCGCACCAGGTCGGCCTCGTAGTCGGTGCCCGTTCGAAAGATGCTCACCCAATCCTCGTAGGTACTCATGGCAGAGGAGCAGTCTCGTCAACAGCGCGGAGGCGCGGGGCGGCCCGCTCACGTCGAGTCGCGGACCTGTCGCGCAAGGGGATGCAAAACATAGAGGACGCCGCCGACAATGGCGAACCCGGCCAGAACGGCATACCACGGCATCGACGCCTGTTCGATCGCCTCCAGGTCGTACGTCGGGTGGGACTGCGCGTAGCCGGCGGCCAGGACGGCGAGGCTGTTGTGTGTGATGTGGACCAGCACGGCGGGCCAGAGGCTGCCGGTCCGCCACGTCAGGTAGGCGAGGTAGAGGCCGAGCACCATCAGGGGAAGGAGCTGCGAGGGCCGCAGGTGGTAGGCCCCGAAGATGACGCCGGACAGGAGCACCCCGCCGACCGGTCCGGTCGCCCGCTCGAACTGCCGCTGGGCGTACCCGCGAAACAGCACTTCTTCACAGAGCCCGGGGACGAGCGCCAGCATGCCCAGGTTGAACGTCACGCCGAGCCCGCTCTCTAGCACCGACCGGATGAGCTCCATCTGGGTCTGTTCGAACAGGCGGACCGACTCGGGAAGCGGAAGATCCTGGTTCAGCTGCGCCAACCACTGCACCACCGGCTGCAGGCCCAGCACCCCGATCAGGGCCAGCACCAGGAGCCGAATGTCGACGGATCGGATGCGCAGAAACCCGGACACCCCGGTCGTGTGGAGGCGCGCCAGCAGCAGGGTCGGCAGGGCCAGCCCCAGGAGCTGGCCCGCACTGTTGCTGATGATGAGCTCGCGGGTGTAGCTCGCCAGCAGCTTCTCGGGACTGCCCATCGCCTCCAGGGAGGCCATCCCCCCGTCCGACAGGCCAATCTGGAGGACCAGGAGCAGGGGACTCACAAGGACCTGGAAGAGGAGGAAGGTCCCTGCCAGGCCCAGCACCCCCATCACGAAGTGGAACGTCGCGCTCCGCCGGGACGGGCGCTCCAGCGGCCCGTCGAGCCAGAGGTCCCCGCCAAGGGCCCATCGATCGGTAAGCGTCGGGGGCTGGGAGCGGGGATTCGGGTCCGTCCCGTCGGGCTGTGCGTCCATGGCTCGATCCAGGTCGGTTGGGAATGGGGGGCTTGAAAGTATCGTCCCCCCTGCGGTTTGCCCCTTTGCCGATTCTTCGCAGGAACATTTGGACGGGTCGGACCGAACATACCTATGACGTTTTTTCGCTGCGCTCGTAGCTCAGTCGGACAGAGCATCGGTTTCCGGTACCGAAGGCCGGGGGTTCGAATCCTCCCGAGCGCACTGCGCCCCGCTTCCTCGACGCAGGAAGCGGGGTTTTTTTGGTCGTGCCCCGAGTCGACCGTCGCAAGAACCTCCGAGGCCCGAGGCGGCCCCCGGCCGCACAGAGTGCGGCCGCCCACCTTCCCAGATCCGGGGGCACCTCCCAGACGGGCACGCCTCACCTACAGGAGCTGCCCAAAGAACACCGCGTTCAGGAAGAGCCCGTTGGTGCCGTACCAGAAGGCCCGGAAGTTGGGATTGTCCATGAACAGGACGACCTGTCCGGCCCCGATCTCGTGGGCCTCGATGGAGGCGGCCCCGCGGGCCTGGTCTAGCTGCTCCTCCGAAACGTACCCGCTCAGCCGCGGGTCGTCCGTGTACGTGGCCACGCTCGCCCCGGGTTCGGTGCTCGGGTCGTAGAAGGTGGTGCCGGACCGAAAGGCCGCCACCGTCTCGTCGTAGCCGTAGGCGACCGGGTGCGTAGGGTCCAGGCGCACCTCGAGGATCGAGCCCCCAATCCCCTGCGCGCCGTAGGAATTGGAGAGGTCGGCGTACGGCCGATCCTGCAGCAGCGAGTCGACGTCCAGCGTGCGCTCTTCGAGGGACACCATTTCCTGCTCGACGGCCCACTCGCTCCCGCTCTGAATGCCGATGAGGGTCCCCCCGTCCTCCACCCAGGCCTGGACGGCGTCGGCCGGCAGCCCGCTGTACCCGCCGCCTGCGAGTACCATGGTGTTGTACTGGCTGAGGTCAATCTCCCCGACGTCCTCGATGTCGATGAGGGAGACCGGCACACTCATGCGCTCGTTCAGCAGGTGCCACACCTCCCCGGCGTTGTAGGAGGAGGCCCCGTACCCGGAGGCGTCCCCGGCGCCGGTGATGAGCGCAACCTTCGGACGCTCAAGAATTTCGGAGCTGGCCCCCCCGAGGTCCGGGCCCGTAGGTGTGAGCCCCTGATCCACCGCAAAGACGCGGAGATGGTCCTGGTCGGCGATGCGCTGGACCACGGCGTGCACGCTGTCGGCGGCAACGCCCCGCTGCTGCACCTGCACGACGATGCTCCCGCGGTTGAAGGACGATGTGCCGCCCCCCACCTGCGCCGTGAAGGGGTCGGTCATCACCCGGGGGCGGATGTCGTTGCGCTGGAGGCGACGGACGGCCCGCGGGGCGTAGTACCGGTCCCACCGGAAGACGTAGGCGTAGTCGGACCGGCCGCCCTCGACGGCCCCTCCGTCGTAGGCGACGCTCGACAACGACGCCCCTTCAAGCTCGTCCGTGTCGCGGGTGAGGGAGGCGTGGTCGACCCCGAAGGCGAGCGGGAGCGTCCAGGTCGAGACGTCGTAGAAGATGGAGTCCGGGTACGTCGACGTGCGCTCCATGGCGGCCTTCACGAAGCGGCCCTGCGGCTGGTCGAGGGGCACCACGTACCCCTCCCCCGCCTCGAAGGTCTGTCCGTTAGCCTGCACGTCCTGCGACAATTCGTAGAGCTGGACCTGGTGGCGCCGCAGCACCTGGGCGAGGGCCTGGGCCTGCGTCCGGTGGTCCGACCGGTCGACGACGTAGGCCTGCGTCTCGACGTCCGACAGCGCCTCGTCGCGATCGGCGAAGAAGTCCCGCTGGTAGCGCAGGAGGTCCGTCCGGTTCTCGACCACGCCTTGCATCGTCGAGAGGGAGGTCATAAACTGGTTGCGGACCGTAAACGCGTAGGACACTTCTCCCTTGTCGGTCGTCGCCAGGAGGGACCTCGACGAGGCCTGCTCGAAGAGGATGCCCACCGCGCCGTTGACGTCGGGGTAGGTCGAGCCCTTGCCGTAGTAGAAGTCGTCGTAGGTCTCGCGGGTGTAGAAGAGCGACCCGATGCGCTCGAGGTAGTCGGCGTGGTACTCGGCGATGTCCCCGGTGAGCGCCTGGTTCCGCTGTGGGGTGTTCGGGTTCGTCCGGCTCGGCACCCCGGGCTGGAAGAAGTACGTCGCCTCGGAGCCCATCTCGTGGAAGTCCGTCAGGAACTGCGGCTTCCAGTGATGAAAGTACTCGATGCGACCTTGCGAGGCCGGGTGCTGGACCGGAAGCCAGTCGCGGTTCAGGTCGAACCAGTAGTGGTTGGTCCGGCCGCCGGGCCAGGGCTGGTTGTGCTCCCGGTCCTGCTCGTCGGCGGTGGCCACCTCCCCCCGATTTCCGTTGACCCAGTCCACGAAGCGGTCCCGCCCGTCGGGGTTGAACATCGGGTCGACGAGGGTCACCACGCTGTCGAGCGCCGCCTGCACGTCGGGCCCGCTCCCGGCAGCGAGGTGGTACAGCAGCAGCATGCCGGCCTCCGTCCCGCTCGCCTCGTCCCCGTGGATACTGTAGCCCATGACCACCACCGCGGGCCGGTCTTCGAGGTCTGCGTCCGACACGGCGGCCGGATTTTGGGCGACCTCCACGTTCGTCGTCCGGATCTCCTCGAGGCGACCGTGGTTTTCCGGCGACGTCACGACGGCGTGGATGAGCTCGCGTCCCTCGTAGGTGCGGCCGTGGGACCGCAGCGCCACGCGGTCGCTGGCCTCGGCGACGGCTTCGAAGTAGTCCACCACCTGAGCCGGGCGCGTATGGCGAGTGCCCACCGTGTGGCCGATGACCTCCTCGGGGCGGGGGATGTCATCGCTGTACTGTTCGGTGCCCGGCACCGGTGTGTCGATGGAGAGCGGCAGATCCTGCGCCGCCGCGCGGTCGGGAACCAGCGCCAGGATCAAGAGAGACAGAACGGCAAGCCCGAGCCCACGGGGCGACTCGGACGGAAAGAACGAAGTCATGAGCGGTCGTCAAATTGAACGGACAGTAGATCAGACAGTGGGGGCCGGAGGGGCCTGAGCACCCGCGCCTCCTGCCCCGCAATATACGATGGAGGCCGGAAACGTAAAACGAGACCCCGAACGGCCGCGGAGACGACTAATCGCGGAGAGGGACCCGAATTGCGGCCCCTTCGCCCCCTCGACGTCCGCGATCACTCACCGCACACCGCCTTACTCGTGCTACGGCGGGCCACGTCGATGGAGGCGTCGACGCCGGGATTGAGGGGCTCGGCTCCCTGGTTGGGTTCCGCCCGGCCAGGGCAATCTTTGCCGCGGTCCCTGCTGCGCCTGCTCCCCGCGCGGCCTACCGGGCCGTGAGCCGCACCGGCGCGCCGTTGGGACGGGCCTGGTACTGGACGTAGGTGCCCCCATCGTCGGTGCGCACCTCGAGGGCCTGCTCGGTCCCTTCCTGGCGCAGCTGCACCCGCGACCAGGAGGACGGGACGTAGGTCTGGAGCGTGAGGGGAAGATCGTAGCGAGCGCCCAGCGAATGGGTGAGCTCGACGGCAATGGTGTCCGCCTCCACCGACGTCGACACCGTCGCGTTCATTCGCTCCCGCACGTACTTCGTGCCGTCCTTGTAGGTCGCCACCCAAAGGTCGTCGGTCCGCGCGTCGATGTAGTCGAGGTACTCCGCCAGTTCGGTCCGGGAGGTCGGCTCCCACCCGATGCCCTCGATGCCGTGGAAGACGAGCACCAGCCAGATGTGGTCGTTCTGCTGGGTGACGTCGACCCACCGCTTCATCTCCGTCATGGGCGTGTCCGACAGCGGCCCGCGCTGCCAGATCGTGTAGGCGGTGCGGGTGGTGCCCGGCTGTACCTCACTGCCCCTCGGAATCTCCGTGTAGTACGGGGCCGGCATTCGATTCCGCAGGGCCGGAAACATCTCGAGCCCGTACGACATCACCCGCTCGTCCTTCGTGCCGAAGGGCAGCTCCGCGGTGAAGGTGTGCTCCCGTCCGAGATGGGCCCGGATCGCCGATGTGCTCTCCCGAAGCTCACGGCGAATGTTCTGCTCGTCCATCACCGCCAGGTACGGGTGCGTAATCGTGTGGCTCCCAAATTCGTGGCGGGTATCGTCGTAGGACTGGAGCATGTCCCAGGTCACCAGGTCGACGCCGGGCTCCACCGCCAGCACCTCGTACATGTACCGGCTGAGCGGGTAGGACCAGTCATCTCCCTTCTCCTTGTGGGTACCGTTCCGGACCTTCCGGTAGCCCTCGTCGATGACGTCGTAGGCAGCCTGGACGTCGCCCTGCTCGTACAGCCCGCCCGCCTCCATGTGGTACTGGTAGGTACCCTCGTACCCCAGGTAGCGGATGGCGGAGGCCCGCTCGAAGAAGTTCTCCTTCGAAGTCGCATCCTCGGCGGTGGACGCAATGATGTCCTCGACGGGTCGGCCGACGAACCGCCCCGTAGCCTCCGAGCCCGGAATGGCACCGGTCACGATGTAGAACGTGCCGGGGAGGCGTCGCTCGTTCAACAGCGGCCGGGCGACGCGAAATTGGTTGATCGTGCCGTCGTCGAAGGTGATGGAGACGGCGCCGGAGCGG
>JAZKTD010000068.1:0-13890 GCA_036625705.1 Salinivenus sp.
CTGTGCGCGGGCGCGCTGCCCGCCCAGGCCCAACGGACTTCCGGTGCCGCTGGACTCGGGGTCCAGGCCGGCGAGCCGTCGGGCGTGACGCTCAAGATCTATAACGCCGACGGTCCCTCCTACGACTTCCTCGCGGCCTGGAGCTTCGACAACTTTCTTTTCCTGAACGCCCACGCTCTCTTCGAACAGCCCCTTGCGGTCGAGAACGTGGAGCAGCCGGTGCACTGGTTCGTCGGCCCCGGGGCGTACGTCGGCATCTACGACGATGGCGGGTCGGAGGCGGGCCTGGGCATCAGCGGCACGATTGGGCTCGACATCCTCTTGGCCGAGCAGTTCGAGCTCTACATCCAGGCCACGCCCCGCTTCGAGCTCGTTCGTGAGACGGAGCCCGACATCGGCGGCGGCCTCGGGCTCCGGTACTACTTCTGAGGAGGGCGAAATGAGACAGCGCCCGCAGCGCCCATTGGGGTCTTATCGACCGCCCGCACTGCCAGGCGACTCTGGCCGCCACTCTAGCACCTTCAGGCGGGCCTCCGGCGACCGGATTGTGACGGCGAAGACGTAGCCGTCTTCGGTGCGGCGCGCGTCAAGGTCGAGCGGATAGAAGTTGGGATTGGTTTCCTCATTCCGCCCCACGAGACGACGCTGCAGGCGCCCACGCCGGTCGTACGCATCGATCTGGACCCAGCCGGGGCGCAGGTTGAGCACGAAGAGCGTGTCGCCGACCGGCGCCGCGGCGGGGCTCAGGAGCGGGGCCTCCGTGGCGTCACCCTGCCCGAAGGCGTAGCGGCGCTCCAGCATCGGCGAGTTGAAGCCCACGAGCGCGAGGCTGTCGGGCGTCGCCTCATTCCGGAAGCCCCGCCGGAGCAGGTCCACTGTGGGGCGGAAGCCCGACAGGCTCACCAGCGTGTCGCCCCAGGCTCGGAGAAATCCGGCGTATCGCCAGTGGGGCCCCCGAAGCGGCGCCCGGGCCGTCGGTTGTGCATTGGCCCCGAGCCGGGCCACGAACGAGTCCGTGTTTTGCCCGACGACCTTCGCATACATCGTCGTGTCGGTCGCCAGCATGTAGACGAGCGTCTCCGGGGCCGGGCGCTCGTACGAAACGGGCAGACCGACCCGTCGACCATCGACCACCCGGTCGATGCGGTTCGACTCGGCGTTGAAGACGATCAGCGTGTCCGCGCGCGCCCCAATCAGGTACGGCGTGCGGAAGCCAGCGTCCTCCACTTCGCGCAGCAGGCGCCCGTCGGCCCCGAAGCGAAACAGGCTGTTGCGCTCCACGTCGCTCACGGCCAGCCCGCCCTCTTGCACAAACCGAACCGTTCGCGGGTGGGCCAGGGCATGGCCCTCCGTCCCGGTTGTCTGCCAGCGCCGCTCCAAGGTATCCGCGGGGGTTTCCTCCGCCACCTGACGCGACAGCGAGTCGCTCGGGTACAGGGCCTCGTTGGGCTGGGGCTGGCAGCTGTACGGAAGGCACCCCGGAAGGAGCATGCCGCCGACCACAAAGACCAAAAGCCCCCGACCGAGGGCGGCAAGGTTCATGGGAGACATGCGACGGCAACAGGTTCATGGGTGGGGTGGGCACGATGCGCCCTGACTGGGTTGAACGCATGCGCCAACGCTCGTTTCGCCGGTGCGGATGACACACAGGATTTTCGCTCCGCCTGTATGGAGCCTCCCGCGACCTCAGAAGCGACATCAGAATATGCAACTCATCGTGCTGTCCGTGCCGTTCATCCGGCGGGCCGCTCGGAGGATGCAGGCCGCGACGCGCACGTGCACTTCGTAGAACCACCCGAATCCCTCGTCCCGCCTCCTCATGGCACATACCACCTTCCCTTAACGAGATGTACGTGGACGAACCAGATTGCCCTCATGCACACGATGTGCTTCTGGCCTTCTTCGGGGTCTCAACGTGTTGAAGCAATCGGCGCGGCGCTCGCCGTGCTGATCCTGAGCTTCGCCGCTACGGCCCCTGCCCGGGCACAGGACACGCCGACCGGCACCCTCTCCGGCCGGGTGGTGGACGCGCAGACGGACGAGCCGCTGCAGAACGCCACGGTCGCGCTGTGGACCGAAACGGCGACCGATTCGACGCTCGTCACCGGTACAGTGACGGGGCCGGAGGGCCGCTTCTCGATCGACGACGTGGCCGTGGACGCGTACACCCTCCGCATTAGCTTTGTCGGGTACTCCACGCAGCGCTTTCCCGACACGCGCCCGGCCCGGGATGCAGAGGACGCCGACCTCGGCACGATCCAACTGGCCCCCAAGACGACCCAGCAGGGGGAGGTGGAGGTCACGGCCGACCGCCCCGCCGCCCGCGTTGAGACGGACCGGAACGTCTACAACACGTCCGAGCGCGCCCTGAGTGCCGGCGGCTCGGCCCGAACGGTGCTGGAGGACCTGCCGTCGATCCGAATCGACATGGACGGGAGCATCAGCTTCCGCGGCAACGAGAGCGTCTCGCTCCAGATCAACGGCGATCCGGCCTCGTTGCAGGGCCAGAGCCTCGTCAGCTACCTGGAGAGCCTGTCGGCGGACGCCGTGGAGCGCGTGGAGGTCATTCCGAACCCCTCGGCCAAGTACGAGCCCGAAGGCATGTCGGGGATCATCAACATCGTGCTCAGCCGCGACCTGGAGGCGAAGTGGAACGGGGGGCTCACCCTCGGGGGCGAGCGCGACGCGAACGACCGGTACGGCGGCAACGGCTCCGCAAACGTGGGCGTCCAGGCCGGCGGCTGGCGCGTCGTGGGCACCTACTCCCACCGCCGCGACAGCGAGGAGGACACCAACGCCCGGACTGTCGAGCGGTTTGCCCAGAACGAATCGAACACCTGGGTCGACCAGACCGGGCGCGAGGAGGAGCAGGACCGCTCCCACTCCTTCCGGACGGAGGTCGACTACAACTTCGCGGAGAGCACGTCCCTAGGCCTCGAAACCAGCCTCAGCCTCCGCCGCAACGAAGAGAACGGGGTCACGAACTACTGGGAATACGCCGGCGGCACCCCCACCGCACCGAACCGGACGGACCGGTACGCCCGCGTCCTGGACAATTCCTCCTCCGACGAGAGCGTGGACGGACGGCTCGACTTCGGGCACGATTTCTCCGAGGACCACAGCCTGGAGGCCCAGGTGCGGTACGACCGGGACTTCGAGACCGAGGACGGCCTCTACAACGTCTACGGCGTCGAAGACGGAACGCGCCTCTCCTCTCCGCGCGAGCGGGAACTCGACGTGGTCAACGAGGACGAGCAGGACGGCTCTTTGGAGGTCGACTACTCGCGCCCCCTCGGGGCCTTCTCCCTGGAGACCGGCTACAAGGGCACCCTGCGACGGCTCGACAGCGACCAGACCTACGAAGGCCGGACGACGGTCTTCACGTTCGACGAGCTGATCCACGCTGCCTACGGCACGTTGAGCCGAGGGATCGGAGACTTTCAGCTGGAGGCCGGGCTCCGCGCCGAAACGGTGAACACGACCTTCGACCTCTCCAGCGACAACGAGGTCACCAACAGTTCGTACGTTAGTGTCTACCCCAGCGCGTTCATTACCTACAAGCCGAGCCCCAAGCAACAGGCCCGTCTCTCGTATAGCAAGCGCGTGGACCGGCCCGGGCTCTGGGACATCAACCCCATCGAAGACAACGAAAACCCAACCTTCCGCGAGGAAGGAAATCCGGGCCTCGCCCCCGAATACATCCACTCCTTCGAGTTGAGCATGACCCAGCGGTGGGGCGTTGGCTCGGTCTCAGTGACGCCGTACCTCCGCCACACCGTCAACGAGATTGAAGAGGTGCGCCGACGCGAAACGAACGCAAACGGCGAAACCGTGATTGTCCGCCGCGCCGAAAACCTCTCCAGTAGCACGTCCTACGGCACGGAGCTGGTGACGACCTTCAACGTCGGCGACCGCCTGGAGGGGACGATCAGCGGCAACGTGTATCGCTCCGTCACCGACGGCTCCAACGTCACCACCGACCTCAGCAACGACGCGATCCTGTTCTCGGGCCGCGGCAGCGTCCGGGGCAAGCTCCGAGACGGCCTGCAGCTGGAGCTCAGTCAGTTCTACCGGCCCGCCCGCGACATTCCCCCGCAGGGACGGATCGATCGGTTTACCAGCACCGAGATGGCCCTTCAGCAGGAGCTGCTCGGGGGCGACGGCACCTTGACCCTTCGCGTCGACGACCTCCTCAACGACACGAACATAAACATGTGGTACCGGGACCAGGACCTGTATCAGGAGTCGAACATGCAGTGGGGCGCCCGGGAAGTCTCGCTCTCTTTTCAGTACAACTTCGGCTCGGGCTCGAACAGCGACCAAAGAGGACGCGACCGGGACTACCGATAGGTATTTCTCGTCTCAGGGCACGCGCCTGCAAATTGAAGAAGCGGCAGGGCGCGTCCGCTCCCTCTGGTCCGCTTCTTCTTCCTGGCGTCTCCCGGAACCGTACCGGGTCATCCCCCCCTCAAGCATCCTGGCATCGTGTCTTCGATCGTTCCTTCCCCACGACTCCTTTTCTGAAATGCGTGACCGTTCGGTTTTCACGTCGCCGAGCCGGGTCGAGTGGGGCCTCATCGCCGCGTTCTGGGCGACTGTGGCCCTGCTCTCGGTCGGACAGACCCTTCTCGGCGACGCACCCGGCGAATTCCACTGGGGCCGGACGATGGGGGAGTTGCTTGAATACACCCTATGGGGCCTCCTCACCCCGGTCGTGTTCTGGTTCGCGAAGACCCTTCCGGTCGTCGAACCGACCGATACGGACCGGACGACGGTGACGCGGAACGTGGGAATCCATGTGGCCGTCGCCCTCGCCGCATCCATCGTGGTGGACCTGAGTGAAGACGCTGTCGAGGCGGGGATGGGGGAGCGCCCCCTCGCTTTCGTGCAGTCGCTGAGTCAATTCTGGTTCACCGACGAGCTGGTCGTCTACCTCGTCATCCTGATGGCCGGCCTTGCCCGCAGCTACTACTTTCAGCAAAAGGCCCGGCAGGAGGAGGCCGAACGGCTGGAGGAGCGCGCTGAGGCACTGGAGGCCCGGCTCACGGAGGCGCGGCTGGAGGCCCTCCGCATGCAACTCAACCCGCATTTTCTGTTTAATACCCTGCACGCAGTGAGCACGCTCGTGGACCGCGACCCGACCGGCGTGCGCCGCATGATTGCGCGCCTCAGCGAACTGCTGCGCCACGTGCTCGACGAGGAGGCCCCCCAGGAGGTCCCCCTCTCTCAGGAACTCGAGTTCCTCGACGACTACTTCGAAATCCAATCCATTCGCTTTCAAGGGCGGCTCGACACGGCAGTCGACGTGCCCTCATCGCTCCGCGACGCACATGTGCCCAACCTCATCCTGCAGCCCATCGTCGAGAACGCCATCAAGCACGGGGCGAGCCAGGTGCGCGGGGTGGGGCGCATCGAGGTGCGCGGTCGCCACGAGGACGACAGGCTCGTGCTGACGGTGACGGACAACGGCCCAGGCCCGCCGGATTCGCAGGAGAACGGGCTCGGCCTGCGCAACGTCCGGGCCCGCCTGGAGGGCCTGTACGGCGACGACCAGGCCCTGTACCTAGAGCCTCTACCCGACGGGGGCACCAAGGCCGTCCTCAGACTGCCCCACCACACGAGTACGTCGCTGTACACCGCGTCCGGAACCTCTGCCTCCACTGCCCGCGTGCCCGACGCCCCTCCCGACTAAGTCCCATCAGTGCCCTGTACTCGACATGGCCCCCGACGCCGCGCCCCTTCGCGTCCTCATCGTCGACGACGAACCCCTGGCCCGCGAGCGCCTGCGCGAGCTTCTGGAGGAGGCCCCGACGGTTACGGTGGCGGGTGCGGCCGAAGACGGCCCCGCGGCCGTCGACGCCATCCGGGCACAGGCCCCCGACCTCGTCTTCCTCGACGTGCAGATGCCCGGCAAGAACGGAATCGACGTGATCGAGGAGATCGGGACCGGCGACATGCCCGCCACTGTCTTCGTAACGGCCTACGACCAGTACGCCATCAAGGCGTTCGATCTCGCCGCGGTGGACTATCTGTTGAAGCCGTTCGACGACGAGCGCTTTGAGGAAGCCCTACGACGAGCTCGAGAGCAGATCGCAAACCAGGAGGCGGCCGTTTCCGAGCGGCTCCTTCGCCTCCTCCACGAACGAGATCCGGAGTTGCTCGACGAAGAGAGCCCGCACGACGAGCCCTATCTGGAGCGGATCGCGGTGCAGGGCCGCGGCAAGGCCCGCATCGTGCCCGTCGACGACCTCACTCACATCACCGCCGACGGCTCCTACGCGGAGCTGCACACGGGCGAGGACACCTACGTCATCCGCGAGCGCATGAAGACCCTCGCTGCCCGCCTCGACCCCGATACGTTCGTGCGGGTCCACCGGTCGGCCATCGTCCGGCTCGACGAAATCGAGATGGTTCTGCGGGGGGGCGGGGGCAACTACGCCGTGCGCCTCAAAGACGACACGCGCGTCAGCGTAAGCCGCAGCCGGGTCGACGAGCTGCAGGACCGCCTCGGCGTGGACGTGCTCCAGCGCGACGGCGCGGACGACGCGTAGTCTCTGCTACCCCCGCACCGGCGTCGACTTGAGCCGCGGAATAACCTCCCGCCCGATGCGCTGCACCTCTTCCAGCATGGGGCTGCACTGCAGCAGCACGAGATCGAGGCCCACGTCGGCGTACGCGTTGAGTTTCTCCACGATCTGGTCCGGGGTGCCTACGAGGTCGGGCCGCAGGCCGCGGTTGGAGACCGAGTAGTCCTTCAGGTCCACCTCGGAGTCGAGCTCGGAGTGCTCCACGAAGTCGTCATAGCTGTCGAAGCCCTCCGCCTCGTAGTCCACCGTGGTGATGCGGTCGAGCTCCTCTTGGGCCTCCTGCTCACTCTCGCGGCAAATCATGTAGGCCGCCATGCCGAACTTCATCTCGTCGGGGTCGTGGCCCTTCTCGGCCCGGCGCCCGCGCAGGTCTTCGATGTCGCCCGCGATCTTGTCGACCGTGCCGCCGTGCATGAGGTAGTGGTCGCAGTGGGTCGCAATCATGTTGCGGCCTTCCTCGGAGCCACCGCCTGCGTAGACGGGCACGCCGCCGGGCTGGACGGGCTTCGGCTCCAGGATCGTGTCCTCGATGGTGTAAAAGTCGCCGTCGAACGAGAAGCGGTCCTGCGACCAGAGCCCCTTCAGGATCTGCACGAACTCGGCGGAGCGGTCGTAGCGGGCGTCGTGGTCGAGCCAGTCGCCGACGTACATCTTCATCTCCTCCTCCCACCAGGCCGAGACGAGGTTGATCTCGAAGCGCCCGCCGGAGATGTGGTCGATGTTGGAGGCCATCTTGGCGGTCACGGCCGGCTCGCGAAAGCCGGGCCGGATGGCCGCCATGATGCGAATGTCGTCGGTCACCGGCGCCAGGGCCGAGGCGGTGGTCCAGCACTCCAGGGCCGGGTGCGACGGGCCGTTGATGTCGTTCAGGTTGAGCTCGGCGATGAGCATCGTCGAGAAGCCCGCGGCGTCGGCCGCCTGCGCCACCTTCCGGTTGTACTCGAACGTGGGCGGCATGCCCTCGTCGTCCACGTTGCGGAGCCAACCGCCGAAGATGGGAAGCCAGATGCCAAGGTCGATCATCGGGTATGGGTTGTGGGTTGGTGGGTTGCAGGTTGGTGGGTTGCAGGTTTGTGCGTTGCGGGGGGTTAAGACGGGACGTGTTCGGCGGCGGTAGCGGCGGCTTCCAGCTCGCGCTTCAGGAGGTCGGCGACGGCGGCCATGCCACTCAGGTCGTGCTCCTGTTCGACCTCGGGCGAGTAGTTGGTCGTGCCGTTGATGTCGTAGGTCCAGATCTGCCCGTCGGCGTCCTCGATGAACTCGATGCCGGCGACATCGATCTGCTCCCGCTTGAGGAAGGCCCTGTAGCGGTCGATGAGGGCGGCGGGCACGTCCTCGCGCAGGGCGAAGAGGGACTCGTCCCCGTCCACCGCGCATCGGTCCTCGTCGGTGCGGCACGCGTCGGCCGGGCAGAGCTCGAAGCCGTCGCTCGTGTCCGACGTGATCGCGTACAGAAACTCGCCGTCCACGAACTCGCAGCGCGTGATGAACGGCTCGGCCGCCTCGATGAACTGCTGCAGGAGGGTAATGTGGGCGGGCGGTGTGGGAATATCCCCGGCGTGCACCGCGTCCTCGAACGCCTCGTGGGTGCGGAAGAGCTGCACGCCGAGGCCCTTCCCGCCGCGATTGTGCTTCGTGACGAACGGGGTGGGCATGTCCTGCGCGGCGTCCAGCAGCGCCTCCGTTCCTCCTGCCACGGCCCGCGTGGCCGGGGTCCGCAGCCCCGCCTGTTCCAGCGCGGCGTGCTGCTGCACCTTGCTAATCTCCAGCTCGAAGGCGTGCGATCCATTCACGACGCGGCGTCCGTGCCGCTCCAGCCACGCGATGAGCTGCCGCGTGTGCTCGACGGCCGGGCCGTGCCCCCGCGTGTGGGAGGACGCGCTCATCCGGTTCAGAAAGACGCCCTCGGGAGGGGTGCCGGTCACGTCGAAATGTCCGTCGTTGACGAACCACTCCTCGTACGGCACGCCGGCGTCGTCTAGGGCCGACCGGAGCGGCGGCATCCAGTCCTCATTTTCGTAGAGAATGTGGGCCTTCATGGGTGGGCAGAACCTCTTCGAGCGGGACAAAACGAAAAAAGCCCCCGGCAAAGCCGGCGGGCGGAGGCGACAGCGTCGGCCGTACACCACGCGGCTCACGCGCGAGAGGACAGACAGCAACAACAGTACACGTGCGGCGCAGCAGTCATCGTGACGGTGTGGGCGTTTGGAGACCGCTGTAGAGAATCTTTCGGGGCTGTTCGGGTTCCTCCCGTTACATGGACTTCAGCTTCTCGCACCCCAGTGACGCGCCGGGGACCGGCACGGCCATCCGGTGATCCCGGACGCGGTCCTGATCCTTCCACCGGTCCCTAAGCCCGGCTTCCGTGCTGCTCCAGCACCGTGTCGGCCTGTGCCTGAATCTCCGGACGCTGCCGCAGCTCGTGGATGGCGTCCTGGGCGTGGTGGTACGCCTCATTGTGATCCACGACACGCTCCGGGTAGTCCTCCCCCACCACACACCCGATGGCCCGCTGCTCGATGGGCGACATGCGCCAGGGCTCATGCACGTACGCGGTCGTCTCAACGGAGGCCAGCTCGGGGACCCAGCGGCGGATGAACGTGCCGTCCGGGTCCTGCTCCTTGCCCTGCTTCACCGGGTTGTAGATGCGGACGCGGTTGATGCCGGTGGTGCCGGACTGCATCTGCACCTGCGGGTAGTGGATCCCCGGCACGTAGTCGGCCATGAGGCCGCCGTAGGTCGGCGCGAAGCGGCGCCAGTCGAGCCAGCAGTCGTAGGCCGCGAACGAGCAGAGCATCGCGCGCATCCGAAAGTTGAGCCACCCCGTGGTCCGGAGGGCGCGCATGCAGGCGTCGACCATCGGAAAGCCGGTGCGGCCGTGGAGCCACGCGTCGTAGAGCGCCGGGTCCCAGTCATCCGCTCGAAGGTCGTCGAACGCCGGAATGTAGCTCTCCGTCTCGATGCGGGGGGCATCCTCCAGCTTCTGCGTAAAGTGGCTGTGCCAGTGCAGGCGGCTGTCGAAGCTGCTCAGCGCCTTGCGCCGCGCCGTGACGTCCGGGCCGCTCCGGCCCCGCAGCTCCTCCTGGCGGCGTCGAAGCTCGTAGACCACCCGTCGCAGGCTGATCGTGCCGTAGGCCAGATGCACCGAGATCCGTGAGCACTCCGTCCGGGCGGGTGCGGGGCGCGACATGGCCCGCCGGTAGGTGCGCCCCCGTTCGCGGAAGAACGAGTCGAGGGTCCGGTGGGCCTCCGCCTCCCCGATCCGCTGCAGGGCGGCGGTGGACGGACGGAGCCCGAGGTCGGCGTGGGAGGGCATCGGCCCCGGCTCAATGTCCTCGACCGGCGTCAGCGACTCGGGCGGATGCACGAGCGGCCGGTCCATGGCCTTCTCCCACCGGTCGGCCCAGTCGTCGCGGTCGTGGGGGCCGCGGACGACGCCCCGGCTCGGCACTTCCGTGAATGGAATGTCCTGTTCCCGACCCCAGTCACGAACGCGCTCGTCCCGTGCAAACGTGCGCTGGGTGCCCGTCTCCTCGTGGGCCCAGAGGTGGATGGGCCCCACATCTTTACGCAACGACTCCAGGACGTCCGGCATCTCGCCGCACCGCACGACCAGGGGCTGCCCTCGCTTCGCGAGACGGGCCCGGAGTTCGATGAGCGCCTCCCGAATCAGGGTCCAGTGGCGCGGGTGGTAGTCGTCGCCGGCCGCGATGGACGGCTCGGCCACGTAGAGGGGCAGTACGGGCCCCCGGTCGGCGGCCTCCGCCAGCGGGCGGTGGTCGCCGACCCGCAGGTCGCGCTTGTACCAGACGACGTGCGTGCGCGACGGCATGGACGGGACTGGATTGGTGTGTATGCGTGTGGTTTTTCTACCCGCCCCGGCCGTCTCCGATTCCCCGAAACTCTTTCCATCCTGAAAGATCTGTCGACGCCCCCCGCGGGCGTTCCGCGGGGCCGGCGCGACCGGACCGCGTGTCAGATCTGCAGCCGCACTCTGTCGCTGCGGCAGGCTCGGGTGCCGGAGTTTCGGGATTCATCGGGGCTGAGCCGGGGTGGCACACGTGTTGTTCAATATGACGAACGGAATCTTCGGGGACGACGGGGCATCACCGACGTCCCCGACGGACACATTGCCTTGTGTCATTGCCGACCTGTTCGTCGCACTGTTGAACAAGTCCGCCGGACGAGGTGAGACCCATGGCCCAGTTGACTCGCCAAACGCCGAATCGAACCCTTCGAAACCTCCAGCGGGAGGTCGATAGCCTCTTCGATCAGTTCTTCGGGCGCTCCGACGGCGGAGACCAAAGCCCCTCTGCCGTTTGGTCGCCGAGCACCGACCTGGTGGAGACGGACGACGCCTTCCGCCTCCACCTGGACGTGCCCGGCATGAGCGCGGAGGACATCAGTATTAACCTCCAGAACCGCACGCTGACCGTGAACGGCGAGCGCAGCAGCGAGCGAACGGACGAAAGCGAAGACTTCGTCCGCGTGGAGCGCGCCGTCGGCACCTTCCACCGCACGTTCACGCTTCCGGACGCCGTCGACGCCGACCACATCGAGGCGACCTACGACGACGGTGTGCTGACAATTACCGTCCCGAAGACGGAAGAGAGCACACGCCGTCAGATCGAGATCCAGTAGCCCGGCGTCCGCCCCCCCGATCCCCGCGGGCCGGCCGATGAGGTCCGGACCCGCATCGGGAACGAGTTGTGATCGGGTGCGGCTTCATGCCCCCAGTCGGACTCCTCTAGTCCGGCCGGGGGCTTTCCTTTTTGGAGGGATCGCCTCGGGGCTGCGGAGGAGCACAAGTCTCCGCGTCACCTGGTGTTCTCTCGTGCAATGGTGGCGGTGTAAAGCCCCCAGAGTCCCGCCTTCCGGTGGGCCACGACCTGCAGGTCCGCTCCGACAAGAATCGGCCTGAGCCGTCGGTTGAAGTCGGAGACCAGCACTCGCGCCACGGGATTCAGTAGTCGTCGCAATGGGGACGGCAACGTGCCCTCTGGCAGAAACTTGTCGTAGATCGAAATGCGGCCGTCCGGGGCCAACACGCGGGCCGCCTCGGCGGCGACGGCCTCCGGATCCGGGAGGACCGACAGTAGCAGATGGAGCAGCACCACGTCGAACGTGTCGTCCGCGAAGGGCAGCGCGTGGGCGTCTCCGATCCGGACGTCGACATTCAACCCAAGCCCCCGGGCGCGGTCGCGTATGCGGCGCCCCATCGCCGGCACCGCGTCGAGGGCCGTGATCTGCGCACCGGCCGGGAGGTACTTGAGATCCAATCCGGTGCCGCACCCCGACAGCAGAATGCGCTCATCCGGGGCGGGATCAAGCCACTCGATGGCCCGCCGTCGTCCGCGCTCCATGGGCCACGCCAGCGCGTCGTAGACCGGGGCGTAGAGCCGGTACCGGGTCCGGTTCCACCAGCGCGCCCATGCATCGGGACCCGGCGGCGACGGAGACTCGGCGGCCATATCGGGGAGAGATTTCGTCTCAGGACAGTCGAACCCGAAAGGGGCTTCTCGATTCAAAGAAGCCAATGGACCGGTGCACCGTAGGGTCCCCCGCCAACACCGCAGAGCTGCCTCTCCCCGTGCTCGACGATCTCCTTGTCCTGGAACTCGCCTCCGTCCTCGCCGGCCCGAGCGTGGGCCAGTTTTTCGCCGAGCTCGGCGCGACGGTCCTCAAAGTTGAGAATCCCCGCACGAACGGCGACGCGACGCGGCGGTGGCGGGCCCCGAACGTCGACGATGCCGAGGACAACGACGACCGGTCCGCTTACTTCTGTTGCTGCAACACGGGTAAGCAGTCGATGGCGCTCGACCTGTCGACGGCGACGGGGCAGGCTCTGCTCCACGATCTCGCGCGGGAGGCCGACATCGTGCTGGCCAGCTACCGCCCCGGCACCGCCGAGGCCCTCGGCGCCGACTACGAGACGCTCTCGGCCATCAATCCTGCACTGATCTACGGCCACGTCACTGGCTACGGCCCGGACCGCGAGCGGGCCGGCTACGACGCCGTCATTCAGGCCGAGAGCGGCTTCATGCACATGAACGGCCCTGCGGACGGGCCCGCGACGAAGCTGCCGGTGGCGTTGATGGACGTGCTGGCGGCCCATCAGCTGAAGGAGGGCCTTCTCGTGGCGCTGCTGAACCGCGAGCGAGGCGGGGGCGGCGCCTACGTGCCGGTGTCTCTCTTCCAGGCAGCGGTGAGCGGCCTCGCCAACCAGGCGACCAACTGGCTCGTGGCCGGGCACAGCCCGCAGCGCATGGGCTCGGCCCACCCCAACATTGCCCCGTACGGCACCCCGTTCGCCACGGCCGACGACCGGTCGATCGTCCTGGCGGTGGGGACCAACCGCCAGTTCACGGCGCTGTGCGACATTCTCGGGTGTCCGGAGCTGGCCGACGACCCCAGGTTCTCCACGAACGCCGACCGCGTTGATCACCGCGACGCCCTGGCCGACCGTCTCGGGGCCCGCGTCGGACAATTTCGAAGCGGTCCTCTCCTCACGGCACTCCGCGAACAGAACGTTCCGGCCGGCGTGGTGCGCGACGTGCCGGCGGTCTTCGGGCAATCGACCGCCCAGGCCATGACGCTCGATGCCGGCCCCGAAGACCCGTCGGGACTCCGACAAATCGCGTTTCCCCACCCCGACGAGGCGTCCTCCTCCCTTTCCCCACCGCCGCGCTACGCCGAGCACACGTCCACGGTCCTGCGCGAACGCCTCGGATGCTCCCCCGAACGGATCGACGAACTGGCCCGAAAAGACGCGATCGTCCGGTCGGCCGCGTAGGCCTCCCCCATCCCGCCCGGCCCGTCTATTTCTCGGGGGTCCAGTTGCGCGTCTGGTCGAAGATGTAGGTGGCGAGCTGGTCGATCGCCACGCGGTCCTGCTCCATCGTGTCGCGGTCGCGGACCGTCACCGTCTGGTCGTCGAGCGTGTCGAAGTCGACGGTGATGCAGAAGGGCGTGCCCGCCTCGTCCTGGCGGCGGTAGCGCTTGCCCATCGAGCCGCGGTCGTCGTAGCGGACGTTGAAGTGCTGGTTCAGGTCGGCCTCGATGTCGCGGGCAATGTCCGGCAGGCCCTCCTTGTCCGTGAGCGGAAAGATGCCGGCGCGGACGGGCGCCACCTCGGGGTGGAACTGCAGCACCGAGCGCGTGTCGCCCTTCACCTCCTCCTCGTAGTACGCGTCGCAGAGCACCATGAAGAGGGTGCGGTCGAGGCCCGTGGAGGTCTCCACAACGTACGGCGTGTAGCGCTCCTCCTCCCACGGGTCGTAGTACGACATCTTCTTGCCGGAGT